>JAGWHE010000030.1 GCA_028866945.1 Nitrososphaerota archaeon
AGCCGAGCGACGCGATCTTCACCCCGTGGGCGACCGGGGGGACCACCTTGTCGTCGCGGACGATGGGCGGGTCCGTCACCCCCATCATCAGGGGGATGTTCGGGCCGTAGACGTCCGCGTCAAGGATCCCGACCTTCGCCCCCGACGCCGCCAGGGCCACCGCCAGGTTCACCGCGACCGTCGACTTGCCCACGCCGCCCTTGCCGCTGGCGACGGCGATCACGTTCTTCACCCCCTTCAGCACCTCCGCGCCCGAGAAGTCCCTGGTGGCGAACACATTCGCCGATGTCTTCATCACCACCTGAGTCACTCCGGGGATCGCGGCCACCGCACCCTTCGCCGACTCCTCCAGCCTGGACCTCAGGGGGCAGGCAGGGGTCGTGAGGTTGAGCGTGAACTCCACCCTCCCTCCGTCGACCTTCACCCCTTCTATCATGTGGAGGCTGACGACGTCCCTCCCGAGCTCCGGGTCCTTCACCTCCGCCAGGACATTCAGCACGTCCTCCACCCTGGGCATCTGTCCCCGAGCCAACCCCGGGGGGTCAAAAACATACCCCCGCGGCAGAGGCTTTATCGCCCCGAAAATTCGCCTCGGGGGAGAGGCTTGAGCCGGATAGAAGTCTTCCCCGTGCCGGGCGTCCCTGAGATCAGGAAGGGTTCTGACCTCGGCGAGGTCATCTGCGATTCCCTCTCCAAGGGGGGGCTCCGCCTCGAGGACGGCGACGTGGTGGTGGTAAAGCAAAAGGCGGTGTCGAAGTCCGAAGGGCGCGTCGTCAGGCTCTCAACCGTGGTCCCGTCGCCCAGGGCAAAGCGCCTGGCGAAGAAGGAGGGCAAGAACGAGCGGCTGGTGGAGTTGATACTCAGAGAGGCGGTGAGGGTCGTCCGGTCCGGCCACGGGGTCATAATCACCGAGACCAGGCACGGATACGTCTGCGCCAACTCCGGGGTCGACCAGTCCAACGTGGGGAAGGGGCTCGCCGTCCTGCTCCCCGTCGACCCGGACAGGAGCGCCAGGCGCATCAGGAAGTCCATCGAGGCGAGGTCCGGCGTCGGGGTCGCAGTCGTGGTCACCGACACCTTCGGTCGCCCCTGGAGGAGGGGGCAGACCGACGTGGCCATCGGGTGCTCCGGGATCGTCCCCCTGGTCTCCTACGCAGGCAGGACCGACGCCTACGGCTACGCCCTCCGGGTGACGGAGCCGGCGGTGGTGGACGAGATCGCAGGCGCTGCGGAGCTGGCGACCGGGAAGCTCGACGGGATCCCTGCCGCGGTCGTCAGGGGAGTAAGGTTCACCAGGGGAGAGGTTGGCATGAAGTCGATGATAATGCCGCGCAGGAGGGACCTGTTCCGGTGACGGCATGAAGGTCGTCGCCCTCGCCGGCGGGACCGGGTCCGCCAAGGTCCTGCGGGGGATGAAGTCCCTCCCCATCGATCTTACGGTGGTCGCCAACGTTGGTGACAACGTCTGGATGTACGGCGCCTACGTCTGCCCCGACGTCGACATCGCCTGCTACACCCTCTCCGGGGTCGTCGACAGGGCGCGCGGCTGGGGGGTCGAGGGGGAAACCTTCGAAGCCATGGGGACCTTCGAGCGGTCGGGCCTGGAGACCTGGTTCAGGCTCGGGGACAGGGACCTCGCCGTTTGCATGGCGAGGACGGAGATGCTGCGCCGGGGGTCGACGCTTACCGAAGCCACCGACATGGTCCGCCGGGGGCTCGGCGTCCCGTTCCCGGTCCTCCCTGCGACCGACCGCCACGTCGAGACCAGGGTCGCCACCCCCGGCGGTGACCTACACCTGCAGGAGTTCTGGGTCAGGGACCGCGGCCGCCCCAGGGTCACCGGGGTGAGCTACAGGGGCGCTTCCTCCGCCAGGCCGACAAGGGCCGTCGCCGACGCCATCCTCCGGGCGGACAGGGTCGTCCTCTGCCCTGCAAACCCCGTGACCAGCATCGGGCCCATGCTCGCCGTCCCGGGCTTCGCGCGCCTCCTCGCCAGGACGGACGCCAGGGCCGTCGCCCTCTCCCCGATGTCCGGCAGCGGGCCGATCAGCGGCCCCGCAGGGAAGTTCATGAAGGCGGTCGGCCGCCGGGCCGACTCCGTGGGCGTGGCGAAGATGTACTCTCAGTTCCTGGACGCCATGATGATATCCGCGGAGGACTCGGCGATGAGCCGCAGGGTCGCAGACCTCGGGGTGGAGTGCCGCACCTCCGACACGATGATCAGGGGCCCCCAGGACGAGGCGCGGCTCGCGAAGGAGCTCCTGGCGCTTTGACCTCCCTGGCCGTCATCGTCCCAGTGAAGTCCTCCGGATCGAAGTCGAGGCTCTCCCCCGCGCTGTCTGCAGAGCAGCGGAGGGCCTTCGCCGCGTCGCTGCTGAAGGGGGTGATACAGACCGTCGCCCGTGCCGGGCTCGTCGGGTCATGCATGGTGGTGTCGTCGGACGACGGCGCCCTGAAGACGGCCGCGGGCCTCGGCGCGCGCCCGGTGCGCGAGAGCGGGGACGCCGGGGTCAACGCGGCGGTGCGGGTCGGCATGGACGCCGCCCGTGACATCGATGAGTTCCTGGTTCTCCCTTCCGACCTCCCCCTCCTCAGCGTCGCCGACATCAGGGCCGTCCTCCGGCTGCGGAGGCGGGGGCTGGAGGTCGTGGTCTCTCCCTCCCGGTCCTTCGACGGGACCAACGCCCTGCTCTTCCCTCGGACCCCGGCGTTCCCCCTGAGCTTCGACGCGGACAGCTTCTGGAACCACCTGGCCGGGGCCGCGAGGCTTCGGCTCCCCGTGGGGGTCTGCGCCCGCGGCGGCATAACCTTCGACGTCGACTCCCCCGCCGACCTGAGGAGTCTCGCCGAGACCGGGGCCAGGACCGAGAGCGCGGCCATAGCCCGGGGGGCGCCGCCTTGAGCGGCGTCCTGGTGCGCGGCTGCACCCTCTGGGACGGGACCCCCGGCTCCGTCTACTGCGAGGGGGGGAAGATCGCGAGGATATACCGGGAAGAGGAGCCGGACCTGCCGCCGGGGGCCGAGCTCATCGAAGCCAACGGGGGCTCCCTGGTGCCAGGCTTGGTGGACTCCCACTGCCACCCCTTCGAGTACGGGTGGCTGAAGCGAAGCGTCGACCTCCGGGGGACGAGCAATCTCACGGCACTCAGGATGAGGGTGTCTTCAGGCGTCCTGAAGGCCGGGCCTGGCGACTGGGTCGTAGGCATGGGGTGGGACCAGGAGGCGTTCCCCGGCCGGACGATGCCCGGCCGCGCCGACATCGACGACCTGACCCCGTCCAACCCCGTCGCCCTATCGCGCGTCTGCGGCCACATCGGCCTCCTCAACACCGCGGCCATCCGCCGGCTGGGCCTGGAGTCGAAGTCGGGGCCGGAGTACGAGCGGGACGCGGCCGGTGAGCTCACCGGGATCGTGAAAGAGACCGCCCTGGCCGACGCACTCTCCGCACTCCCCCGGACCACGGAGAAGCTCTCGGCGGACCTACTCTCAGTCGAAGCCGAAGCCGCGAAGCTCGGTCTCACGGCCCTGCACTGCATCGTCTCCCCGGAGGGGTTCCGCGAGGAGCTCTCAGTCCTGGCCGGCCTCGAGTCGGAAGGCTCCGGCTCGCTGCGCTACAGGGTCTACGTCCCCTCCGAGGCGCTGGGGTTCGTCGAGGAGAAGGGCCTCCGCTCCAAGATGAGCGGGGACGCGGTGCGGATCAACGGGGTGAAGGTGTTCACCGACGGGTCCCTGGGCGCGAGGACCGCTGCGCTCCGGGAGCCCTATGCCGACGACCCGGGGAATTCTGGGCTGCTGAGGATGAAGGACTCCGAGCTCGACGACCTCGTCGAGCGGGCCGACTCCGCCGGGTACCAGGTCATCGTCCACGCCATAGGGGACAGGGCGGTCGAGCAGGCGGTCGGCTCCCTCTCGAGGGTGACAGGTGCCAGGAACCCCCGCAGGCACAGGATCGAGCACGCCAGCCTCGTCCCCCGGGACCTGGTGGCCAAGATGGCGAAGCACGGCATCAGGGCGGCCGTCCAGCCCTGCTTCGTCACATCTGACAATTGGGCGGCCGAGAGGCTCGGGGAAGAGCGCGCCAGGGACCTCTACCCGTTCAGGTCCATGCTGGAGGCGGGGGTCGTCCTCTCCGGGGGCTCGGACTCGCCCGTGGAACCGCTCAGCCCGGTCCTCGGCATGTGGGCGGCCATGACCCGGGGCGGGTCGTCCCCGGGGGAGTCGCTCACCCTGGAGCAGGCGCTGGCGCTCTACTCCACCGGGGCATGGTCGAACGGCTTCGACGAGCTCAGCCTGAAAGTTGGGAGCCGGGCCGACTTCACGCTCTTCGACTCGGACATAGGAGGGATGCACCCGGCGCTGCTAAGGAAGGTGGGGGTCCTCGCGACCTTGATAGGCGGCGAAGCCGCCCACTCCTTCGGCGCTGGCTAGACCTTCAGGAACTTGTCGGACTTGCCGTCGTAGCTCAGCAGCCCGGCGTAGATTGCCCAGTGGATCAGAAGGGTCTTGATGAGGGCTTCGTTGAGCTCCGGCTTGTAGTGCCATCGGAGGCCCATCTCTGACAGGGCGTCCGCGACCTGTGACGCGGTGATGTGCTTCCCCCTCGACGCCAGCTCCAGGGCCATCTTGAACGGCTCGACCATGGCGATCCTGTCCTTGATGACCCTCAGCTTGTTCTTCGTCGTCTTCTGGAACTTCAGCCCCAGCTCGGTCAGGTGCACGTCCGCCTTCTCGTTCCTCACCAGGCCGAGCATCTCGGCGGCGTCCAGTATCGGGAGGAGGACCGCCAGGTCCGCACCCATCTCGTCCGCGAGCTTTGGCGCGTCGACCTTCCCCCCTATGCTCCCGGTGATCTCCACGAGGCTGATCACCTGGCCCCCCCTCACGTTCCCGGGCATCAGGAGCGCAGTGTGCAGCGGCATGGGCGTGTCAGCCAACTAGGTCGTCGCCCCGGCGGCCCCGACCCTCGATTTAAGCAGGCTAAGGGAGGTCATGAGAGGTAGGAGTACACCTTGTCCACCCATCTGAAGAACTCCTCGGACTTCTTGTTCCTGGGCCGGGGGAGGTCGACCGTCAGCACACCGGAGACCCGGGCCGGCCTCCCCGACAGAATCACCACCTTGTCGGCGAGCTCGATTATCTCCTCCACGTTGTGGCTGACGAGTATGACCGACTGGATCGACGTCTCGGGGCTGATCAGGAGGCTGTGTGTCTCCTTGCGGAGCCTCTCGGCCGTGAGGTCGTCCAGGGAGCTGAACGGCTCGTCCATGAGCATCACCTTCGGCTCGGTCGCCAGCGCCCGGGCCACACCAACCCTCTGCTTCATCCCGCCGGAGAGCTCGCCGGGGTAGACGTTCTCGAACCCCGTCAACCCTGCGACGTCCAGAGCCTGCATCGCCCTCTCCCTCTTCTGCTCCCCGGTGAGGTCCTTCTTGGAGCTCAGGCCGAACACGACGTTCTCCAGAGCCGTTCTCCAGGGGAGCAGGACGAAGTTCTGGAAGACCATGGCAACGTCCTCCCTCGGCCCTTTCACCTCCGAGTCGAGGACCTTCACCGCCCCGGCTGACGGCCTGACGAGCCCCGCGATAATCCTGAGGAGCGTCGACTTGCCGCACCCCGACGGGCCGGTGATCGCCACAAGCTCGTCCCTGCCGGCCTCCATGGATATGTCCACGAGGACCGGGAGCGGCTCCTTCTCCTTGTGGTAGTCGAGGTTGACGTGCTCCACCCTCACCACGGGAGACCCGCGGCCGGGCTTGGGCTCGCTCTGGGACAACTTTCCCGCACCCCCGGCCTACCGGTTATACGTATAGCGCTTCGTCACCCTGTGGTAGACCCGGCGCCAGACGGTGAGGTTGAAGACGACGATCAGCGCGGTCATGGTCAGTATCGCCAGCGCCAGGCTCAGGTTCTGGCCGGTCGCCGTGTCGATGACGATGAGCTTCCCTATGCCCACCCCCACCTGGGTCGTGGTGGTCCCGGCCGTGAAGTACTCCGCGATGATGAGCGCGTTCCAGGCCCCGCCGATGGCGGTGATGGACCCGGTGACGAACCCCGTGAGCGCCCCGGGGATGTACACGTTCCTCCAGGCGGCCCACCTCCCGACGTGGTAGACGTTGGGCAGGGACTTCAGGTCGGCGGGGAGGGTCCTCACCCCTGCCATCACGTTGAAGATGATGTACCAGATGATGGCCAGCATCATGACGATGGCGGCCACCGCCTCGGGGGCGTGCCCTATCACCGGGATGAGCACGATGGCCGGGAGGAGTATCGGGGCCGGGATCGAAGAGAACACCTCCAGGACCGGGGAGGCGGTATCGTAGAGCTTGAAGCTCAGAGAGATCGCTATGCCCAGCGGGAGCCCGATGGCCGCGCAGATGCCGTAGACGTACCAGACCCTCACGAAGGAGGCCCCCAGGTTCACGAGCACGTTGGCTTCGGCGCCGACGAGCTGGGCCGCGGACGGTAGGTGCGACAGGGTGAGGTCCCCGGAGCTGGCGATGGAGCTGAACAGCAGGAGGCCGAAGAGCACCAGGAAGATCAGCACTGCGTACTTCAGCCCGCGCCTGAACCTGGCGATGGTCGAGCTGAACCTGCTCACCCCGACGTCGTGGGTCAGAAGGAAGAGCTTCGAGATCGCCCTGTGGTTGACCCATGAGTAGAACCTGGTGATGGGGTCCCAGTGCGTCTCCCTCGGCTCCTCCATCATCTTGTACTTCTCAGACCAGAGGGCGAAGGCCCTGAGGAACAGGTACCTCCAGACGATGACGGCGACGACGATCCCACCTATCAGCAGCGCGTAGTCCGCGTAGTCGTTGTTGGCCGGGAAGTAGGTGGCCCCTATGCCGATCCCATAGGGGATCGGGATCTGGAGGCTCCCGGTCGACGTCCCGACCACGATGATCTCGCTGGCCACCAGGAAGAAGAGGCCCACCGCCCAGGAGATCTGGGTGTTGTAGGCTATCCTGCTCATGGACGCGGGGATGTACAGGTTCTTGATCCGCTCCCAGGAGCTTGACTTCGAGACGTCCAGGAGGTCGAGGTAGTCCTGGGGGATCGCCTTGACCGCCTCGTAGACCCCGAAGGCGATGTTCCAGGACATGCTGGTGAAGATGAGGACGATCACCGCGATGTTCGCGCCCACGAAGTTGGGGATGGCGCCGTAGATGCCGAGTATCACCACGGGGAAGAACCCGAGGATCGGGATGGACTGGAATATGTCGAGGAGCGGGAGGATGACGGCCTCCGCCCTCCTGTTCCTCGCGGCCAGTATGCCGATGGCGAGCGCGAACAGTATGCTAAGCCCTAGGGCCAGGACCATCCGGACCCAGGACGACACGATGTCCAGGGCCACCAGCCCGAACTGCAATGTCACCGGCGAACCCGAGGCGCGCGCAGACCAGCGTATATACAGATTCCCGGCTTAGGCGATGTAGGGAGTACTGGAGGAGTCGAACCTGCGGATGGTCTGATACTCCCCTTTGTCCCTGAACCCCGACAGCTTCCCCAGGTCGGGGAAGAACTGGTCCAGGGGGCGGACGGCCATCGCCCCGGCCATGTGCCTCCTCCCCAGATAGTCGTCGGTGATCTGCTTCCCCAGCTCCCTGACCTGGCGGTCGCTGGTGTACCCCAGGCTGTGGAGGTACTCGTGGAGCAGTATCATGAACACGTAGGCGTTGCGCTTCGGCCTCGACCTCGAGATCTTCTCGACGATCCTCAGCAGGTTCCTGTTCATCACGATGGCGTTGGAGCCCATCTCGTGGTACGCGCCGACCGAGTTGGGTATGTCACCCAGGACCAGGGTCAGCCCGGCCCTGTGCAACTTCAGCGAGCGCTCCGTCGCCGACTTCACCATCTCGAAGATGTCGTCGAAGCCGTCCGCGGAGGAGAGGGCGCGCCTGTTGGCGTAGACAGTCAACGTGCGAAGATTCCGGCGGAGGTAATTAAATCGCGCTGCTCAGAGCTTCTTGTCGACCCTGACGCTCAGGACCCCGTTGATGTAGGTCGACCGGGCTGACGACGGCACCACGGTGCACCCCAGAGGCCGCTCTATCTTCAGGTCGTAGGCCTCGACCTTCAGCCTGTCCGCCTCCGCCGTCGCCCGAAAGTCCCTCCCGCTGTACCCCGGGGCCATCAGGACGAAGGTGACCGCATCCGGTCCTTCTATCAGCTCCCCGCCGTCGGCCTCCTTTGAGCGGAGCCCGTCCATGTCCTCCTGCGCCGCCCTGACCAGCTCCGCCAGCTCCTCCTCCAGAGAGTCCGGCTCGCTAGACGAGCTGGTCCCCTGTCCCTTCCATGTCGTAGAGGTCGATGCCGACGTCCTCCCAGCGGAACGGCCTTGCGAGAAACGGTCCGGCCTGAGCCTGGGAAGCCACGTTATCACCTGTGTAATAACCTCAGCGATATATCAACGACGCGCGAACCGAATTGACTCCCGGTGTCCTAAGAATTGACAAACCTAGGCTTAAATCTGGGTAATAACATACCGCGCCAGTGCCGGTAGTCTTCCGCGTCCTCCTCGGCAAGACCGGGAACAGCCTCAGAATCACCCTCCCCCGCCCGATAGTCGAGGGCTTCAACTGGGAAGACGGCGACGAGATCGTCCTCTACGTGTCCGAGGGCGAGGTCACGATCAAGAAGGGGAGGAACAAGAAGCAGCTGGAGAAGGACAAGAAGGAGACTCCGGGCTAGGCTATCGAACGCCCACAGCGCTCGCAGAACAGCATCGGCCTCGGCAGCGCCTCCCCGCAGGACGGGCAGACTATCCCTC
Organism: Nitrososphaerota archaeon; assembly: GCA_028866945.1. GTDB lineage: Archaea > Thermoproteota > Nitrososphaeria > Nitrososphaerales > Gagatemarchaeaceae > UBA183. The sequence goes on from JAGWHE010000030.1 coordinate 8,768, forward strand.
CCTTCTTCGGCTTCGGGGGCTGGCCCTTCACGCTTCTCCGCCCGAGCGCCACCGCCACCTCCATCATCGCTATGATGGGGACGAAGATGACGAGGTCCAGCAGCGGCCCACCGTCCGGGGTCAGGAAGAGCCCCGTCACCAACCAGACGACGAACCAGATGATCACCCTGTTCTTGCTGAACAGGTCGGCCTCTATCACCCTGAGCCTGATCAGGGAGTACACGAACACCGGGCTGGTGAACGAGACCCCGGTCGCCCCGATTATCAGGAAAATGATGTAGTAGAACGAAAGCGCGTCCACCAGCGGGGTTGTCCCCGTCGCGACGTAGAACGGCCCCAGGAAGACCAGCAGGTACTTCGCTATGACGAAGTACCCGAACGTGACCCCCACGGCGAAGAGGGCGGTTGCCGAGGCGACGAACGGGTAGATGAGCCCCTTCTCGCGGTCGGTGAGCGCCGGGCCCACGAACCTGTACGTCTCGTAGGCGATCACCGGCATGTCCAGGACGACAGAAAGCAGGAGGCTCGCCATGATGTAGATCTCCATGGGCTCCCCGATCCCAGCGCCGGAGATGATGTGCCAGGCCGGGGGGAGCAGGTCGACGAGTATGCGCTGCAGGAACGCGGCGATGAGGGTCCCCTCGAGGAACGTCAGGTTGAGGTACTGGCCGGGGTTCTGGACCGACGAGAGCGGGTTGACCGGGAAGAGGAGCACGAGGATGAAAATTATCAGGAAGGTGTAGGCGACCACCTTCAGCCTCCGCCTGAGCTCGTCGATGTGCTCGGAGAAAGGCAGCCTGCCCGAGAACAACTTAGCAGCGGACCGGCCGGCTGCCTATTTCACGCTATTGGCCTTTTGCCTTGGCCACGATCTCTTGCGAGATCTGCTCTCTCGTCTTGCCCTCGGTGGAGATGCCCAGCTGCATGGCGGTCTCCAGGAGGATCTGGTCGGCGGACTTCGGGACGGGCGGTGAGCTGGACGCCGCAGTAGCAGAAGCCTGGAACTCCTTCGAGGCCTTGTCGAACTCTCCCTTCGCCCTGCCGAGCCCCCTTGCGAGCTCCGGGATCTTCTGGGGCCCCCAGAGGAAGATGACGACGACGATCACTCCGATGACGATCCATTGGAGCGGGTCTCCTAGAGCCATCCGACTTCCACGCTTCAAGCGAGGTTTATACGCGTTGCGACTTTCGTCTCACCCTAACCCCTTCGCCCGGCGCCCTGCGAAACGTTTTATCCCTCCGAGGCGCGCCTCGCCTCGTGCCCCTCAGGACTTCGGTCGAGGACTACTGGAGGCTCACGAAGCCCCGGATCTGGGGGCTGCTCGTCTTCACAGGGTTCATCGCCATGCTGGTCGCCATCAGGGAGACGCCATCGGCGGCGCTCTCTCCGTGGATCCTGGCCCTCGGCACGGTCTCCCTGATACTCGGGAGCACGTCCGCGGAGGTCCTTACCAACTACCACGACCGCGACATCGACGGCATGATGCAGCGGACGATGAAGAGGGCCCTGCCCGCCGGGAGGATAAAGCCCCGGAACGCCCTCTTGTTCGGCCTTGCGCTCGCCGTCCCGTCGGTGCTCATCCCCCTGTTCCTGATCAACGCCATCTCCGCCGCGTTCATGCTCGCGGGGCTGGTGGACAACATCGTCGTCTACTCCCTGCTGCTGAAGAGGCGGACCTGGCTGAACATAATCCTCGGCGGGATCTCGGGGGGGATGCCGGTGCTGGTAGGGTACACCGCGGTCGCGGGCACAGTCACCCCCATCGCGCTCTACATGTCGGCCCTGGTCATCGTGTGGATACCGACCCACATCTGGAGCCTCGCCATCTTCAACAGGAACGACTACGAGGCCGCCAAGGTCCCGATGCTCCCCATAGTGTTCGGGGACAGGGTCGCCTCCATTTGCGTCGCCGCGACCAGCGCCCTGCTCACTGTCTTCTCCGTGGCCATATTCCTGTTCACCCCGGCGGTCAGCATATTCTACACCCTCACCGCCCTGGTCCTGGGCGGCCTGGTCCTCCTCTACAGCGGGAGGCTCGCGCTCAACCAGAGCCGGAAGACCGCCTGGACCCTGTTCAAGCTCACCAGCCCCTACCTGACGGTGATCTTCCTGGTCCTGGGGCTGACCGTCTGGATCTCGGCCTAGGCTCCGCCGCGCCCGGCCGCCTTGTGAATACGAGCATACCAAACCCTCATTCACATTTGAGCAGTCCTCTTCTAAGCACCCTGGCCGCTTTCAACGTCGTATCATGGAGTCGCTGGGGCAGCTCCGAAGGCCCCTGGAGGTGGGTAGAGAGGGCGTGCCATACACCGTCATAGCCAGCCTTCCGAAGAACAGCACCTCGCTCGCCACCCAGGCCGTCGAGGGGGGCGCCGACGCAATCATGCTGAACATCGAGGGCGACGAGAGCTCGTCCCCCAACCACTTCGGGAGCTACGACCTCCACGACGCCTACATCAACGACGTGATCTCCACGGTCTCGGTCCCCTGCGGCCTCTTCATCGGGGGCGCAAGGCTCCTCTCCGAGGAGTACTGGGAGCGGATAATGTCCAGCGCCTTCAGCTTCGTCGAGATGTACGCCCACCAGATGCCGACCTTCGTCCTCTCCGACTCCAGGGTCAAGAAGATCAGCGCCATCGCCACCGGGTACATCCTCGAGCAGGTAAGGCAGCTCTCGGAGATGGACGGCATCGAGGCCGTCGACGTGGCCACCGTCCCCCACCAGGCGAGGGGGGCGCCCTTCAGCGTCCTCGACTACGCGACCCTCGGGGTGATCTCCAACCTCTCCGCCAAGCCTGTGCTCCTCAGGACCCAGAAGCGGCTCACGCGCACCGACATCAGGAACGCCGTGGGCCTCGGTGTCAAGGGGCTCGTGATCGACCCCTGCATCCTCTCGGGGACTGACGAAGCGTATAAAGACGAGATAGCAAGCCTCGTCCCAAGGCGAGCCGCGTCTGAAGGACAATAAGATACAAGCCGTCATCCTGGCGGGCGGCCTGGGGACCAGGCTGCGCCCCTACACCTTCCTCCTCCCCAAGGCGATGCTCCCAGTGGGCCCCAAGCCGATAATGGAGCACCTCCTCGAGTGGCTGAAGAAGTGGGGCATCACCGACGTCGTCGTGTCGACTGGGTACCTCGGCAAGATGATCCAGGAGTACTTCGGGGACGGCTCCGAGTGGGGGATGAACGTCACCTACGCCACCTCGCTCCACCCCCTGGGGACCGCCGGCCAGCTAAAGTCCGCCGAGTCGAAGATCAGCGGGAGGTTCGTCTGCCTCTACGGCGACCAGCTGTTCGATTTCGACCTGAGCAAGGCGATAAGCTTCCACGACAAGAAGAAGGCCAGCGCCACCATGGTGCTGATGAACTACAGCACCGAGCTGAAGTACGGCTTCATGGAGACGGACAAAGACGGGAGGCTCCTTGAATGGAAGGAGAAGCCGAAGATATCGGGGTTCATCAACATAGGATGCTACGTCATGGAGAAAGGGTTCCTGAGATATCTGAAGCCGAGGCGGGTCTACGAGATGAACGACGCCTTCAAAGAGGCGAAGTCCGCCGGGGCACACATCTATGGCGTGAAGGTGGACGGGACCTTCATGGACATCGGAGACAGGAAGTCGTTCAAGGACGCCAACGACCTGTACACCCGTAACATGACCAAGGGTGACATCGCGGCACGAAAGTAATAGTCTTCGAGGACGAAGGGCTGGCCGGGTTCGGCCCGCTCACCCTGCTCAGGCACGCCAGCCAGCTCCGCTGGGGGACCAAGACCCTGCTCGAAGCCCTGGTCGAGAAGATCCCCGACGCCACCGACGTCGGCCTCTGGGGGAGACCGGAGCAGGCGGCAGCCGCCAGGGAAGCCACGGGCCGAGGCTACAACGACAAGGTATACGGCCAGGCGCTCCTAGTCAACGCCCGGGCCAGGCCCACCCCTGAGCTGCTGTCCCCGGCATCCAGGTCCGAGCCCTTCGTGGCCTTCTCAGGGAAGGAGCTCGTCGCCGCCCGGCTCGACTCTGTCCCGCTCAAACCCGGCGTAGTCACGAAGGCGGCCGTCGCAGCCCTGGCCAGGAGGGGGAGGAGGGTCCAGGCGCCGGGGGTGCCCCTGTTCAACGGGTACTGGGACCTCGTCGAGAGCAACGGCCTCGCCATCGCCGAGCAGGCCAGGCGGTTCGAGGAGCCCATGGCGCTCCCCCGCTCGGTCGAGGTGAGGGGTCCTGGCTCCAACGTCATGGTCGACTCGGGCGCAGACGTCGAGGGGAACGTGACCTTCGACGCGAGGCTCGGACCCATTGTGATCGAGCGGGGCGCCACGGTGGAGAGCTTCAGCAGGGTGATGGGGCCCTGCTACCTGGGACGGAAGACGAAGGTCCTGTCCGCCCTCATCGGAGGGGGGACCTCCATCTTCGAGTCGTGCAAGGTCGGGGGCCAGGTCGAGAACTCGATCATCATGCCGTTCACCAACAAGGCCCACCACGGCTACGTCGGCGACTCCTACGTCGGCTCCTGGGTCAACCTGGGGGCCGGGTGCACCTTCAGCAACCTCAAGAACACCTACGGCAACGTCAGGTTGACGGTCGGGGGGAAGAAGTTCGACACCGGGATGGTCAAGCTCGGGCCCGTGGTCGGGGACCTCGCGAAGCTGTCCATCGGCTCCCTCGTCTACGCAGGCAAGGCCATCGGGACGGGGGCGCAGGTCTCGGGACTCGCGTCGGAAGACGTCTCCCCCTTCTCCTACTGCGACTCCGTGACCCAGAAGAAGGTGGAGCTCCTCCTGGACTCTGTCGTCGAGACCCAGCGGAGGATGATGGAGAGGCGCGGCCTCTCCCTGACCAGGGCGGAAGAGGGGCTGATGCGCAGGGCCTTCCAGGCGACCGCCCCGGACCGGCGGAGAGCCAAGATCAAGAAGGGCGGGATCGTCTGACCGTCGGGGCTCGACGGGGCATCGGCGAACTTAAAGCCCGACGGCGTTCGGGCTGACGTCGTACGGCATCAGGCTTTCAGGTGAATGGAAGTGTTCTCAGAAGACAGGATAAAGCGGGCGGACAGGGGAGGCATGCTCTCAGCCTACGAGCGATGGCCCGCGCTCGCCCGTGAGGGGTTCAGGGTCTCCTACTCCCCGAGCTCCCGCGCATCCAGGGCGTACATAATGGGGATGGGGGGGTCGGCGGCCGCAGGTGATATCCTCGCCGGCTGGGTCACGGGGAGGAGCGGCGTGGAGGTGAACGTCCTCAAGGGGAGCGTCCCCGCCAAGGGGATGGAGGGGTCCATCGCCATAGCCTGCAGCGTCTCAGGCAACACCGAGGAGACAGTCCAGATGCTCTCCGCGGCCGCCGAGGCGGGCGCGTCGGTCGTTTCGATATCCGGGGAGGGGAAGCTGAGCGACGCGGCGAAGAGGCTCGGGGCCCCGAACATCAGGGTCCCCCCAGCCCTGGCCCAGAGGCTTATGCTCCCGTTCCTGGTCTACTCCGCGCTCTCGGTCCTCAACTCCTCCTTCGGGCTCAAGTGCGAAGCGGAGGCGGAGGAGTCCATCGCCGCCCTCGGGGCAGAATGGGAAGAGGCGGCCCTCGACGTCCCCGAGCCCCGGAACTGGGCGAAGCGCCTCGCCGGCTCTCTGACCTCGAAGACCCCTGCGATCTATTGCGACAGGGTCGCCTACGGGGTGGGGGTGCGCTTCAAGAACGTGGTCAACGAGAACTCCAAGAGGCACGCCCACTTCGACGTCGTCCCGGAGGCGTTCCACAACGAGATCGAGTCCTGGGAGGACCCCGGGACCGACTTCCTCCCCATCTTCCTGCGCCACTCCTCCGAGAGCAAGAGGGACTCGGAGAAGCTCGACCACATGGCGGAGATCCTGCAGGGGACGGGGAAGGCGCCCGTGCAGCTGAGGGGGAGGGGAGGCTCGCGCCTGTCTCAGCTGATGTCTATGACCTACAGGCTCGACATGGCCTCGTACTATCTCGCCATCGCCCTCGGCAGGGACCCGCTCCCCACCAACCTCCTCGACAGGCTGAAGTTCTCGAAGCTACCTGATGCCCACTAGCTGGGCGAGCTCCTTCCTCGAGCTCGCGCCGAGGACCTGGGCTGCGCCCTCGGGGGTGGCGTCGTTGACGTATATCCCGCCGCCTAGCTCGAGGCCGGTCCACTGGGCCCTCTTCGGGTAGACCTCGATGTGCCAGTGGATCTGCTTCGTGGTCTTCTTCTCCGACGAGCTGTGGAATACCATGGTGAAGCCGGAGGAGTCGAGGGCCTTCGCCATCCCCCCCAGGGTCGACCTCAGCATCAGGGCCAGGTCCATCATCTCCTTCTGCGAAAGCTTCAGCAGGCTCGTCATGTGCCGCTTGGGATAGATCCAGTACTCGAATGGGTGGGTAGAGACCCAGGGGGCGAAGGCGAGGAAGAAGTCGGTGGCGAGAATCTGCCTGGGGCCTCCCGTCTCGGTGGCGACCACCTGGCACATGGGGCAGACCCCCAGGTCGTTGAGCGAGGTCTGGACCGTCTCCGCCTCGACCTCCACCGCCGGGGGGACCCGAGGGGTGGTGACCATCTGTATGCTCGGGTGAACCGCGGTCGGGGTCCCCTCCTTCTCGCTGTTGGCATAGACCAGGACGTAGCTGACCCCCTTCTGCGAGTAGAGCCAGCGGACCTTGTCCTGGAGGGAGGCGAGGATGTTCGTCCACTGCTCGATGTCAATCTTCGGGAAAGGATGATCGTGCTTCGGCGTCGCCACCAGCACGTA
>JAGWHE010000070.1 GCA_028866945.1 Nitrososphaerota archaeon
CTCCCCCACGTCTTCGAGCTCTCGCTGGGGGTGGACCGGAGCATATTCGCGGTGATCGAGTCGTCCATGAGGGGGGAGGGGGAGCGGAGGGTGATGGCCCTGAAGCCGTATCTCTCCCCGACCCAGGTCTGCGTCTTCCCGCTGGTGAACAAGGACGGGCTCCAGGAGAAGGCGAGGGAGCTGTATCTCGAGCTCAGGGAGTCCTTCGACGCGTTCTACGACGACTCGGGGGCCATCGGGCGCAGGTACGCCCGGGCCGACGAGGCCGGGGTCCCCGCCTGCGTGACCCTCGACTACGACACCCTGAAGGACGGGACGGTCACCCTGAGGGACAGGGACACGCGCGAACAGCAGAGGGTGAGCGCGTCAGAGCTGAAGGCCCGGCTCGCCGCTGCGACGGCGTACCCGCCTATACGGCGTAGACAGCAAGCAGCAGCGCAGTAGAGGCGGCCGCGCCTGCGACGGTTGCGAGTACGTTGACGGCGTTGTTCTCGACGAAGGGGGAGCCCTTGGTCGCCCTGGTCCTCTCCCCGCAGTGCTTCAGCGCCTCGGTCGGCTTCAGGCATACGACGCAGTACCCCTTCCGCTGGACGACAGCGCCGATGAGGCTGTCGACGACGGCGCCGAAGACCCCCCCGACCAGGGCGACAGGGATGAGCAGGTACGGGTCGGCGAGGATCCCCAGGGGTATCGCCAGGGCGCCGATCACCAGCGACGCGAAGGCCGCGCCCACGAACCCCAGCGGGGACACCCCGCCAGAGGTCCCAGGCGGGACCGTCTTCGAGGGGTTCGTGATCAGCCTAGGCATGCCGTGGCTGAGGAGCCCGAGCTCGGTGGCCGCCGTGTCGGCCGCTGCGGCGGAGATGGCCCCCAGGAAGACGGCGGTGACGACGGGGCCGGGGAAAAAGAAGTTCCAGACGGCGGCCATGGACGCCACCCCGCCGTTGGCCAGGATGTGGGGCCAGTTGCGGGCGCCCCCCTTCCCCTGGGCGCCCCCAAGCTTCCGCTTGTACCCGTACTTGTAGAGGGTGAACGCGACCCCGAGTATGAAGAAGACAGCGACTATGACGAACCACTGGAACCCCCCGCCGTACACCACGGCGAACCCCACGGTGGCGCTAGCCAGGAACCCCCGGGCGTCTATGGTGTTGAGGAGGACCGCGGCCAGTGACACGGCGATCACCACGAAGAACTCGGCCACGGCGGTGACCAGGGGGAGCAACTTCTTCCCCTGCCGCCCCTCGTGGCGTTAAATATCCACCGTAGGGGCTCCGGGCTCCCGTGCCGAAGATACTCTACGGCATCAGCCCCATCGGGCTGGGGCACGCGACAAGGTCCCTCGTGATAATGGAGGAGCTCAGCCGGCGGGGGGCGACGGTCAGGGCCTTCTCCGGGGGAAACGCAGCCGGGTTCCTCCGGTCGACGGGGGTGGCCGTCGACGACGTGGTGGACGACGCCGTCCCCAGGGTGGAGGGGCTGGAGATGAGCCGGGTGACCCAGTGGTACGTGAGGTCGTGGCTCGCGCAGAGGAGGAACGTGGAGCGGGCCGGCCGCCTGATCGACGAGTTCCGGCCGGACCTGGTTGTCTGCGACGAAGAGTTCGGGGGGATGGTTGCGGCGGAGCGGGCCGGGCTCAGGCGGGTGTTCATAGCCGACGAGTTGGACCTCGGGTTCGCGAGGGGGTGGCTCGCCAGCAGGGTCGAGAGGCGCGTCGCGGGATGGTACGCGGGCCTCCTCGACGCCGCCGACCTGGTGATAGTCCCCGAGTCCGGGCCTGACTCTGGCAACCGTAAGCGCGTCGGCCCCATCGTCCGCAGGCCCACGAAGTCGCCCGCTGTTGCGAGAGAGACCCATGGCCTCCCGCAGGGGAGGGTGGTCCTTCTGAGCATGAGCGGGAGCGGGATAGGGCGGGAGCTGGGGGTGAAGCTCCTGGCCGCCCTGGACCTGGAGGGGCTGAGAGACGTGACCATGGTCGTGGCGGGGAACAGGGGGGAGAGGTTCTCCGGGTCCAGGGTCCTGGACCTGGGCGTCGTGGCGGAAAACCAGGACCTGGTGGCATGCGCCGACCTGGTGGTGTCCACCGCAGGGAAGAGCGCCATCGACGAGGCGGCCGCGTCGGGGACTCCCATCGTCGCGATCCCCATCCGGCACCACGCGGAGCAGGAGAGGAACGCCGCGGACCTCGGCTACCGCTGGGACGACATGGACAGGCTCGGAGATCTGGTCCTGGCGAAGATAGGGAAGCGGCAGGAGCCGGTGCGGTTCGATGGCGAGGCCAGGGCCGCTTCGCTGATACTCTCCCGGATCCTACCCTGAGCCGGTCCGGGCGTGGGTCAGGCGCCGGAGGGGTGCTGGAGTGTCCCTTTCAGCGCCGCAATCATCTCCTCCTCGCTGGATGCCCCGGAGAGCGCCAGGACGAGGCCCTCCCTGCGCGCCAGGTCGACGGCGAGCGGGTCCACTTCCTTGGGGCCGTGGATTATCACGACCCTGGGCTTCAGCTGCGACACCCTGATCGCCACCAGGGGGCTCCGGCCCATGCCCACCTTGGTGAACACCAGGGCCCGCTCCGTCGTCGCGCCGAAGATCCTGTAGAAGTCGAACCCGGAGAGGGCGTAGATGGTCTTGATACTGTCGACGACGGTGTACCCGTAGAGCTTGACGTCGTCCGGGTTGCCTGCGAGGACGGTGGCGTGGAGGAGCCTGAGTATCTTGTTGGCCTCGATGGGGGACCGGAACTCCCCGATGGAGAGTATGGCCTCGTC
>JAGWHE010000031.1 GCA_028866945.1 Nitrososphaerota archaeon
GTCGTCTGTGTACCTCCTGCTGATCCTGTCTCGTCCTGGCATCGAGATGAAGAACCTCCCGAGCAACATCCCCCAATACTCGGCCGTCTGGGGCACCTACGTCCCCAACGACGCTCTGCTCTTCGGCTTCGAGAACTACACGGCGATCCACCAGTATAACGCGTCCTATCCCAAGCAGTACACTATCCTGATCAACATACCTGAGCTGGGCCTGAAACTCAGGCCCGCCGCCATCGACTCGGTCCTCACTGTCTCCTTTGCGGTCCCCAACGAGAGCATCGCCTTCGCCTTCGTGAACCAGGCCGCCTTCGACAACTTCACCTCTGCCCTGACTGGCTACAGCTCGGCCAGGGTCCCTGCAGGGAACAACAGCATGTACTACGTCCAGGATCTGCAGAGCGGGAACCTCGTCTTCGGCTGGCTGGGCATAATGCCGGCGGACAGAGGGATCGCCTTCGCCATCGGAAGCTCGGACGCCAAACAGGCGCTCATGAGCTGCCTGGCCCTCAGCCCCGCCAACGCGATGATCACGCAGCTCAACATACGTCAGATGCTCTATGTGGCCAACGGGACAGCCGGGCACCTCGCACTTGGGATCCAGCACTTCAAGGGTGTGCTCCCTGCTGCCAACAGCACCCTCACCGCCATCAACGTCGTGGGGTCGCGCGTCCAGATCAACCGCATCCTTCAGTTCAACAGCACGGACACCGCCGTGTCGCAGTACGACAATGTGAAGACGTCTTATCTCAGCGCGCACGTCTTCGCTGTCTACAACGCCTTTGTCCTGGCAACCGAATACCAAGCTCTCTCTGACGTCTCAGGGGCCGTCAGACTCGTCGAGTGACCCTCCCCTATAGCTGAACCCCTCTCATTCGGGCGGATGGTAAAAATCGTTATATCTCCGGTGACCGATTTTGAAGGCGGTCAATGGCGGCGAGCACTCCGGTCGTAATGACCTACGTACAGGGAAGCACTGTCAGGTCCAAACTGCTTCAGAGACTGGCTTCGAGGCCCCATACGCCGACAGAACTGGCCATCATAGAGAGCAAGCACATCAGCCACGTGAGCAGGGCGCTGATCGAGCTGAAGGATTACGGCCTGGTCTCGACGAGCGTGAGCGGGTCCCGCGAGCATTACTATCGGATCACCTCGCAGGGGTACGCCATCGCCGCGGCGATCTCGATGAGATCCAGCAGATAGGGCGCCCCTTCCTTCCTCGACGGTTTACTTCCACGGACGTGGGGCCGTCCCTGCAAAGGCCGAGGTTCTCCCTTAATTGCACAGCCCAGGCACGCACCCGTGTGCTTCAGCGAGAGGGGGAGCTCGTCGAGGTCCTCCGCAGGCGGCTCGGCTGGGACAGGGCGAGCGAGGCCCTCCTCGGGGCCGCAGGGGACCTTGGGTTTGCCGAGGAGCAGGTCGTTTCGCCCGTGTGCGCCGCCTACGCTCTGCTGAAGCTCAGCTTCCAGGCAGACGAAGTCTCCCGGCTCCTCACCTGGCAGGACTTTGAGCTCCTGGCCGGTGCGCTCTTCCGCGCCTCGGGGTACAGGGTGCGGAACAACGTTGTCCTGACCAAGCCCAGGGTCCAGATCGACGTGGTGGCCGAGGGGGACTCGGTGGTCCTTTCGGTCGACTGCAAGCACTACCGCAGGGAGCAGGGGCCTGCCTCCCTCGAGAGGGTGGCGCTGGCCCAGCTGAAGCGGAGCAGGGCTCTCCGGCGGAAGGCGGGAGGGCACAAACCCATCGCCTCGGTGATCCTGAGCATGTCCGAGCCTGAAGGGAAGTTCGTGAAAGGGGTGGCGGTCGTGCCAGTCAGGACCCTTCGGAGCTTCCTGACTTCGCTCGACGCCTACGCAGGGTGCCTGGAACTCAGATAGCCGCCTGGCGCCTGCTCGGATTAATAAGACGGGGGACGCCCGCCGGGGCGCTTGACCAGGGTCGTCCTCTGCGGCATGGGCGCCATTGGGACGGAGATTCTCAGATACCTCATCCAGCGCGGCCACGAGGTCGTCGCTGCTGTCGACAGCGACCCGGCCAAGGCGGGCAGGACGGTGGCAGAGCTCACCGGCCTCCCTTTGGGGATAAGGGTAGCAGGATCGATCAAGGACGTCCAGCTGGGCGGGGCGGACGTCGCCGTGTTCGCAACCAAGTCCAGGATCCAGGACCTCTCCGCCGACATCGCCCACGCCGCGTCGGGGGGCGTGGACGTGGTGACGACCTCAGAGGAGATGGCCTACCCGGCTCACGCCAGCCCACAGGCGGCGTCACAGCTCGACGCCATCGCAATCGAGAAGGGGGTCACCATCGTGGGGGTCGGGGTGAACCCGGGCTTCGTGATGGACCTCGTCCCGGCGGTGGTCGCTTCCGCCGCAAAGAACCCAAAGAGCATCCACGTCGTCAGGTCCGTCGACGTCAGCAGGAGGCGGAGGCAGCTCCAGGCGAAGACGGGGGTGGGGCACACCAGGGCGAAGTTCGAGAAGGAAGCGGAGGAGGGGATGCTCGGGCACGTGGGGCTGGTCGAGTCGGCTCACCTGATCGCCCTCTCGCTCGGGAGACCCCTGGAGGGGCTCAGGCACGGCGTCTTCCCTGTCCTCGGCTCCGAGGACTACGTGATGGGGGTGAGGCAGTTCGCCGAAGGCAGGGCCGGGGACTGCCAGATCAGGTTGGACCTCGAGATGACGATGACCTCGGCCGACTTCGACGTGGTGGAGGTGAAGGGGGACCCGGAGCTGAAGCTGAGGTTCGAGAAGGGGGTCTTCGGGGACTCGGCGACCGTAGCGCTGACCGTCCACGCAGTCGAGAGGGTGGGGCGGGCGAGGCCCGGCCTCATCACCATCCTCGACCTTCCGCTGTCCGCCGGTCTGCCGAGCGGCGCAACTCCTTAAATCGCCGCCGGCGTCAATTAGAGACGGAGCTGTGAAGAAACAGAGTTACGGTTAGGTCAAGATGACCGGAAGGCATTAGACTGAGCTCCACTCTCTTTGCGCGGCGATACCAGGTGCGCGACTTCCTGCGAAAGTGCCCCGCCTGCGGCCGCAGGTTCGCCGTGCGGCTGCAGAGCAAGAAGCTGGTGGCCACCGAGGAGAACACCCAGCAGATCGCCCACGACGTTGTCGTCCTCGCCGGGGGAGGGAGGGACGCCAGGGTGATACCCGCTGGGGTGACCTACGAGGACCTCCACATAGAGACAGAGAAGTTCGCGGTCACCTACGAATGCGGAAGGTGCCACCACTCCTGGACTGAGGCTGTCACCAAGGTCGAGAAAGGGTAAGGGTCTGCCGTCCCCGGCTACGCCTTGTAGATGACGTTCAGCCCGACTTCTTCGTCGAACCTGCGCAGCGCCCTGTTCCTGGTCGGGGTGACGACGAGCTCCAGCAGGGGGAAAACCGTCCCTGACATCACGTGCCCGGCGACGACGCTCAGGTCTCGCCTCGCGAAGGTCCCGTGGACATGGAGGAACGGCTTCCCGTCCTTCACAGTGATGTTCCCGAGCAGGCTCGTCACCTCGAGGAACTCGTCAAAATCATGTTCTTCATACTTCTTCGCCTCGTGGTTGAAGTACGCCAGCCTGAGCGCCTTCACCCCCCCTATCGCCTCCACCTGGGCGGTCCTGACCTTCTCCCTCGCCGCGAGGGCGACGATGTCGTCGGGGATCTTCGACCCTGCCTTCAGGCTGTGGATCTTGGCCACGCCCCTCGACACGGCCCACGAGTTAAAAGCATGAGGAGGGCCGACGCGGACCGGTGACGCCATGCGGCTGAACCTCAACAAGCCTGGGATCAGGGCCCTGGGGGTGGCGGAGAGCTTCAGGCAGGGGCAGAGGAGCTCAGTCCTCGCAGGGGTCGTGATGCGCAGCGACGGCATCGTCGACGGGGTCGCCCTGGGGAGGACCTCGGTGGGCGGGGACGACGCGACGAGCTCGATAGCATCTCTCTTCCGAAGGTTCAGGCGGAACGACATCAACCTGCTCATGGTGTCCGGCGCGGTCCTCAGCCTCTACAACATTGTCGACGTCGACGCGCTCTCCAAGAAGACGAAGCTCCCGGTCATCTGCCTGACGTACAAGGGGACCTCCGGCATCGAGGGCGCCATAATGCGCCACTTCCCCGGAGCCGCGGAAGCGAAGCTGACAGCATACAGGAAGCTGGGCCGCAGGGCCGGGGTCAGGCTGAAGACGGGGTATCGAGTGTACGTCAGGGCTTCCGGCCTGGACAGGGCGGAGGTCAAGCAGATCCTGGACGCGTTCACCATGCAGGGGTCCATCCCAGAGCCTGTGAGGGTGGCGAAGCTGATGGCCAGGGCCTCTATGCCGAGACGACCTTGACCCCCGGGTTCAGGAGGCCTCTGGGGTCGTAGAGCTGCTTCAGCTCCTGCATTATCCAGTAGCTCTTGGGATACTGTCGCTCGACGAACTTCGCCCTGAGCATGCCGTCCCCGTGCTCGCCGGTGATGGAGCCTCCCAATCTCCAGACGCCTTCGAAGCAGTCCTCCATCAGGCCCTCGATGGCGCGCCTCCCCTCAGGCCCGGAGGGATCCATCAGCGGCCTGGCGTGCAGGTTCGCATCCCCGGCGTGGCCGTACATGATGTACTCGAGCCCTCTCTTCTCGAACTCCCCGACGAGCAGCCGGACCAGGTCCCCCAGCCGCTCGGGCGGGGCGACCAGGTCTTCCACCCCGGGGACTAGCACCTTCGACCCCTTCCTGATGTCCTGGGCGAGGGTGAGGGTCTCGTTCCTCGCGTCCCAGGCCTGCGCTATCTCAGAGCCGCTCGAAAGCACCATGGGGTCGAACGACGCCGCCCTGGACTCGGCCACCTCCTCCACCCTGGACGAAGGGTCGTCGCCGACGCCGTCGAACTCGCAGAATATCAGGTAAGGGTCTTCCGACCTCGAGTACTTCGATATCCTGTCCCACTTCCCCATGACGCGGAAGACCGACTTGTCCACGAGCTCCAGGGCGGACGGCCCGAGCCCCCTGAACGCGCTGGCTGCTCCCCCCAGCCCTTCGATGGACGCCTCGACGACGAAGAGGAGCCTCCCCTCCGGCTTCGGCGACGTCCGAAGAGCCGCCTGGGTCACCACCCCCAGCGTCCCCTCAGAGCCCGCGAAGAGCTTCGACAGGTCCGCCTTCCCGTCGTGGATCACCTTCTCCAGCCTGTACCCCGAGGAGTTCTTGGTGACCTTGCGCTCGTCCTCGGAGATCAGGCGCCTGTTCTCCAGGATCAGTGAGACCGCCCTCCCGTCCTTCCCCGGGAGCGAGACCCCCTCCCCGACCGGAACGGCCGCCTTGGCGCTCACCCCCTCCCCGACGACCGCGACGCGGAGCCCCTCCACGTAGTCGACGGTGGAGCCGTACTTTACGGTCCTGACCCCGGACGAGTTGTTGGCGACCATCCCTCCGACGGTGCAGCTCGCGTAGCTGGAGGGGTCCACCGGCATCCATGCCCCGGACCCAGCCAGGACCCTGTTCAGCTCAGCCTTCACGATCCCCGGCTCGCAGACCACCTGTCCGCTGCGGACCTCCGCCGCGGCTCGGTCCTGAAGCAGTATGGCCCCTCTGCCGACGGACTGCGTGGGTATCCCGGTCCCTGCGCCCCTGGGGGTGACAGGGAGCCCTTCCCCCGCCGCCTCCCCCAGCGCGGCTGCGACGTCCTCCTCGGTGTCCGCCCTGTATGCCACCCTGGGAAGGATGCTCGCGAGGCCGGCGTCCCGCGAAAGCTCGAGCAGCGCCGCTGCGTCTGTGAGCTTCTTCAACCGGGTGGGGAGCGGACGACGGCTATGTTGGCGTTTTCCCTAGGCAGAAAGCACGATGACCTTGCCCTGCATCCATGGATGGTAGAGGCAGTGGTAGACATAGGTCCCCGGCACGGTGAATGTGAACGTGAAGCTGCTCCCGGCGCTCGAACCGGGGCACAGCGCGCCCACCCCGTCGAGGCAGCCGCTGTCGAAGCTCGCCGGGTCCCCGCTCGCCGAGGTGACAGTGTGGAACGACGAGTCAGCGTTGGTCCAGGTGACCGTGTTGTTGACCCCGATCACGACGGTAATGGTCAGGGGGCTGTAGCCGTAGAGCTGGGTGCTCCCTGAACCGTACCCGGAATAGGGGGCGCTCGCCCCGGACACGATGGTGGCCTGCACGGTGGTGGGGGCAGCCGACGTGCTCGTCGCAGAGGACGACGAGATGCCGGTGGTCGTAGTGGTCTTCCCCGACCCCTGTACGACTATGACCTTCCCCTGCATCCACGGGTGATAGATGCAGTGGTACAGGTAGGTCCCGGCCACGGTGAAGGTGAACTGGAACGTGCTCCCTCCAGCCCCCTGGCCGGCCGGGCAGGTCGCGCCCGCTCCGTCGAGGCAACCGCTGTCAAAGCTGGCCGGGTCGCCTGCGGCAGAGGTCGCCGTGTGGAAGGCGGTGTCCTGGTTCGTCCACTGTACGGTGTTGTTGACCCCGATCACCACCGTCACCGTCGGAGCGCTGTAGCCGTAGAGGGTCGTGCTCCCCGAGCTGTAGCCGGTGTAGGGGGTGCTCGCCCCTGAAACTATCGTGACGTTCACGCACGACGACGGATGGGTCTGGCAGTTGACCGAGGACGTCGTGGTGGTCGTCGTGCTGCTTGTCAGCTGGCCTGGCGCCACTTCGACCTGGTAGTACCCGATGGTGGCCACCGCGCCTATGATCAACACTGCGACGATTATGCCCACGGCACTGGAGCCCTTGCTACTCATCTCGGACAAATCCGGCTCGACGCGAGATTGGTTTTAAGGATTATTGGGGTCAAACCGATTTCATGATTGGAAAACGAAGCCTAAAAAACGGCTTCACGCGCCCCCGCCAGCGATAACCGTTGGCGGAGGATTCCAATGACAAAGCCTCCCAGCAGGCGAAGCCTGCAGAAGAGAAGAAGCCGGCCGCCAGCCCCCCGCCCGCAGCTCCTCTCCCGAAGCCCGCTCAACCGGTCCCCGCGCCCGCCCAGGAGGCGGCGGCCCCTCGCCCAGTAGCGCCTCCGGCCGCGGTGGCCCCTCCGGCCCCGAGGCCTCCAGTCCCTCCCCCGAGGACGGCGACCCTCCCGCCTGCGCCCCCCTCGAAGCCCCCGGTCCAGAGCTCTGGGAGGAGGACCTTCGTGAAGCTTGCATTCCTCGCCGGAGCGGTCCTTTCGATAATCCCGTTCGTCCCCTGGGGGACATTCCTCTCTTCGACCATCAAGACGGGCTCCGCCCAGCAGACCCTCGTCCAGAAGGCGGTGATCGACGACATTTCGAGCAAGTACGGCGCGGCCGCCGGGCAGGTGGCGAACGTCAACGACCTTTCGACCTTCCCGCCGAACGACCACTGGGTCATCACGTACCCCACCTCGGGCGACCCGACCGTCGACGCCAACAACCCCGACACGTTCCAGAAGTTCGAGTTGATCAGGCTCCCCACCACCCTGGGAGGCGACAGCAAGAAGGCCACGGACTTCGTCGCCTTCAGCAAGGTGTGCGTCCACCTCTGGTGCAGCCCGAACTACAACCCCGCCCCGGGGCACCAGCAGTACGAATGTCCGTGCCACGGCAGCATCTACCAGCTCCCTCAGAAGGATTCGGCCGGGCACATGGTGGACGGAGGCAAGGCCATCGCCGGGCCGGCGTCCCTGCAGGCGTTCCCCCAGAACGCCATCCCGATGCTCACTCTCCAGGCCGACGCCAACGGGGACCTGTGGGTCTTCTACCCCAACGCCGACCCTACCAAGACCACGGTGTCCAACGGGAAGCCGAACATCGCCTCCGTGGACCCGATCGAAGGCGACGGCACCATAGGTTACGGCAGGGACTTCGCCAGCTACCAGAACTTCATCCGGCCGGCGGCTGAGAAGCCACTCAATCCAAACGACGAGGGCGTGCCCATAAGTTGACCCAGGCCCCTGAGCGGAAGAACGTCGTCTCCCGCCTCTACCACTGGCTCTACGACGGCCTCGAAAGGACGATCTGGATGGGGATCCAATACACCTACCCGCGGCGGTTCGTCAGCCCCCTCGGATACCTCGGTGTCCTAACGGGCATCACCTTCCTCGTCCTCGGCGTGACCGGAGGCTTCCTCATGATCTACTACCAGCCGACCCTCAACGGCTGCGGGAGCATCACCTGCGCCTTCAACAGCATCGAGAACATCAACAACACGGTCCCATTCGGGTGGCTCCTGAGGAACATCCACTACACGGCGTCGAACGCCATGGTCCTCCTCGCCGTCCTTCACCTCTACTACCAGTACTTCAGCGGCAGGTTCAAGATCAAGAACGAGATCCTGTGGGTGACCGGCGTCATCCTGGGCATAATCACCGGCCTCGAGGCGTTCAGCGGCTACGACCTCCTGTTCAACCAGCGGGCGGGGCTGGCCATAGAGATCGGCTCGTCCCTTGCCAACGCCTCCCCGGTCATAGGGGGGGTCCTCAGGCTCTCGGTGTTCGGCTCGGGCTTCACTGACTTCGTGCTTCGGCTCTACGCCTACCACGTATTCGTCCTGCCCATGATCATGCTCATCCTCGTCTTCATCCACTTCCCCCGCTACCTGGTCTTCGACCTGCCGGTGATCTCCACGGTGGTCGGGGCCTTGCTTCTCATAGCCGCCATGTTCCCCGTGGCGGTGGGGAGCCCCTACAGCCCGAGCAACCCCCAGCTGACTATCCCTGAGTGGTACCTGGTGGGGATCTACGCCCTGCTCAGGACCTTCTTCGACAAGTTCGTGATGGGCGGGCTGATACCCGGACTCTTCTTCCTGATGGCCATAGTCGTCCCGTTCGTCGACACCTCGAAGAAGCTCAACTGGAAGGACAGGCCCTTCTTCACCGCCCTGGGGATCACCACCATCGCCCAGGTCCTGGTCACGACAGCCTGGGGGTTCTACGTCAGCCCGGACACTTCCCTCACCACCCTGGAAAGGCTGTACGTCGACCCGGCGTCCTACTTCGCGTCCATGCTCGGGGTCACCGTCCTCAGCTTCATCGGGACCTACGGGTTCCTCCGCTACCTGAAGTCCAAGGAGAGGGTGCGGAGGGCTGCGGCGCCCATGGGCCCGATCCTCACGCGGAGGTGGGTGTACATCTTGTTCATCCTGCTCATACTCGCCCAGGTGGCCATCAACGGCCTGGCAGCCCAGGCGATATCGACCGGGCTCAAGAACATGGCCCTGTTCGACACGGGCGCCATACTCGTGACCTTCGGAGTGATCGCGCACCTCTACAGGTACAGCCAGAGCCTCCCCTTCTAGCGGGGGAGCTTGACGTCTGCGACCATCTCGACCCACCTCGGCCCTACCTCTCTGACGCGGCGCAGCCTGCTCCTCGACCTGGGCGGAAGTAGCCCCTTCAGCTCCCTGCGCAGGGCCTTGGCCGCCTCTTCTTCGTCGACCCCCAGCACGTGCCTGTAGTACACCAGCCGTCCGCCCGGCGCCGCCAGCTTCAGCGCTACGGGGAGGAACCTGTCGGCCTGGGACGGGTGCGGGAGGAGGATCCTGTCGAACTTCGACTTCACGAGCCCCGGGAGGTCGGCCGCGTCTGCGTTGACCACGGTGACCAGGTCTTCGACCTTGTTCATCCTGTCGTTCTCCCTGTGCAGCTCTGCGGCCAGCCCGTTGACCTCGCAGCTTGTGACCCTGGCCCCGGAGCGCTTCGCGATCAGCACGGAGTACGGGCCAACGCCGGCGAACATGTTGAGGACCCGCTCCTCTGCGCCCACCGCCTCGGCGACCCTGAGCCTCTCCGTGGAGAGCCTCGGCGAGAAGTAGGTCCGGGCGACGTCGACCTTGAACGCGCACCCGTTCTCTCTGTGCACCGTCAACGTCCGCCTCTCCCCCGCCAGGTGGACGAGCTTCCTGAGCCTGTACTCGCCCTCGATGCCCCCCTCCTGCTCCAGGACGACGCTGACGTTCTTCATCTCCTCCAGCAGCGACTCCCCGACCTTCCTCCTCTCCTTCGCGGCGAACCCGGAGAGCCTGACGATGGCGATGTCGCCGACCACGTCCACCCCCGACGAGACCCGCTCGGGGCCTCTCACCCCAGCCCTCTCCAGCGCCGCCCTAATCAGGCGCGGCACTTTCTCCCCTCTGGGCCGAGACGTAATAGTAGGCGCCCTTCTCCTTCTGTTCCCTGTCCAGCTTGCTCCCGGGCTTGTTGACCCGGGGCCTCCCAGTGTTCACGTCCCTCCTGTAGGTGAGCCCGACCCGCTTCAGGAACCCGTTCATCCCGTCCTCCTTCGTCAGGGGCGAGGTCGCCTCTCCCGCAATCCCGGGCCGGCCGGT
The DNA here is from genome assembly GCA_028866945.1 of Nitrososphaerota archaeon. GTDB lineage: Archaea > Thermoproteota > Nitrososphaeria > Nitrososphaerales > Gagatemarchaeaceae > UBA183. Next base: position 10,267 of record JAGWHE010000031.1, read on the forward strand.
GAACACCAGCAGCCTGTCGGACACGATGTCCACCACCTGGAGGTCGTGGTCGATGACTACGGCGGCCTTCCCCCTGGCCTTCACCATGCGGTTGATGGCCCTGGCCACGACGAACCTGTCTTCGACGTCGAGGAAGGCCGAGGGCTCGTCCAGGGCGTAGACCTCGGTCTCCTGGGCCATGGTCGCCACTATCGCCACCTTCTGCAGCTCCCCGCCGCTGAGCTCCTCCATCCGCCGGGCCAGGAGCTTCTCCAGCCTCAGGGGGACGACGAGGTTGTCCTGCAGGACCGGGTCGGAGTACTTCGTCCCCAGGGTCGACATGAAGAACTCGTCCACGGTGCCGTCGAAATCCGAGCTCAGGTACTGGGGCTTGTAGGCCACCTTGGCGCCCACGCTTACGGTCCCCCGGGTGGGCTTCTCCTCCCCTGCCAGCATCTTCAGGAAGGTGGTCTTCCCGAGCGCGTTGGCGCCCACCACCCCGAGTATGGTCCCCCCTTTGATCTCCCCTCCCTGGGCCGCCAGCTTGAACGATTTGTAGGACTTCGCCAGGGCTGTGTACTTCGCCACCACGTCCTCGCTCTCCACCGTCTCCCCGGCCGCGCGCTGGCCGAAGGTCACGGCATGGTCCCTGAACCTGATGTTCTCCTGGGGGAGGTATCCGTCGAGGAGGGAGTTGATGCCCGTCCTCGAGGCGTAGAGCCCCGAGACCACCCCGTAGGCCCCCGGCTCTCCGTAGATTATCTGGACGTAGTCTGTGACGTAGTCGAGGAAGGCCATGTCGTGCTCCACTACCAGGACGGCCTTGCCCGACTCGGCGATCTCCCCTATCAGCTTCGAGACCGCCAACCTCTGATACACGTCGTTGTACGAGGAGGGCTCGTCGAAGAGGTAAAGGTCGGCGTCCTTCAGGGCGGCCGCGGCCACCGCCACCCTCTGGAGCTCGCCGCCGCTGAGGTCGGGGACCTTCTTGTCAAGTGTCTCCTTCAGGTTCAGCGTCTCGACGACTTCGTCCATCTTCTTCCGCTCGTCCATCTGCTTGAGCAGGAGCCTCGTCTCCTTCTTCCAGGCCTCCGGGAGCTTGTACACCGCCTGCGGCTTCAGCGACACCCTCAGCTCGCCGTCTCCAACCCTCTCGAAGTGCTCCTTCATCTCGCGGCCGCTGAGGTACTGGATGAACCTGTCCCAGGTCGCCTCGCCCTCGTAGTCCCCCAGGTTGGGGACCAGCTGGCCCGCGAGTACCTTCAGGGCCGTCGACTTGCCGATGCCGTTCCTCCCCACCAGGCCGACCACCTGCCCCTTCCTGACGGTGGGGATGCGGAACAGGCGGAACGAGTTGACCCCGTACTGGTGTATCTTGTCGCTCTTCAGCTCCTCGCTCAGGTTGAGTATGTCGATGGCGTCGAAGGGGCAGACCTTGATGCAGATGCCGCACCCGATGCACATCTCCTCGGATATGAGCGCGATCTTGCTCTCCGGCAGGGTGATGCACTCCTGGCCGTTGATGTTTACCGGGCACTCCTTGATGCACTCCAGGCCGCACTTCTTGCTCTGGCAGAGGTCTGTCTCCACTACGGCGATGCGGTGAACCATCCAGCGCGCACCTAGTGCTCGGAGAGTCTCTTCGGGATGGGGCAGAAGGAGCAGATGGAGGGGTCCCCGTCGAGGGACAGGGTCTTGGCGCTGTGCCTGGTCCTCATGGAGTCCCAGACCGCCCTCTCGCTGGTGACCCCGGTGAGGTGTATCGCTTCGTGCTCCTTGATGACCGGGAGGAGCCTGCACCGCACGCAGATGGGCTTCACGAAGGCCGTAGGCCTCAGGGAGGCGGCGAAGATGGCCGCCCCGGCGGTCCCCAGGATCCAGAGCGAAAGGAGGGGGGCCACGGGGCCCGTGGAAAGGAGCGCATAGGCGATGGCGACGCTCGCGGTGGTGACGGCCGAACCCACGGCCACCCCCGTCCTACCAGGGAACAGAGTCAGCCCCCTGGTGCCCCTGGACAGCGAAGAGACCGCTAGGAGGGGGACCAGGGCCTGCAGGCGCCTGTCCAGGGTGACCACCTTCATCCCGGACTCGACCGCCTGCCAGTCTTCCGGGAGCCCCTGCCTGAGCGGGGAGACAGACTTCATCTCAGCGCCTCGCCTGGCGGGGCTTCTGGAGCCTCTGCTCCACCCTGTCCCTGAGCCGCGACAGGTCCTTCGACACCGGCCCCGACATCCTGAGCACGATGGGGGTGATCGAGACGTGCTTCTTCACGACGACCGCCTCTGCGTCAGTCCTCTCGGGGAAAGACGTGAGCCGCTCGCCGAAGAGCCAGTAGTATGGCCGCCCGCGCGGGTCCCTCCTGACCATGACCTTGTCCGTGTACTTCCTCCTTCCCACTTCAGTCAGCTTGATCGGCGTCCAGGGCTGGACCGTCCGGGGGAAGTTCACGTTGAGCAGCTCCGCCCCCTCGGGCATCCCGTTCTCCAGCACGTCGCGTATGATCTCCCCGGCGATGACCCCCGCGTTCCGGAAGTCGGGCTGGTCGTACTCGAGGGCGAACATGGACTCGCCGCTCACCTCCATGGAGAACGCGATGGCCGGGATCCCGGTGATCGCCGACTCCAGGGCGGCGGCGACGGTCCCCGACGCGAGGATGTCCTGGAAGGTGTTGTTGTCGCCGATGTTTATCCCAGACACCACGAGGTCCGGCTTCCTCGGCAGGACCTTGTTCACCCCGACCATGACGCAGTCCCCCGGCGAGCCCGAGACGGCGTAGCATTCGAACTTCTCCCGTCTGACCCGGTTCACGCGAAGTGGCTTGTGGAAAGTGAGGCTCAGCGCCGTCGCGCTCTGGGGCTGCTCCGGGGCCACGATGATGGCCTCGGCGTGCTTGGCCGCTGCCCTGGCCAGCTCGATTATCCCGTTGCTCTGGACGCTGTCGTCGTTCGTCACCATCACGAGCTTCCTATTTTGAGACAACCGCTCTCGCCTTGTTCAGGACACTCTCTATAGACCTTCTGTCGTCCAGCCCGTAGTACTTCGACAGGACCCTCGCCGCGTCCTCAAGGGTGTCTTCGGTCAGCACCACTTCGAGGACCAGCTTCTCCGACTGTGAGAGGGGGAGCGACCTGATCGCGGCTGCAAGGTACGCCTGCTCGTCTGCGGCTTCGTCGATTATCCTCCCGAGCCTCCTTGCCTCCTCCTTCGCCCTCCGCCGGAGGATGAGCAGGTCCCCGGCGGCCCTCTCAAGGTCGCGGGTCTTCGCAGTCTCACCGCCCACCTCCGCCTCCTCGGTGGACTTCACCACCGTGTACCCCCCCGTGGAGTAGTCTCTGATGCGGGCCGACCTGGCGGCGTAGACGATCCGGGCCTTCGGCGCCAGCCTCGATATCCGCTTCTCCTCGACCAGCCCAAGCTCCGAGAGCTTCTTCAGATGCCTGAGGACCCCCTGCACGGAGATGCCTGTGAGGTCCGACAGCTCTCCCAGGGTCCTGGGACGGACAGACACCGAGTCCATTATCCTCAATCTCACCTTCGACGAAAGGACTTCTTCCATGAGGTCAGGAGCCACGAATCCTCGTGGGGGGCTAAGTTAATAAATATGTAGTTAATTAACAAAGTGTGAATTAATATGAGCGAAGACAACGGCGGCGACAAGCGACGGGATCTGAGGGACATGCTCGACGAGCTCGACAAGTACTTCGAAGACTTCGAGCGGGACATCGAGAGCACCGTGCGAAACGCCTTCTTCGGCCACGACCGGCAGAACAAGCCGTTCATCGCCGGGTTCACCTTCAACATGGGCCCGGGGGGGAAGCCGTCGGTGCAGGTCTTCGGCAACAACCCGGTGCGGAGGGACGGGTTCAGGGCGCCGATCAACGAGCAGGTGGTGGACGAGAAGAACGGGCTCCTCAGGGTCATCCTGGAGATGCCCGGGGTGGAGAAGGAGGACATCAAGGTCGACGCCACCGAGGAGAGCGCGGTGATTACTGCGGAGCGGGGAGAGAAGCACTACAGATCCGAGCTTTCACTGAAGGCCCCGGTCGAGTCCGAGTCAGGCAAGGCAGAGTACAAGAACGGGATGTTGGAAATTTCGTTCTCATTGAAGGACAAGGCTAATAAGGGCTTCAGGCGAGTAAACGTTGTCTGAGAGTGGAGCGGGAGTGAGCCAGCAGCAGGTCCAACTGAAGGTTCTCGAAGCATACACCCGCGACGTCGGCCGCGGCGTGGCCAGGATCGACTACGACGCCATGGACGCGCTGGACGCTTCGACCGGGGACGTCATCGAGATCAAGGGGAAGAGAAGGACAGTAGCAAAGTGCCTGCCGCTGTACCCGTCGGACGAGGGTCGGGGGATCGTCAGGATAGACGGGCTCATCAGGAACAACGCAGGGGTCGCCATAGGGGACGTGGTGGTGGTCAAGAAGGTGAAGGCTCCCCCCGCGGAGAAGGTCGTAGTCGCGCCGCTCGAGGCGGTGCCGCCCATCGACGAGCGTTACCTCGCGGACGCGCTGGAAAGCGTCCCGGTGACGAAGGGCGACAACATCATGATACCATACTTCGGCGGCAGGCTGACGTTCCAGGTCGTCGGGGTCAGCCCGGTCGCCGACGCCGCATTGATCACTCAGCGGACCGTGTTCGTAATCTCGGAGAAGGGCGAGGCGCTGCGCGGCGTCCCCCAGGTCACCTACGAGGACAT
>JAGWHE010000003.1 GCA_028866945.1 Nitrososphaerota archaeon
TCCTCGTCGATCTGGGCAACCGAGGCGGAGTGGGTGGCCCGGACTTCGTTGTTGTCGATTTCAAGGCTCGGGACCCCGTCCGACTTCGCGGTCCGCTCCAGGAGCATGGCGTGGTGGGCCAGGTAGGACCTGGAGTTCTTCGCAGCGTTCACTATCTTGATCATCCCCTTGAATATCGACTGCGACTCGCCCTTCAGCACCCCCCTCGCCTGGGTAGAGCCCGTCGAGTCCGGGGAGTTGTGGACGAGGTTGGTCTCGAAGTCGTATCTCTGGGCGGCGTCCGTGAAGAAAATCTCGAACCCTTCCGCCACCGACCCTCTTCCGTTCAGCAGGAAGTTCATCCTGGACCTGGACACCGAGGCGCCAAGGGAAAGGGAGCTGACGGTCGCCCTGGCGTCGTTGGAGACGTCGACGGCCCTGTTGGTGATGTGGGTGGCCTGTTCGTCGAGGAGCTGTATGGCGGAGAAGTCGACGTGGGACCCCGGCCGCGCGATGAGTTCCAGGTTCGAAGCGACCAGGGAAGGGGCAGAAGTCCCCTTGGAGTAGAGCTCCTCGAGGAAGATCAGTCGTGAATCTTCTTCGGCTATCACGAAGACCTGCTCGATGACAGGGGTCCTGGGGGAGTCTAGGAGTAGCATCCTGCGGAGGGGCCTGTCCAGGGCCACGCCACGGGGGACGCGGACGAAGACGCCGCCGTTGAAAAAGGCGTTCGCGAAGGCCGCGAACCTGTCCCCCGACGACTTGACCTTGCGTCCTTCGACGAGGGCCCTCACCCTGGCCTCCTCCGCCCCGAGTGCCTCGTGGAACGACATGAGGCTGACTCCCTTCGACGCCAACTCGCTTCGAAGCTCGGCGTGGACCTGGGTTTCGTTCCCCTGCAGGATTATGTCGCTCTCGTTGCCTGTGAGGAAGCCGCTGAAGAAGGTGCGGAAGTCGACCGCGGACTTCGAGGTCGTCATCTTGAACTGGTCGACGGGGAATCCGAAGGTCTTCGCGTACTTCGTGTAGAGCGGGTTGGTCTCCGGGGGCAGTTCCATGTACGACCTCAGCGAGTCTAGCCTGGACTCTGTGAGCCAGCCGGGCTCATGGAGCGAAGTCGAAAGCTCTCTTACCAGATCCTCCCCGAACGAAATCGCGGCCTGGGACATGCTCGACACCTGCGGGGCCGGTCCTAGCCGACCGCGTTCGTCATTTCCAGCGACATCAGTCGGTTGAACTCGACGGCGTAGGTCATGGGGAGCTCCTTGGCGAAGGGCTCCATGAACCCGTTGACCACCATGCTGAGCGCGTCCCCTTCCGATATTCCCCTCGACATCAGGTAGAACAACTGCTCCTCCCCGACCTTCCCCACGCTCGCTTCGTGCGTCACCGTGGCGTCGTCTTCCTGTATCTCCATGTATGGATAGGTGGCAGTGGTGCTCTTCTCGTCGACCAGGAGGGCGTCGCAGCGGACGGTCGACTTCACGTTCTTCGCCCCCTTGGCGATGTGCAGGAGCCCCCTGTATGCCGTGTGGCCGCCGCCCTTGGAGACCGAGCGGGAGATGATCTTGGAGGTGGTGTCCTTGGCGAGGTGGATCGCCTTCCCTCCGGTGTCCTGGACCTGGCCAGGGCCAGCGTAGGCAACGGAGATGATGTCTGCCTTGGCCCGCGGCCCCAGCAGATAGATGGAGGGGTACTTCCTCGTAAGCCTCGAGCCGCCGTTGAAGTCCACCCAGGAGACCGTCGCCTCTTCATAGGCATGGGCGCGCTTCGTCACCAGGTTCAGGACGTCCCTGGACCAGTTCTGCAGGGTGGTGTACTTCACCAGCGAAGCCTTCTTCGCCACTATCTCAACTACGGCAGAGTGCAGGGACTGGGACGAGTAGACGGGGGCGCTGCACCCCTCGATGTAGCCGACTTCGCTGTACGGCTCGGCGACGATGAGGGTCCTCTCGAACTGCCCCATGTTCCTTTCGTTGATCCTGAAGTACGCCTGGAGTGGCATGCTGACCTTGACCCCCTCGGGGACGTAGACGAACGAGCCGGCGCTCCACACCGCCGTCTGGAGTGCAGCAATGAAGTTGTCTTGGTAGGGGACGACTGTGCCAAAGTACTTCTTCATTATCTCCGGGTACTGCTTCAGGGCAGACACCGTGTCGCTGAATATCACGCCCTGCTTCTCGAGCTCGCCCTGGATGCTGTGGTAGACGGCCTCGCTTTCGTAGACGGCGCCTACCCCGGCTAGGAACTTCTTCTCTGCCTCGGTGATCCCCAGCTTGTCGTAGGTGCGCCTGATGTACTCCGGGAGCTGGTCCCAGGACTCGGCGGCCTTCTTGGTCGGGTTGGCGTAGTAGTAGAAGCTCTGGTAGTCGATGTCCCCCAGCTCGGGGGCCCACGCAGGGACCTTCATCTCCAGGAAGTGCTTCAGGGCCTTCATCCTGATCTGCTCCATCCAGGCTGGCTCGTCGTGGATTCTCACGATCTCCTGGACGACCCGCTCGCTCAGCCCCTTGCTCCCCTGGACCGCGTATGACTCGACCGGGTCGCTGAACCCGTACTTCTCCTTGTAATCGTCAGTTATGATATCGGTATTGGACGTCACGCTCTCACGCTCGGATATAACATAGGTTATTTTCCTTGTTAAAAGGGTTATGGGGTCTGCGGCGGCGCCTGCTCCTCTTCTCGGTACCCCTTGATCCAGGTGTACCCCTTCTCCTCCAGCAGCCTCGACAGGTCCTCCCCTCCCGACTCGATTATCCTTCCTTGGAACATCACGTGGACGAACTGAGGCTTCACGTACTTCAGGATCCTCTGGTAGTGCGTGATGAGCAGCGCACCGGTGTTGGGTCCGGCCACTTTGTTGATCCCCTCTGCCACGATGCGGAGGGCGTCGATGTCCAACCCAGAGTCGGTCTCGTCGAGGACCGCGAACTTCGGCTCCATCAGCGCCATCTGCAGTATCTCCGCCCTCTTCTTCTCGCCTCCGGAGAACCCTTCGTTCAGATAGCGGTTGAGGAAGGAGTCGTCCATGCTCAGCATCTTGAGCTTGTCCGCAACCACCTCCTTGAACTCGAAGATCGTCGGCGGCTCGGAGCCGGCAGGCCTCGAGTTGTTGTAGGCAGCCCTGAGAAAGGAGAACATGCTTACCCCCTGCACGCTGACCGGGTACTGGAAGGCGAGGAAGAGCCCCCTCTTGACGCGCTTGTCCGGGGTCATGCCGACGATGCTCTCTCCGTCGATGAGGACCTGGCCGGAGGTGACCTGGTACTTCGGGTGACCCATCAGGGTGTAGGCCAGAGTGCTCTTCCCGGAGCCGTTGGGCCCCATGAGCGCGTGGGTCTCCCCCTGGCCGATGGTCAGGTTGACCCCCTTCAGGATCTCCTTCCCTTCGACTGACGCGTGGAGGTCCTTGATCTCGAGCTTCAAACCGGATACGAGAGTCGCCTAGGCCGGGGCATATTTATTTCTTATAACTTATGTTATAAGATGCCGGACCCGGCTCGAGGGCCTCAGCGCCAGCCGGCGCTTAGCTTCTTGGCGACGGCTTCCAGGAACTCCCGGTCCAGCGAAGAGAACGCGTCGAGCCGGTCTCCGTCTATGTCAATCTCGCCCGCCACGGAGTCATGGTCCATTATCGGTACCACGATCTCTGACTTCGTCGAAAGGAAGCACTGCAGGTACCTCGGGTCCTTGCTCACGTCCGAGACGATCTCTGTCTTCCCTGCCTTGGCAGCGAACCCGCAGACCCCCTTGCCGATGGGTATCCTCGTGTGTTCGGTCGCCGCCGGGCCTGACCAGGCGTCGAGGACCAGGTCCTTCCCTTCCACGACATAGATGCCGACCCAGGTGTAGCCTGGGACGGAGGCGTTGAGCAGCTTCACCACCGCTTCTCGCCCCGCCTTCCCGCGGGCAGAGCTCAAGGCGGAGTCGATGCCCACCAGCAGCTCCTTCGCCTGTCCCCGGCTTAGCCTTCCTGCGGTCGTGTCCAAGTGTTCGATGCGCCCTCGAATTGAGATATTTATCCGCGTCCCTCTCAGCTGGTCTGCTCTATCAGATACCTGTAGGCGAGAGCGGCGACGACTGCGCCCACGACCGGGCCGATGATGTAGACGTACCAGTAGCCGGGATAGAACCCTGCGGTTAGCATCGGGCCGAAGGCCCTGGCCGGGTTCATGGCTGCGCCCGTGAGGTTACCGCCGACGAGGACGTCGGCGACCACCGCGAGGCCTATTCCGAGTCCACCGATCTTCGGCGCCCTAGAGTCGACGGCGGTGCCCAGGATGGCGAACATCAGGAAGAAGGTAAGGAGGGCCTCGATGGCCATCCCCTGGCCCGCGCTGATGGCCCCATTCAGAGACGGGGAGCCCCAGTTGACAGGGCCGCCCATCACCGCCGGGAAGGAAGCGACCAGGGCGAGTCCGGCGGCGACCGCTCCGACCATCTGGGCGATGATGTAGGGGGCCGCGTCCCGGGGCTTGATCTTTCCCCCCACCAGGAGTCCGACGGTCACGGCGGGGTTCAGCGCCCCTCCGGAGATGCTCATGGTGGCGGAGACAGCGACCGCCAGGCCTATGCCGTTCGCCAGGGCGGCTATGATCAGGGAAGCGCCGGAGCCGGGGCTCGCGAGGCTGGACGTACCGACGGCCGAGCCGGCGCCGACGAGCACGAAGACGAAGGTGCCGAGGGCCTCTGCTGCGAGTTTCTTGGAGATGCTCGGAGAAGCGGACAAGACGGTCAGATGCTCTTCAGGAGCGGAGGCCACTTAAGAATTGCTCCGCCCCCCCCGGGAGGGCGAATCGTCTCACGCCACGATAACACTTATAGCCCATTGGTTGTATACCGGTTTTCGACATGTCAGCCACAGGACAGCCGGTCATAATTCTGAAAGAGGGTTCCGGGGAGTCCAGAGGGAGAGAGGCCCAGAGGAACAACATCTCCGCCGCGAAGCTCATCGCAGAGGTCGTCAGGACTTCGCTGGGGCCGAGGGGGATGGACAAGATGCTGGTCGATTCGATGGGCGACGTGACCATCACCAACGACGGCGCGACGATGCTGAAGGAGCTTGACGTCCAGCACCCGGCCGCCAAGATGATGGTGGAGATAAGCAAGGCAACCGACAACGAGGTTGGGGACGGGACCACTTCTGCCGTAGTGGTGGCGGGCGCCCTCCTCGAGAAGGCGGAGGACCTCATCAACAAGAACGTCCACCCCGTGGTGGTGGTCGACGGGTACTCTAGGGCCGAAGAGAAGGCCCAGCAGATCCTGGAGAAGATCGCGGAGAAGGTCAACCCCGAGAGCAGGGCGGACCTGCTCAAGGTGGCGAACACCAGCATGATGACGAAGCTGGTCAACGAGGACTCGCCGCACCTAGCGGGGATAGTCGTGGACGCGGTCCTGCAGGTAGCGGAGAAGCGGGACGGCGGGTTCAAGGTGGACATCGACAACGTGAAGGTCGAGAAGAAGCCGGGTGGAGCTCTCACGGACACTCAGATAGTAAGGGGCATCATCCTAGACAAGGAAGTCGTCCACTCGGGGATGCCGAGGAGAGTTGAAGAGGCAAAAATCGCCCTCGTCAACTCGGCGCTCGAGATCGAGAAGACCGAGTTCTCGGCCGAGATCAGGATCAACGACCCCCAGCAGATGCAGCAGTTCATGGACGAAGAGACGAGCATCCTCAAGGGGATGGTCGACAAGGTCCAGTCAGCGGGCGCCAACGTGATCATCTGCCAGAAGGGGATCGATGACCTGGCCCAGCACTTCCTGGCCAAGGCGGGAGTCCTCGCGGTGAGGAGGGTCAAGGAGAGCGACATGACGAAGCTCGGAAAGGCGACCGGAGCGAGGATAGTCACCAACCTGGACGACCTTAGCAGCAAGGACCTAGGCTACGCGAAGCTCGTCGAAGAGAGGAAGCTGGAGGACGACAAGTGGGTCTTCGTCGAAGGGGCCAAGAACCCGAAGGCCGTCAGCATCCTCGTCAGGGGAGGGACGCAGCGTGTGGTGGACGAGGCGGAGAGGGCCCTCCACGACGCGATCATGGTCACGAAGGACGTGGTCGAGCTCCCGGCGGTGGTCGCCGGCGGCGGCGCCCCCGAGGAGGAGGTCTCGATCCAGCTCCGCAGCTGGGCTCAGAAGCTCACCGGAAGGGAGCAGCTGGCCGCGCTGAAGTTCGCGGATGCCATGGAGAGCATTCCTCTCACCCTCGCCGAGAACGCGGGGATGGACCCCATCGACACCCAGGTTGACCTCAGGGCAAAACACGGGAAGGATGGCAAGTGGTACGGGGTCGACGCCCTCAACGGAAAGGTGGCCGACATGTACACGAAGTCCGTCTGGGAGCCGCTGGCCGTGAAGCTCCAGATCCTCAGGTCCGCCACCGAGGTGGCGTCGATGATCTTAAGGATCGACGACGTGATCGCAGCCAGCAAGATGAGGGCGCCCGCCGGACCACCCGGAGGCGGCATGGGTGGTATGGGCGGCATGCCCCCGATGTAGGCTCAGTAGAACTGGAACTCCGGATACCGGCCCAGGGACTTCGCCTTCTCGTATAGGAGGCTGGCGGTGGCGACGTCTTCCAGGGCCACACCCCCTGACTTGAAGAGCGTCCGGCCTTGCCCCTTCATCCTTCCTGCCACCACGGGCCCGAGCTCGACGGCTGACTCCCATGCGAACCTCCCGGCGGTCACAGCCTGGATGAGGTCGCCGTACTCAGCCTTCGCCTGGGCCAGGTCGTCCACGACCACGGTGTCGAAGGAACCCACGGCTTCGGCAGTAACCTCGGCGTGATCAGGGACGTTCCCCCCACAAATGTTCACGTGAGAAACGTGCTCGAGGTCTACCTTGCCGAGAAAAGCCTCCTTGGAAGATGTGATGGTGCTCACCACGTCGGCCCCCTGGGCGGCCTTCGCCGGAGTCTCGAACTGCCGGGCTTCGAAGCCCCTCTCCTGGAGGAGCTTTGCGAACGCCTCGCCGTGTGACCGAGTGCGGCTCCAGACCCTGACTTCGTTGAGCTTCATGACGGCGCCGAGGGCGAGCGCCTGCGTCAGCGCCTGCCTGCCCGAGCCGAAGAGGGCTACGGTCCCCGACCCTTTCCCGTAGAGGTGCTTTGTCGCGACCGCCGAGGCCGCCCCCGTCCTGAACCTCCCCAGCATGTCCGCGGCCATCACCGCCAGGGGGGTGGAGCTTGAGGTGTCGAAGAGGACCGTGAGGAACCTGGTTCCCCCCTTCGAAGACATGTATGCCTTGAGCCCTCCCCTTCCCAGGTGGGCTGAGGTGGCGTGCATGACGCTGAGGACCGAAGCGGGGCCCCTGGTCCTGGTCCTCATGTAGTTCTCCGCCTCCCCCGAGCCCAGCCGGCGGAAGGCGTCCTCCACCGCTCCCACGACTTCGTCCATTCGAAGGAGGGCTTCGACGTCCCCTTCGGACAGGAAGATCGTCAAGACCGTCTAGGCTTCTTCTTCCTTCTTCTCTTCCACTTCTGGCTTCCCCCACCTGCCGACCTTGGGGATGGCCTTCGTCCGGAAGAGCGCCATGCCCTGCTGATAGCGCTGCAGCTCGACCTCGAGGAACCTGATGTCAGACATCAGCGACGCCGTTTCTTTCTGTGTCCCCTTCCTCCCCGTCAGCTCCGCCAGCTTCGCCTTCTTTTCGCCGACCATCTGTGAAAGGAGCTGCTCGTACTCGGTGGTCAAGGCGTCCGTGGACTGCGCCTCTTCGAAAGTATAAAGGCGTTGTCGGGGAGCTCGGGCCATGCGCCCCCAGCTCTTCGCCGGAGGCCTGCTCGTGGCCATAATGGGCGCCGCGTTCTATGTGCTGGCCGTGCCGCTCGCCTACTTCTGGAGCATCCCCTTCGTCGCTGGTGGGCTGATCATGATCGTGGCGAGCTTCTTCCTTCCCGAGGGCCCCGCACCCCTCGCGCCCCCCGAGGGGTTCAGGTTCTGCGTCTTCTGCTCGACCCCGGTCCCCGACGAGTCGGACCGCTGCCCTCACTGCAACGGCTACCAGCCGAGGATGAGGTAGCATGGAAGCGCGGGAAGAGAGCTCACAGGCGGTAGCGCGGGACGTCGTCACGTTCAGGGGTCACGCGATGGTCAGGTCGACCCACCCGACGACCATCGAGCTGACGACTGAAGAGTACCTCACGGAGAACGGAGAATGCATAGTAGGGGTGGGGGCGTCGAAGGGGTGCTCGGGGCTCGACGGAAGAGTGAAGGACATGCTCAGGAGGGCGGGTTCGGTGGTGACGATAACGCTGGTGGTGGGGAGCGAGTCCTTCACGGTTAGGGCCCGGGGGGACCCGCGGCTCGAGCTGTCGCACCCACATGACTTGGTGGTCAGGAAGAGCGACTTCGTGAGCGACAGGACCCTGGCGCTGGGGGCGGACGCGGCTGCGCGGAGCATCCCGAAGAGCATGGTCCTTCTGCTTAAGGACTCCAGGACCGCGGGCAGGATGGAGATAGAGGTCAGGTAGGATGGCGGAATACAAGGCGGTCGCGTACACGATGCAGGCCCTCGTGAAATACCACGGGCTCAGGGACTGGAAGCTCCGCCTGCCGTACCACGACAGCATCTCCGTCAACACCACTTCGATGAAGACGGAGGCCTCGATCACCGACTCGAGGAAGGGCGGGGTCTTCATCGAGGGCAAGCCCAACGACTCGGCGAACTCCAGGCTGCAGGCGGTGGTCGCCAGGCTCGACCCAGCCAGGAAGGCCACGGACTTCCGCATCGACAGCAAGAACCTGCCTTCTGGCAAGGCCAAGGGGATCGGGTACTCGTCCTCTGCCGGGGCCGCCCTCACCCTGCTCACCCACAGGCTGCTAGTGGGGAAGAAGCCCGACCTCCCCCAGCTGTCGAGGACTGCCAGGCTCTTCGCCGCGTCGGCGTCAAGGTCCCTGGTGGGAGGGTTTTCGAGGCTCTATGCAGGGAAGGACGACGAGGGGACGTACGCGGAGCGGTTCGCGGACTCGAGGGACCTGGACCTGCGCATGGTCATCGTGCCCCTGCCGTCCAGGGTCAGGACGGAGGACGCACACAGGGAGGTGCTCACCTCCCCCTTCTTCGACGCGAGGGTCCAGTCCGCCCAAAAGAGGTGCGACGCCATGCAGAAGGCGATACTGGGGAACGACCTCGACGAGGTCGGGAGGCTGGCCGAGAGGGACACCCTGGAGTTGCACAGCCTGACCATGACCGGAGACAGCGGCCTCATAATAATGACCGAGGACTCGATAAGGATCATCCGTCGGGTCAGGGAGCTTCGGAGCGAAGGGGTCAGGGCCTACTATTCTATGCAGACCGGCCCCTCGGTGTTCGTGAACACGTCCGAGGGCGACCAGGGGAAGGTCCTCAGGGCGGTCGAGAAGCTCGGGTACAGGGCCTACCCCTCGGGGGTCGGGGGAGAGGCGACGATACTGTGAGCAAAGGGCTGAGGAACGTCAGAGACTATCTGGAAGAGCTGGAGAGGACGAAGGGAGACAGGGACCCCCAGGTGAGGGAGGGGCTGGAGGCCTACGTCGAACTATGGAAGAAGGCGATGGAGAAGGGGGTCGTGAAGGCAGAAGATGCCGTCGACGACGCGCTCGGGAAGCTTGAGAAGGCAGGCGGCCTCTACAAGGCCACGGAAGGCTAGCGTATCGCTTCTCCGCCGTCGAGCGCGATGATCTGACCCGTGATGAAGGACGACTCGTCCCCTGCGAGGAACAGGGCGAGGTCGGCCGCCTCGGAGGGTTTCCCGAACCTCCCCAGGGGTATCGCAGAGCGATAGGATTCCGCCTGCTCTTTGCTCAGCCAGTCGACCCAGGTCGTGCCGATGGAGCCGAAGGCCATGCAGTTCACCCTGGTCTTCGGAGCGAGCATCTTCGCCAGCATCCTCGTCATGGAGACGACGGCTCCTTTGGCCGAGGCGTAGACCAGCCCTTCGGTGTCTCCGACCAGCGCGGGGATGGAGGCTATGTTGACTATCGAAGACCCGCGCTTCATCAGCCTGGCTGCACCCTTGCAGCAGAGGAAGGTCCCAAAGGCGTCGACCGCGAAGACCCGCCGCCACATCTCGAGGGTGGTGTCCTCCAGGCTCAGGTTCCAGAGGCTCCTGTCGGCCAGCCCCGCCGCGTTGACGAGGATGTCGAGGCCTCCGAGCTCCTTCTCGGCTTGGCGGAACATCTTGTCGACGCTGGAAGGGTCTGAGACGTCTGCGTGGGCGACGGTCGCCTTCCCGCCCGCCTTCCGGATGGCGGCGGCGACGGGCTCCGGGTGCTGCCTCCCCGAGCGGTGGTTGAGTACGACAGTCGCGCCCTCCTTGGAGAAGAGCCGGGCTATCTCTGCACCTATGCCCTGGGAAGAGCCCGTCACTAGGGCGCGCTTGCCCTGGAGCCTCAAACGATGCCGAGGCTCGGAAACCGCTCTTAAGGGTTCGGCGGCTACGGCCTGGGCGCCCGCTCCCTTGCGGTCGAGCCTGCCGAGTACTGCTTGAGGAACCTGATGTTGAACAGCGACGCCTTCGCAGAGTTCCTGACCATCTCGTCGGTGTCTGCCAGCGCCCTGGTGAGGACCTCCTCGGACTCGGGGCTTCCTACGGAGCCCAGGGCAGCCGCCGACTCGTGCCTCACTATGGGGTCCCTGTCCGCGAGGACGGCCGCGGCCAGCGCCTTGTTGCCGTCGGAGAGCCCGATCTGCCCGAGCGAAAATGCCGCCTCGTGCCTGACGAGGGGGTCCGGGTCGTGGAGGAGCACGTCGGCCAGTGCGCGGACCGCCTTGTCCCCTCCGACTTCGGCCAGGATGCAGACGGCGTGGACGCGGAGCACAAGGCTCGGCTCCGTCTCCAGTACGTGGATGAAATACGACTCGTCCTTCTTCTCCCATGCCTCCTCCATCCCTCTCATCACCTTCATCGCCTTCTTCTCGTCGTCAACGATGGTGCTGGTGTACATCGAATCCGAGCCGGAGCCGACCGGCTATAAACCGCGCGGAAGCGGAGACTCAGGGCGGCAGCAGCAGTACCTTCCCCATAACCTTCCGGGACTCGACGATTTCGTGCGCATCGCTGGCGGCGGACAGTGGGAGTTCGGCGTGGATGGAAGGGGCAAGCTTCCCCTCGGCCGCGAGCTCGAGGACCCTGGCGAGGTCCGACTTCGACTGGCCGTAGGTGCCCATGATCGCAAGCTCGTCGGAATAGACCCGGCGCACGTCCACCTCCGACTTCGGGCCGGAGGTCAGCCCCAGGGTGACCATCCTCCCGCCCCTCGCGAGGCACTCGATGCTCCTCCCCCAGGTCTCGCCCCCCACGTGTTCGAATACGACCGAAGCGCCGATGCCTCCCGTAATCGACTTCACGGCCTGGACGATGTCGTTGGAGGAGTAGTCGACGACGTGGTCGGCCCCCAGGGATTTCACGAACTCCGACTTGGACGAGTCTCCCACTGCTGCTATCACTTCGGCGCCGAGCATCTTGGCGATCTGGACCGCGGCGTGGCCCAGGCCGCCTGCGGCGCCCCACACCAGGACGACGTCGTCGGGGCCTACCTTCGCCTTCGAGACCAGGCCGTTCCATGAAGTCCCGAAGTCGACGGGCATCGCAGCCGCGACCTTGAGGTCCAGCGGCCCGGTGGGCAGGAGGTTGGCCGCGGGGACCCTCACGAGCTCGGCGTACCCCCCGTCAGTGGCTATGCCAACGAAACCCCTCCCCAGGCACAGGTTCGGCTTCCCTCGCCTGCAGTAGAGACAGGTGCCGTCGGAGACGACGGGATGGCACACCGCCCGCGTCCCTGGGCCGACCCCTTCGACGCCGGGGCCGGCGCTGACCACCTCGCCCGCGAAGTCGGTCCCCAGGATGTGGGGGAGGGAAGTCTTGTACCGCCCGCTCCTGGCCCAGACGTCGATCCTGTTCACCGCGCAGGCTGCGACCCTGAGGACGACCTCCCCTGGACCCGGGACCGGGTCGGGGGCGTCCTCGTAGGCCAGCACTTCCTTGCCGCCGGTGGAGTGATAGCGTACCGCCTTCATGAGGAGCTCAAGCGGGATGGGGAGTACTTAGTCCTGCGCATTACATCGACGGCTTCGGTCTCATGACCAGGCTCCACGCGAGCACGATGACCAGGTTGATGGTCAGGGTGGTGGCGCCGATGAAGAATGCGCCCAGGCCTGGGGTGGCATAGAAGGTCGTGGACCACGTCGTGAAATTGTTCGCGGCCTCCATCAAGTAGACGCCGACTACCTCGCTCACTACAAGGCCGACTATGAGGCCGTTCTTGTTGAGGCGCTTCGTCAGGAGTCCGCCGAACATCGCCGGCATGGTCTGGACGATCAGAATCCCACCGAAGAGCTGCAGCTGCACCGCGTAGGTGGAGTTGACGACGAACACGAACGCAAGCGCCAAGAACTTGAACCCGACCGATGCCCACTTCGCGATCTTGGTTTCGGCCGCCGGGCTCATGTTCGGCCGGAACTCCTTGATGATGTTCCTGGTGAGGAGGTTCGCCTGAGATATGGCCATGATCGCAGCCGGGACAAGGCCTCCGATGAAGATGCCAAGGAAGGCGATGCCGGTTGCCCAGCTGGGGAGGACGCTCTGTATCAGCGAAGGCACAACGAGGACCCCGCTCCCCCCAAGCGACTTCACCAGGTTCGTGGCCGCGCTGTTAGCATAGATCATCACGCCGAACATCGCGAGCAGGGCGAGCCCGACCCCGTAGAAGGGCAGGAGCGCGGTGCTCTTCCTTACCTTCTCTGCGTCCTGGCCGCTGAGGACGCCGTTGATGGCGTGCGGGTAGAGGTACAGGGCGAGGGCGCTCACGAGGAAGAGGCTCCAGTAGCCGTTCTGGAGGGTGCTGGCCAGGGTGGAGTAGGCGGGTTTGGCAGTGAACCCTGCCCCCAGACCCGACCCGAAGGCCACGACCAGGATGACCGCGACTATGCTCGCGAAGATCAATATGTCCTTGAGGATCGCAGTCAGCGTTGCACCCCTCAGGCCGCTGGTATAGGTGAAGGCCGCCAGGACTATGAAGGCGATCACGAGGGAGATTTCAGACACCGTGGTGACGTCGCCTACTCCCTGAAGCATCACCGTCAGGATTGCCTGCATACCGACGATCTGGAGGGCGATGTACGGGAGCTCTGCGACAATGCCGACCACAGCGATGAGCATGGCCAGGGTCCTGCTGTTGAAGGTCCCCTTGGCGAAGTCCGCCCCGGTGATGTACCCCTTCTCGTGGGCGACCTTCCAGAGCATCGGCATGAAGATTATGGCGAACCCGAAGGTCAGAGAGACGTAGGGGACGGCGTAGAAGTAGATCGCCCCCTTGGCGAAGACCCCCGAGGGGATCGCGACGAAGGTGTAGGCGGTGTACAGGTCGGCGCCCACCAGGAACCAGACGAGGCCCGTCCCGAGCCTCCTGCCGGCCAGGGCCCATTCGTGCAAATCGCTCAAGTCGCCCTTGCGCCATCGCCCCCCCAGGAAGCCCAGTGCGACGAAAAGGACGAAGAGCGCCAGGAACGCCACTATGCCGTCGGTCGGCAGCATCCTAGGACTTCCTCCCCATCAGCACGGCGGCGAAGAAGAATAGGACTGCGCTTAGCGCGAGCCACACGGTCTGGTACCACCAGAAGAACGGGACCCCTCCCCACATTGGGTTGACCATGTTGTAGGTAGGAATCGCGAAGTAGACGATGAATGGGATGATTATCAAAACGGCGGCGACTGCGTCCTTTGACTTCACTCGCGTTGCAACCTCCGCAGGTTTCCGAATATAAGACTGCGGGAAATCAGGGCAAGAACGCCGAAGTTCTGCACTTGACGAACTCCCCGGGAGGGCGGGGTCAGGGGCGGGAAGGGGGTTGCGGGGGGGAGACGCGAGGTCGGGGGCGTCAGTCCGGTGGGAGGACTTCTTCCTTGCCGTCCATCATGTCCCGGTAGTATCGCCCACTGGTCCTCCTGGTGAAGTAGTAGTCGTAGAGCGAGCGGTGGCCCGCCTGGGCGCCTAGGAGGTATTCGTGGACGCTCTGGGCCGCTTCCCTCCCGGCGGCGGCCGCCTTGACGACGAGGCTCTCCCCGGTCACCACGTCCCCTGCGGCGAAGACGCCGGGCATCGAAGTCATGAACCGCCCGTCGACGACAATGCCCCCTTTCGGCCCCGTCCCGATTCCAGCCTTCTTCTGGAGGAAGGTGCTTGGGCCTCTGCCTATGGCGATGATCACAGAGTCGCACTCGAGGTCGACGGTCTCGCCCGTGGGGACGGGAGACCTCCGCCCGGACGAATCCACTTCGCCCAGCTTCATCACCGCCATGGTCGCTTTTCGAAGCCTTCCGCTGGTACCGACGTAGGCCTTGGGCGCCATCAGGAACTTCAGCTGCAGCCCTTCCTCCTTCCCCTCCTCGACCAGTATCTCGTCCACGGGCATCTCGGCCTCGGTCCTTCGGTAGACGATGGTCACGCTCCCCTGAGTAAGGCGAAGGGCCGTCCGGGCGCAGTCGAGGGCGCTGTCTCCTCCCCCGATGACGAGGACGCTCTTGCCGAGGTCGTACTTCGGTTGCCTGAGGTATGCCCCGACCCCGTTGACGAACACGTCCTCCAGGAACTGATATCCGTCGTAGACCCCCGTGAGGTCCGACCCGGGAGTGTCGAACTTCGACACGTCCTTGGCCCCGGTCGCCACAAGCACGGCGTCGTATTCTGACCTGAGCTCGTCCAGGGGGACGTCCCTGCCTATGCGGACCCCGGTCCTAGCGCCGACCCCCATCCCGAGGATCCTTTCCGATTCGTACTTCAGGACATCCTTGCTCAGGTGGTAGTCAGGGATGCCGTACCACGCCGTTCCCCCGAGAGTGGGGAGTTCCTCGAATATGGTGACTCCATGGCCGTACCTTGTGAGGAGCTCAGCCGCAGCCAGGCCCGCGGGGCCTCCGCCGACCACCGCGACCCTCTTCCCAGTCGCTTGCCTCTTCACCGGGTCCGGCTGCCTCGAAGCGGTGCGCTCCCAGTCGGCGACGAACCGCTGGATCATCCCCGACGCGACAGGCTGGCCCCTGGTGCCGATGACGCAGGCGGCCTCGCAGAGGCTGTCGAGCTGGGGGCAGCACCTGGCGGTGGTCCCGAGCAGTGGGTTGGTCTCCCTTATCCTGTGATACGCGGTCGCGAGGTCTCCCCTCGAAACGGCTTCGCACATCCCCCGGATGTCGGTCTGCAGGGGGCAGACGTCCATGCAGACGGGGTTGCCGCAGGTGACGCACCTGCTCGCCTCCTCCATGGCCTCCTCGAGGGTGTAAGGGAGCTGGACCTCTTCGAAGTTGCCCTTGCGGAGGTCCGCATCCAGCTTTGGGAACGGGAACTCTGATATCCGCTCTGTCTTGAGAGACAATGTACTCTGGGTTCGGGCCGCCGGATTTTTACTATTAAGCCCTTGAGGCGATTCTCAGTTTTGGAAAGCAGCCTAAAGGGTTAGGCGGGCCGGAAGCGCAGGCAGGAGGGCCAGCGGGGCTCATTTCCGCGACCTGGAATCGCGGGCCCAGGCGATTAGGGAACGAGGCTTTCTTTGGGGCCGCCCCGGAGCGGAGGGATGGACTCGAGGGGCATCACCGTCGCGGGGGTGTGGTTGTTCGCCATCGTGTGGCTGGTGGGCTCCTTCGTGGTCGGGGCAGACCTGCTGTTCGCGCTGATTGTGTTCTTCATAGCCATTGGAGTGAGCGTCGGGGTTTCGATGTCCCAGAAAGGAGACGGGACGGGACCCAAGCCTCCAACGTAGTGCCGACTGATCCGGTCGCGTAGAAGCGGAATCCAGTGGTGCGGTTACAGCTCAGATCCTAGCGATGGTGGGGAGGATGACTTGCAGGACTCCCGTCGCCGATGTGCAAGGCGGTCTCATAGGCGAAGTCGAGGTTGCCAAGGTCAGACTCCCTTCAGGGATCATCGCCCCCGGCCGAGCAGGTAGACAATTGGCGGGCCCTGTGGGATTCGAACCCACGGCATGCTGGTCTCTCTGAGCCCTACCTAAGAGCCAGCCGCTGACAGTGAGACGAATCTCACTAACCTGGCTGAGCCAAGGGCCCGCGTTACGCGGCGGATTTGGGCGGCGATTAAAGCGTTTATTCAATGTGGCGTGGTTTTGAGCCTCGGCTGGATAACTGACATGAACTTGGCGATTTCACATTGCTTGGTGACTCGTAGAGTGTAAACACCATCCGCTTCTGTCAGTCTGTTGCAGATAATCCCCAGCCGCGCCAGTTCTTCGGCGATTTGACCCATCAGCGTCTTGAGCTTGGTCCTTATCTGAAGTGCCAGAAGTCCGTCATACACTCTAGCATGGCCCTTGTAGGCTTTCGAGTACCTCCGATAGATCGAGCCCTCGGCATGGTACACTCCACGGATACAAGGTACCACTTGACCTTGCTCGAAGATGACCCGGGGGATGGAAGCGTCACGCTTCTTGCCGAGAGGAAGACCGAGCGACTCGAAGTAATCCACCAGTGGCTTGCTGTAGACAACGTACCTGGTCGTGTTGTCACTGGTTCGGAGATAGAGCCTCCCGGTGACCCCTAACGATGACTCGAGAGTGGGCTTGACGAAAGTGTCGTAGTAAGGATACTCTGAAGCGTTGCCCGTGAGCGCCATCTCACTAATCCTCTTACCGCCGTAGTCATATCTCACCAGGCACCCGTCTCCGAGGTGCAACCCGATGACCTCGGCAAGTTCGGGTGGAATCGTCGAGGGGATTTTCATTGGTAGGTTAGGATGTAGGACGATATTTCACCTGAATTGGTCGCGTGACTTCCTTCCCCCCAGGGTTAGCCGAAAGTGAATGGCAAGTCGGAAGTAGAATCTTCCCTGGGAATGCAGGCACCCCTGCATGCGACGCCTTCACTGTTGATATACCACAATTGGCTCCGGCGACAGAATGGGCAGTCTTGCCTTCGTCGGCCTTGGACTGGGGCCCAAGGGGGCCACGCTCGAGGGCATCGACGAGTTGAGGGCTTCCGACGTGATATACCTCGAGTACTACACGACGCCCCATGAGCCGAGCCTGCTGGACGAGCTGGCCCGGGCTACGGGAAGGAGCCCGATCGTCGTCGACAGAGAGTTCGTCGAGGACGGAGGGAGGATTCTGTCAGAGGCCGCGGTCAAGAAGGTCGCGCTCGCGGTCTTGGGTGACCCGATGGTGGCGACCACCCACGGGGAGCTGCAGGCCCGGGCGATAAGACAGGGAGTGGAGACGAGGGTGATCCACTCGGCCACGATCGCATCAGCCGCCGCCGGCGCTTCGGGGCTGCACTCGTACAAGTTCTCGAGGACGGTTACGGTCACCAGGGAGTCGGTGAGAAAGCTCACGCAGGCGTACCACATCCTGCACCAGAACCTGCTGGAAGGGGCGCACACCCTCCTGCTCCTGGAATACGACGTCAAAAGCGGCGAAGGGGTGACCCCCGCGGCCGCGATGGCAGGGCTGCTGTTGGCGGAGGGGAACTTCAAGCGCGGCGTGGTCGACGGGGAGACCTTCGCCCTTGTCCTGTCCAGGGTCGGTAGGGCGGACGCGAAGTCAACCGCCGGCGTCTTCGACGGGCTCGCGAAGGCCGACTACGGGGAGCCGCCGCACTGCGTCGTCATCCCGGGGAAGCTGCACTTCTCCGAGGTCGAAGCGATATCCGCCATCTTCGGCGTCCCCGAGGGGTCCGCGAAGAGCAACTCGGACAGGGTGCTGCGGACCGCGCAGACGCTGGTGCCGAGGTACGTGTCAAAGACGAGGAAGGCGCTCGATTCGGTGAGGCCCAAGCTCGGGCCGCAGTACGAGCACGTGCTCGAGAACGCGGAGCTCTACGTGAAGGATGCTGAGAACTTCCTGGCCAACGGCGAAGACGAGATGGCGATGCTCAGCATCGGCTATGCCGAAGGGCTTTTGGACTCGTTGGCGTTCGCCGGGGTTGTCAAGATTGACTGGTGACAGATGAAACCCAAGCGCGTCCTCGCGGCAGTGTTCTCCTTCGGCATCCAGAGAAAGAAGGCGGACCCCGAGTCCCTTTCCCGGCTCCTCGGGCTGACGAGAGCCGAGGCGGAGGCCGAAGTCGAGCGTCTGTCGGGGAAGGGGCTCCTGAAGTCCGTTCGGGGGAGGGTCTACCTTACCCCAAAGGGGAGGAAGGCGATCAAGGTGGTCTTCATCGGCGGCGGCTTCGAGATCATCCACTACGGCCACGTCCACACCATAACCAGGGCGAAGGAGTTGGGAGACGCGCTGGTGGTCTCGGTAGCCAGGGACAGCACCATCAGACGGCGGAAGAACAGGGAGCCGATAGTAGGCGAGGAAGACAGGGTCAAGCTCCTGTCCTCGCTGAGGCAGGTGGACGCCGCGATTCTCGGGGTCAAGGGGGACATCTACGTGACCCTCCAGAAGGTGGGCCCGGACGTCGTCGCCCTGGGGTACGACCAGTATCACATGGAGGATGAGATACTGAAGCAGGCCAGGAAGCGGGGGATGAAGCTCAGAGTGGTGAGGCTGGACTCCCCTTACCCGGGGATAAAGACGAGCAGGCTCCTGAGCGAGCTCTAGGCGCCCGCCAGCTTCTTCTCGAGACGCGCCATGGTGCTGCTGACGGACTCCCTCCCGATCTCCTCGGCGAGCAGGCCCCTGGTGTCCTCTACGAGCATCCTGGCGACGTCGATCTTCCGGCGCGCGCCGTTAACCACGTGATCGTAGACGGCGAGGGGGGAGCACATTGAATAGAGACCTTCCATGACTGCGAAGTACTTCTTCGCCTTCGGCAGCTTCCGCTGAAGTATTGAGTCGAGGACGAGGCGCTTGAGCTCCCCCACCGCGTCCAGGAGCCCGAGGAGGTAGGCTTCGGGGGAGGCGCCCAGGTCCGCCATTGAGGGGATCTCGTCGCCCTTGGCGAGCGAGATGACTGCGCTCGCTTCGACGACCTCGGCCTCCGGGGAGACGAGGTATCGCGAGACGGAGCCGTCTGACGACTTCTTGAGCGACTTCATGAGCCCCTTTGCCTTCGCGAGCTCCTTCTCACCCTCCTTCAGCCTGCCAGTATGGACGTCGATGATGGCCCTCGAGGATGCGGCGATGACGTCTCTGCTGTCCTTCAACACGCGGTCGCGCCGTTCGAGCTGCTCGGAGAGGCGCGACTCCATCCCCTTGATCGAGCGCCTGACTTCTTCCAAGGCTTGGCACCGGCCGCCCCCACCCGTGATAAGCTTACCTTCGGCAGGGGGAGCTTCAGCGACGCCCCCAGCGGCGGCGGGTCCCGCCATGGAACGCTTTTACATACTTCCAGACGATAGCTGGTTCGCAGGTGCCTAATCGCAACTACATCCGCGGGCGCAGCACTGAATACCGGGCGATGCTGACGCTGAAGAAAGACGGTTGGGTGGTCTCGAGGAGCGCGGCGTCGCATGGCGCAGTGGACGTCTTCGCAGCCAAAGATGGGAGGCTCCTGCTGCTCCAGGTGAAGAGCGGCAAGGCGAGGGCGACGAAGGAGGAGCTGGAGGAGCTCGCCAGGTGGGGGGAGAGCTCGAACGGGGACGCCGAGGTGTGGTACTACAAGGGGAGGGGGAAGGTGGTCAGGAGGAGGGTTCACGCCGCGAAGAGGGGACCGAACTGAAGGCGAAGTGTTTCTTCTGCGACATCGAGCTAGAGGTGGTGCTCCACACCTTCAAGGTGGGACCCCGCGAAGAGCCTGTCTGCGAGGAGTGCCACATGAAGACCGTCAACAGGGTGAAGGCGAAGGCAGGTGAGGGGCAGGAAGAGTCAGGCTGAGGCGCAGGCGCGCTTCAGCTCATGGATGAGGGTGGAGCACTCGGTGAACCTCTCTTCATCGTCCTCCCGGCGGTAGCAGTCGAGCGCCTTCTCGTAGTCCCCCAGGGCGCTTAGGGCCTTGATGGCCGGGGTGAGGGTGGGCTCCGAGAGGATGAGCCGCCCCGCCGTCTCGAACCATCCGGCTGCGTCTTCGTACTGCTCCAGTTGGTAGAAGCAGCTGGCGATGGACTCGCAGGCGTCGACCTTCTGAGGGGAAGAGGAGAACTTCTCGAACTGGTCCTTCAGGATGTATACGGCGGGGTTCCCGCTTCGCATCTTCCCGACCCTGAACCCTTCGGAGAAGTCGCGCAACGGCCGGACATCGCCCCGGACGGCCTATCTGCAGGGTGCTCTAGTTTTGTTGAGCCAAAAATCAAAGGGGATGGAGCATCAGTCGGACTTCAGGACCGCGATCTCGGCCTCCCTGAGCCTCCGCCTGGTCATCGCCTCCTTCTGGCGCCGCTTCTCTTCTTTGGTGGTCGCAATGAGCGGGGGGATCTGCGTCGGCCGCCCCTTCTCGTCCAGTGCTACGTATGTGAGGTAGCAGGAGCCTGTATGGGTCCCCTTGCGGGTGGTGGGATCGACCGCCTCGAGGCGGACGCCTATCTCCATCGATGTGTGGCCGACGCAGTTGACCGCGGCCTTGAGTAGGAGGAGGTTCCCGACGTATACCGGGGCGTAGAAGTTCATCCTGTCGATGGACGCCGTGACGACGTTCCGCCCGGCGTGGCGCCAGGCGACGATGGCGGCTATCTCGTCCATGTACTTCATAATCGAGCCTCCGAAAACGTTTCCGATCACATTGGCGTCGGTGGGCATCATGAGCCTGGCCGTGGTCATCTCCGAGTCGGACACCTTCTTCCCCTTCAACTTGGACAAGTGAGGTTTCCCGGCTGGGTGGAAGTTGATAAATGTGAACCGGGGCTCGGACGGGAGCACAGGACATGATCGTGCGGCAGCTCAGGGTGGGGACCATGGACAACTTCTCGTACCTAGTGGTGGATGAGAGGAGCAGGGAGGCCATGGTGGTCGACTCCGGCTGGGAGACTGGGCCGGTCGAGAAGGCTGCCTCTGAGACCGGTGCGAAGGTGAAGTACGTCGTAGCGACCCATGAGCACTTCGACCACGCAGCGACCCTGGACGACCTGGCAAGGGCATGTGGCGCGCAGGTCGTCGCCCACGAGGAGTCGCCGGTGAGGGCCGACGTCAGGGTCAAGGACGGGTCAGAGCTGGCGTTCGGGGAGGCCAGGGTCAGGGTGATGCACACCCCGGGTCACACCGAGGACAGCGTCTGCCTGTATGACGGCGGGAATGTGTTCACGGGGGACACGTTGTTCGTAGGGACCATCGGCCGCTTCGAGGCGTCGAGGGCGGAGGACATGTACAGGAGCCTCTACGAGGTGATCATGCGGCTCCCGGGGGGGACGGAGATGTATCCGGGGCACGACTACGGGAGCGTCCCCCATCGGACGCTGAAGGAAGAAGGCGATGCGAACCCGTACCTCGGATGCAAGGACCTCAGGAGCTTCATTTCGCTCTTCGGATGAGGATAGAGCGGAGGAGGTCGACGGAGATGTTGCCCCCGCTTATCACCAGGGCGACCTTCCGCCCTGGCTCCGCCTTCAGCGGCCCTTTCATGGCCGCCAGGGGGGAGGCCCCCGAGGGCTCTGCGAGCACCCTGGCCTTGGTCAAGAGCTCGAAGACGGCGTCTTCAAGCTCAGCGTCGTCCACGAGCCCGATCTTGTCGACGAGCATCCTCACGGCTTCGAAGGTGAGCTCCCCAGGGATCGCAGCCTGCATGCCGTCGGCTATCGTCTTCCCGGGGACGATCCTCTCCCTCTTGCCGTCTCTGACTGACACGTACATCGAAGGGATGGCCACCGTCTCTGCGCCGTAGACGCGCACCCGGGGGATCGACCCCTTCAACGCCAGGGCCACGCCTGAGATCAGCCCCCCTCCCCCAATGGCGACGGCGGCCGCCTCTAGGTCGGGCTGCTGGCGGGCCATTTCAAGGCCGCAGGTGCCCTGGCCTGCGATGATGTCTCTGTCGTCGAAGGCATGGACGAATGTCATTCCGCGCTTCTTGGCCGTCCCCAGGGCAGCCTCGTAGGCGGCGTCGTAGCCCGCCCCGCCCCTGATTATCTCTGCCCCCTGCTCCTCGATGGCCATCAGCTTCTGGGGATTGACCGCCTCGGGGACGCAGACCGTGGCCCGGACGCCGAACCGTTTGGCGGAGTAGGCGATGGCGAGGCCGTGGTTCCCGGAGGAAGCGGTGACCACCCCCTTCGCGAGGGCTGACTGTGGGAGGGAGAGGAGCTTGTTCATGGCGCCCCTGAGCTTGAAGACGTGGATGGGAAACGAGGTCTCGAGCTTCAGAAAGACCTCCCGGCCGAGGAGATCGGAGATGCCTTTGGAGTACTCTAAGGGGGTCGGAGGGACGTACTCACGGATCCTCGCCTCCGCGGCTTCGATGTCCTTCAGGGACGGGAGGCCGGCCTGGCTCATCCGAACCACTTCTCCAGCGTCTCTGACTGCGGCGCCTTGGTCTGGAGCCTGGCGACCGCCGCGTCCACCCTGTCCCTCGAGAAGGAGTGCTCGTTCACGAGGAAGGACGAGACCCTCTGCTTGTCCAGCCCCTTCCACTCGGGCCTCACCCCTTTCGTCGCAGGGGCATCGAGGTAGAGTTTCCTGATCTCGCCGAAGTTGATCTCTGAGAGGGGCCCGGAGAGCTCCTTGATCTCCTCAAGGCGGCCGTACTTCTTGAGGTACTTCAGTGCCGTCGCTGGGCCGACCCCCTCGAAGCCGTCGGGGTTGAAGTCCGTCCCCAGTAGTATCGCGTAGTCCACGAGCTGCTCCCTCGTCAACCCCGTGGCGGCCAGGACGGAGGAGAGCGTGATCCTCTCAGGGACGACGTTCACCACTATCCCCTTGCTTGGGAGGCGGCGCTTTCCGGATATTGTGACGTTGCGCACGAGCACGGGGGCGCCGAAGACCAGGGAGTCGTGGTCCTGAGAGGCGACGGCGTTCACCGTCCCCTCGATGGCCATCACCGAGGCCTGGGCCTCGCCTTCGGACGGGGCGTCCACCCAGGGGATTCCCATGGCGTCAAGCAGCTCCTTGGCGTCGGCGACCATGTCCCTCCTCAGCACCGTGGACGCTTCGGCGAACTTCCTCGCCTGGGGCATGTCCCCGGCTTGGAGGGCGCGGAGGTACTGGTCCTTGGCCTCCCTCCTCTGCTCCGACCTGCGGCGTATCTCCTCCATCTTCAGTTCAGGGGGCCTGCCGTCGAAGACGTAGACCAGCTTCATCCCGAGCTCGAGGAGGTTGACGTTCCTGTAGAAGAGCCCCGAGATGTGCGAGGTCACCCTCCCCTGGGAGTCCTTCAGGTGGCCTCCGTCCATCCCGCGGATTATCGCCAGAAACTGGTAGAGTGTGTTGTAGCCGTCGACGGCCAGGGTCCACCCCCTGATGTCTTCGAGCTGTATCTTCTCGCGGGGGATTGAGTCCCCAAAATCGACGCCCATCGCTGTAGCCGCCCATAGCCCGTTCGATTTATCGGTTCGGTCACTCGCTGATGCGAGGCATCCGCGGTTCCTCGGTGGGCTTCTCCTGGAACTCCACGCGGCGCTTGTCCTTGGCCACCCACCTGACCGTTATCAGCCCCAGGATCTCGAGCTGCATTAGGATCTTGTCGAGCTCGTCCGGGGAGCACTTGCTGCCGTTCTTGTTGAGGGCCTCCAGGAGGTCGACGTCGGTGGCGCTCTTCTTCTCCTTCATCCACTCAAACGCGGCGTATCTTAGGGGGTATCGCATATGGTCCACATCAGGTGAGAAACGGTAAGTTTCGCCGGGCGTTCGAGGTATAAAAGGTATGCAGGCGTCTCGCTCAGGCTACTGGGGAGGGAGCTTGCTCGACATCCTGCTCACGCCGGTCACTTCGTACTGGCTGACGAGGGGAGACTTCGACACGGCCTCCTCGACCTTGTCCACCATCCCCTCTTCCTCCGGGGCGACGATGTCGACTATGACCGCCGAAAGCCCGAAGGCTATCGGCTCGATCTTCTGCCCTCGTATCTTCGCGGTCTGAGGGAGGAGCGGGGCCACTGAGTCGACTATCTTCTGGTGTTCCGTGGTGGTGTCCTGTGGGAGCAGCTTGACCCTGATGACGTAGGAACCCAAGGCAGGAACCTCTAAGGCCCTTCGAAGCCGCAGTTCACGCACTTGTACCGTCGGGAGAACTTCCTGCACTTCTCCGACCTCCAGATGACTGTCTCGTGGCAACTGGGGCAGCTGAAGTGGACCGCCCTCTCGGCGGGCTTGACTGGCCTGTTGCACGAATTGCACAGCGGGAGTGTTACCGTTCCC
This sequence comes from Nitrososphaerota archaeon, assembly GCA_028866945.1. Classification (GTDB taxonomy): domain Archaea; phylum Thermoproteota; class Nitrososphaeria; order Nitrososphaerales; family Gagatemarchaeaceae; genus UBA183. Next base: position 24,121 of record JAGWHE010000003.1, read on the forward strand.
TGCGACATTTCTTGGGAACCCCCTTTTTACGCCGGCTGATATAGGTTGCTGGGGCCCGGGGCCGTTTCAGGGCTCCATGAGGAGCGACCGGACCTCGGCCGAGGCTATCACTTTGGCGACCCTGAGAAGCCCTGACATCCCCAGGGCGCCGAGGAGGGCGCTCGCATGGAAGTCGAAGTCGGTCTGAGAGAGCTTCATGATGAGCCTGGGCGTGGCCATGGCGGAGAAGACGGTCTCCAGGTCGGGGTTTGAAAGCTTCTCGAAGATCCCCCTCAGCCTGAGCATGGTCCTCATCTCCTTGAGGAAGGTCCGCTCCCACTCCTTCTGATACCGGTCCAGCAGGGCCGGGTCCCCCTTCTGAACGCTCTGGGACGCCCACTTGGAGGCGATGACCCCCGCCGCGACCGAGGTCATTATCCCCCCTGCGGTGGTAGGCTTGACCTGGCCCGCGGATTCCCCGACGAGTATCCGGCCCGGCTCGACGAACCTGGGGGAGGGCCCCCCGACATAGATGGGGGCGGACACCTTCCGGAGCACGCTGCACTCTCTGCCCTGGAGGAAGTCGTCCAGGGCCCTGAACGGACTGACGCCGTACCCGGCCGCGCCGACCTTTGCCCTGTGCCTGCCGAAGGGGATCACCCAGGCGAAGAACCCCGGATACTTGGCCGCGTCGAGGAAGACCTCGACGACGTGCTCCCTGACCCAGCTCCCTTCGAGCTCGTACTTCGCCGCAGGGAGTATCCCGTGCCGCGGGGACGAGGCAGGGCCGGTGGCGTCGACAAGGTACCTCGCCTCGACATCCGCGTCGCCAGCCTTCGCCTCGACGCGGTCCTTCCTCTGGACCAGGCGTCCGACCCTGGAGCCGGTGCGTACCTCAGCTCCGTTGGAGACGGCGGTGGCGGCCACCTGCTTGTCGAAGGCGCTCCGGTCTAGCACGACCACGTCGAGGGAGGACGCGTTGACAGCGAAGTGCCGGTCCGAAGGGGAGTGGATCACGGCGGATGTTATCTTGTTCTGGATGACGTCCGGTGCGGGGGGGTAGCCGTATTTCGTCAGGCCGCGGAGGCTGACGAGTCCGTCGCACTTCTCCGGCTCCCCGATTTCGTCGTGCTCTTCGGCGACCAGCACGCTCGCTCCCCTCCTGGCCGCCTCAGATGCGAAGGTGAGGCCGGCGATGCTTCCCCCGGCGACAAGGAAGTCGTAGGTCTTCGGCATTTGTGAGAACTCGCTGAAAGGCTTAATCCGACTCGTATTAACCGTTCGAGCAGAATCTGATGAAACAGGCGATCGTGGTCAGGACAGACTTGGGGATGGGGAAGGGGAAGGCGGCCGCCCAGGTCGCCCATGCGTCGCTTGCAGCCGCCGAGGCCGCCATGCAGAGGAAGGGAGGGTGGTACGAGGCCTGGAAGGAAGGGGGGCAGGCGAAGATCGTCCTGAAGGTGGCGTCCGAATCTGACCTCAGGGATGTCTTCCGCAAGGCGAAGTCAGCGGGTCTCCCTGCCTCGCTGATTGAAGACAGAGGGCTGACTCAGATAGAGCCCGGGTCGGCGACCTGCGTGGGCATCGGCCCCGCTCCGGACGCGGAGGTGGACGCGATCACGGGGAAACTCAAGCTGCTTTGACCGAGGCAGCCGCCGTCGAGTCGGCCGTCGGTATCGAGGTCTATGCCACTGCGGGGGACAGGTGCGGCGGGGTGGCGAAGTCGTCGGCCGAGGACTTCAGGGTGGAGGAGATGGTCTCGGTGGGCGAGATGGGCAAGGAGCCCCTTCCCGGCTACTTCCCGGTCTACAGGGTCGAGAAACTGGGCGTGGACACCATGCACATGGCGGAGCTGCTATCCAGGGCGCTCAAGAGCAGGGTCAGCTAAGGCGGTATGAGAGACAGCAGGGCGCGCTCGGTGCAGTACGTGACCCCGACGAGCCTGCGGTCGGCCAGGCCTGAGAGGGTCGACGGAGGCAGGTTCACGGCAAACCTGGTGGGCTGGGTGCCGAGGCCGCTGACCCGCGGCTCGGTTGTGGGCAACAGGTTCCTCGTGGTCCTGAGGGAGTGCTGCGAGACGATAGGCCAGAGAGCCGAGGAGGCGTACGATGCGGCCAGGAGGGGGAAGGTTCCCAACTACTTCGGGCTCCAGCGCTTCGGCGTAAGGGGGGCAGGGACCCACGCAGTCGGCAAGGCGATGGTCGATGGGGACTTCGAAGGCGCGGTCAGGCTCATACTCGGGGATTCTGCGGGCGAACAGGTGCTCAGCGGCGGCGGGGCCCCGCGCCTGGCGCGTGGCCAGGACATCGAAAGGGCGGTGGCAAGGGAGGCGGAGAGGCACCCCGGAGAGTGGGTCAGGGCGCTCAGGGCCGTCCCCCTGAAGCTGAGGAGGCTGTACGTGCAGGCGTATCAGTCGTTCATATTCAACAGGTCGCTGAGCCTGGCGCTGCGGGCCGGGGAGGACATCTCTGCCTACGTGAAGGGGGACAACTGGGCCGCCGTCTCGGAAGGGGGGCTCCTGACTTCGCACGCCAGGAGCGCCAGGGAGGACCCGGCGGGGAGGGCGACGCCGCTGATCCAGCTCGCGGGGTACGCCTACCGGAACTACGGCTCGAGGTTCGACGGCTACGTCGAGGAGGTCCTCCGGGCAGAAGGGGTCTCGCCGGGGCAATTCTTCATCGAAGCGATGCAGGAGGCCTCTGCCGAAGGCGGGTTCAGGCGCCCACAGATTGCGATAGCAGAAGAGTTCTGGAAGTCAGAGGGGAAGACCGCGGAGCTGTCTTTCGCACTCGGCAGGGGGCAGTACGCCACGGTCCTGCTCCGTGAAATACTGAAACCCGAGGATCCGTTGGTTTCAGGCCTCTTCTAATCCGGGAACGCTTATACATGGTTTGAAGATGGGCCAGCAGAGACTCTCATGGCCTCGGAAGTCTTCGACCTCACCATAGTCGGTGCGGGGCCGAGCGGTCTCTTCGCCACTTTCTACGCCGGCCTCAGGCAGATGAAGACCAAGGTGATCGACGCGCTGGAGGAGCCCGGAGGCCAGGTCGCGGTGCTCTATCCGGAGAAGTACATCTTCGATGTCCCTGGGTACACCAAGATACTGGCCAAGGACCTGGTGAAGGCGCTGGTGGACCAGGCCTTCCAGTACAAGGCGACGCTGGTCCTCGGGGAGAGGGTGACTTCCCTGCACAAGACTGACGGGGTCATCGAGCTCTCTACGGACAAGGGCACCAAGCACTACTCGAAGGCGGTCCTCATAGCGGCAGGGGTGGGGGCGTTCTCCCCAAACAGGCTGGAGGCGAAGGGGGCGCCTGACTACGAAGGCAAGGGCGTGTACTATTTCGTGAAAGACAAGAGCGTGTTCAAGGGCAAGAACCTCCTCATCGTCGGGGGCGGGGACTCGGCGGTGGACTGGGCGCTCAACATCAAGGACATCGCCAAGAAGATCACCCTCGTCCACAGGAGGGACGTCTTCAGGGCGCACGAGGGGAGCGTGGCGGAGCTCATGAAGTCCAGCGTCGATGTGAGGCTGTTCTACGAGGTCGGGAGCGTGACGGGGGACGGGACCAGGGTTACAGGCGCGGTGATATTCGACAACAGGACGAAGGCGGAGACCACCCTCGAAGTCGACGCCATCCTGGTGAACATCGGGTTCAGGGCAGACCTCGGGCCGATAAAGGACTGGGGGCTGCAGATAGACGGGAGGGAGATAAGGTCCAACGGGAAGATGGAGACCAACATCCCGGGCGTCTACGTCGCGGGCGACATCGCAGGCCCCCTGGACGGGGTGAAGCTGAACTTGATCGCCACCGGGTATGCTCAGGCTGCGCTCGCGGTCAACGTGGCGAAGGCGTACGTCGACCCGACGTCAAAGATATTCCCCGGCCACAGCAGCGAGATGAAGAAGTAGCCTAGTCGGCCTGGCCGAGTATCCGTCGGTAATTGTAGTCCTTTCGGATCGCTGGGTGCATCGGGTCTATCAACACGCACTCGTACCAGGCGTGGATGCCGTCCTGCCAGACCGGGTAGGAGCCGAGAAGCTTCATGTTCGGGTGCCTTTCGTGGGCCCTCCGTTCGGCGACCTGCTGCGAGGACACGTCCGACTTGATCTTGAGGACACCCATGTGCTTGGGCCTCCTGCCGGAGGTGGGCCTCTGCTTCCTCATACCTCCCCTCGACACGCGCATGCGGATGACGATGACGCCCTCCTTGGCCTTGTAGCCGATGGCCCTGGCCCTGTCGAGCCTCCAGGGACGGTCGACCCTGAGCATCGCTGGCTGCTTCCGGAGCTCTACGGCCCGCGCCCTGATGTCCCCCGCCTTCTCGTGGAGGATGTGGTGCCAGGTCTTCGAAATCTGGCTGTACATCGTCATTTGGGCGCCTCGTTTCAACTCGGCAAATAAACGTTCGGCTCGGTCAGGCTGAAGCGAAGAACGCCCTTACCTTCTCCCCGATCACCGTGATGGCGTTGGCCTGGGCTTCCTCTGTCTGGCCCCCGATGTGGGGGGTCAGGATGGTGTTCGGGGCGCCCATTATCGCTCCCGTGGGAGGCTCCTTCTCGAACACGTCGAGGGCCGCTCCCCCCAGGGCCCCCTCCTTCAGGGCGGCGGCCAGCGCGTCCTCGTCGACCACCCCTCCCCGGGAGGTGTTCACGATCACGGCGCCCTTCTTCATCCGGGAGATCCTCTCTGCGCCGACCATCTTGGCGGTCTCGGGGGTCATGGGGACGTGGAGCGTGATGAAGTCGGACGAAGCGAAAAGCTCGTCGAGGGAGACAACCCTCGCACCGAGCGGGGCAAGCACCCCTTTCTGGAGCGGGATGACATCGTAGACCAGGATGCTCATGCCCATCACCCTCGCCACTTCCCCTATCCGACGCCCGATGCGCCCGAGCCCGACGATGCCGAGCACCCGTCCCCTCAGTTCCCTGCCGACGAGGGCGTTCTTCTCCCACCTGCCCGCCTTCGTGCTGACGTCTGCCTGCACGACCTTCCTGCTCAGGGCGAGCATGAGGAGGAGGACGTGCTCAGCCACAGCCTCCACGAGGGACTCGGGGCTGTTCACCACTGTCACCCCCTTCGACTTCGCGTACTCGACGTCCACGTTGTCAAGGCCGGTCCCTGGCCGGGCCACGAGCTTCAGCTTGGCCGCCCTGTCCAGGACCGCCCTGTCGACCTTTGTCCTGCTCCTGATTATCAGGGCGTCGTATTCGCCGACGGCCGAGAGGAGCTCGTCTCTGGTGATCGCCGGCTTGTAGTCGACTGTGACGGCCGGCCCCAGTGCAAGCTGTGAAACTTCGACCTGGTCGCAAATCAGGACCTTGACCATGCTTCGAGCCCCAGCCTCGCGGTCTCCGAGACCATCGATATATCGCTTGAACCTAATGCGCCGTCGTAGGCGAGGGACCTGAGGGTGCCAAGGCGGCCGGTGAAGTGTGGCAGAAGCTCGCGGTGCGACTCGTCGCCGACGAGCTCCATCCCCAGCACGTCTCCCTTGGCTCGGTCATAGACCATCGCGCATGACGAGTGGTCGTCCGCGCGCTCCCCGATGACGTCAAGGCCGGCGGCACCGGCCACAGAGACTCCTGTCCCCACCCGCGTCCACAGGAGTCCGAAGAGGTGGGTGCTGAACCGCCTGTTGAGGGGCATCCTGGCTCTGCCTCCGGCTGCGTTCGCGCCGGCGATCCTCCCTGACGGGCCCAGCTCGTCCTCGAGCGTGGCCTGGGGAGGGTTCCCTTCGGAGAGCTCGGCGCACCCGCCTGCTGCGAAGACGTCCGGGACCGTGGTCTCCATGCCGAAGCCCACCCTGACCCCGCCGAGGCGGCCAGGGCTGGCTGGGTGGGGGACGCGCCGCGGGACGCGCCTCGGAGCGACCGCCAGGGCGTCCGCCGGGACGACTTCGCCATCGACGAGCACCGCCTGGAGCGCCCTGGGGCCAAGGGCCCGGTCAACCCGCCCTTGCCTTACGGAGACTCCCCTCCGGCTGGCGGCGTCGCAGAGCACCTTCGCGGCAAGGGGACCCGGGGCCGCGTGCTGCCACGAAGTAATGACGGCCGTCACGCCCCTGCCCCCGCTCGCGGCCCTCTCCGCGACCTGCAGCACCCGCGCGCCCTCGCCGGCGACCAGCACTCGTTCGGCGGCGCAGAGGTCGCGCCCAAATCTGGCGAAGGCCTCCGGGGAGTCCAGGAGGGTCACCCCAGGCTTGCCCCGACCCTCGAATGATATTCGCTCGTGGATGGAGCCGGTGGCGACCACCAGCCGGTCCGCGCGGAACATCCCCCCACCTTCCGCTACGGCAGACCCCCGGGCGACCGAGACGATGGTAGAGCCGAAGGCGCAGGTCACCTCAGGCGGGAGACGCCGGGCCGGGGTGCGAGGCTCGGCAGCCTTCTCCCCGCAGATCAGCTCCGGCCAGGACCGCCAGTCGGGGAGGGGGCCCCCGAGCGAGTCGACGAGTGTGACGTCTGCTCCGTTCCTTGCGGCTTCCCGGGCGGCCTCGGCCCCGGCCACCCCTGCCCCTATCACGCAGACCCTCACGGCGGTTCTCGCGGCCTGCGATGGTTATAACGGGCTGAGGGCTCGGCAGCCCCGTGCTGGTGGGGGTCGTCGGCAAACCTAATGTCGGCAAATCGACGTTCTTCGCAGCGGCGACCCTGAAGGACGTCCCCATCGCCGACTATCCCTTCACCACGATAAAGCCGAACGTCGGCGTGGCGCACCTTGTCACGAAGTGCGTCTGCAAGGAGCTCGGGGTCACGGACGCCCCCAGGAACTCGACCTGTGTGAACGGGACCCGGCTGATTCCGGTTAAGCTGGTGGACGTGGCAGGGCTCGTCGAGGGCGCGTCGAAGGGCAAGGGGCTGGGGAACCAGTTCCTCGACGACCTCAGGCAGGCAGACGCCCTAATCCACGTCGTCGACGCCTCAGGGTCCACGGACCTCGAGGGAAGGAAGGTCCCGGCGGGGACCCACGACCCTGGCGGGGACATAGAAATGGTGGAGAAGGAGTTCGACCTGTGGATGTTCGGGATACTGAAGAAGGACTGGGAGAAGGCCACGAGGTCGCTGGAGCAGACGGGCGGCAAGATCGTGGAGCATCTCGCGGGCAGGCTTTCAGGGCTGTCGGTGACCTTCGCCGACGTGGAGCAGGTGGTCCTCCGGCTCCGCCTCAGGACGGAGAAGCCGAGCCAGTGGACCGACGACCAGCTCATGCAGCTGGTGGTCGGGACGAGGAAGCTCACCAAGCCGTCCCTCCTGGCCGCGAACAAGGCGGACCTCCCGACGTCGGGGCCCTACATCGAGAAGCTGCGGCAGACGGGGAGGGAGGTGGTCCCCTGCGCCTCGGAAGCCGAGCTCCTGCTCCGCCGGGCGGCGGAGCACGGCCTGGTAGACTACTTCCCCGGCGACAAGACGTTCTCGGTCAGTGACCCAGCCAGGCTGAACCCCGCGCAGTCGAACGCCCTCGACATGGTGGAAGAGCGGGTGATGAAGGTGTACGGCGGGACCGGGGTCCAGGACGCGATCAACAGGGCGTTCTTCGACCTGCTGAAGGCGATCGTCGTCTTCCCGGTGGAGGACGAGACGAGGTTCGCGGACAAGGAGGGGCGGGTCCTCCCCGACGCGTTCGTGATGCGCGGCGGGTCGACGGCCCTGGACCTGGCGCGGACCGTGCACAGCGAGCTGGCCGACACTTTCCTTTACGCCATAGATGCCAGGTCCGGGAAGAGGCTCGGCTCCGACCACGTGCTCAGTAACAGGGACGTGGTGAAGATCGTCTCAAGCGGGAAGCGGGGCTAGCTGTTCGGCCCTCCGCGGCTCGGGCCTCGCAATCAGCTTGCTCTTGCGCACCCCAACGTGGCGCAGGTGCGTGACCTTCTTCGCCTCGTTGTAGACGTCTGACGCCACCTTCTGGAGCACCAGCTCCTGGACGAAGCCCTCGTAGTTCATACTCGCGGCCTTCGCGCCTATGACCTGGTCCATGACCAGCCTCAGGTCGTGCTTCTTGGAGCTGTTCATCTTGCCCTGCGAAAGGGCGGTGCAGTAGACCCTGACGACGTACCCGTCCTTGGTGGTGTAGTCGCGGATGAAGTCAGACATCGAAGAGCCCCTCCTGATGAGGCTCCTGAGAAACTCCCGGGAGTATTCGTGCCCCTTGAAGATGGTGTAGGCGGTCTCGCCGTCGACCCGGTCGATCTGGAAGTAGAGCTTGAAGGCGTAGTGCTGGGGGTCCTGCTTGAGTATGTCGTAGAGGGTGGTCTCGATGGTCCTCCCTTCTGGCTTCTGGACGTCGGTGAGAGGGACCCTCGCTATGGGGGCGTTGCCGAACGACGGGGAAGCGGTGACCGTGACCCAGGACTTCAGCTTCCATTTGTCCCTGACCTTCGCTACTTTCTTGGGCAAACGATTTCTCCCCGTTCCGAGCGGGCTTTTAACCTCAGCGCTTCTGGAGGGAGGTGATCCCGCCCATGTAGGGCGAAAGCGCCCTGGGGATCGCCACGGCGCCGTCCTTCTGCTGGAAGTTCTCGACCAGCGCCACGAGGGTCCTGGTGACCACCGCGGAGGAGTTCAGGGTGTGCACCAGGGTGGTAGGGTCGCTCTGCTTCTCCCTGTATCTTATCATCAGGCGCCTGGCCTGATAGTCAGTGACGTTGCTCGCGGACGCCATCTCCCTGTACTTGCCCTGGCCGGGGAGCCAGGCCTCCAGGTCGTAGGTCTTCGCAGACATGAAGCCCGTGTCGCCGCTGCAAAGGGCAATCACCCTGTGGGGGATGCCGAGGGCCCTGTAGATCTCCTCGGCGTTGGAGATCAGCTCCTCGTGGATCGCCCAGCTCTGCCCTGGCTTGCTGAAGACCACCTGCTCCACTTTGTAGAACTGGTGGACCCTGAAGATCCCCTTGGTGTCCTTTCCGTGGGCTCCGGCCTCCACCCTGAAGCACGGGCTCAGCCCGCAGTACTTCATCGGGAGCGCCGACGCTTCGACGATCTCGTCCATGTGCATCGAGACGAGTGGGTGCTCCGAAGTTGCGATGAGGTGCAGGTCCTCCCCTTCGATCTTGTAGATCACCGGGCCGAAGTCCTCGAGGTTGACGACCCCCTCGTAGGCTGCCCTGTTGAGCATGAACGGCGGTTCCACCGCAGTGAACCCCTTCCCCCGGAGGGAGTCGAGGGCGAACTGCATGATGGCGTGTTCGAGCTTCACCGCGTCTCCTTTGAGGAAGTAGAACCTCGCTCCGGCCACCTTCGCCCCTCTCTCCATGTCGACCATCCCGAGGGCGGTGAGGATGTCGATATGGTCCTTCGTCTTGAACTCGAAGTCGGGGTGCCTCCCCCAGGTCCTCACGGTGACGCTCTCGGTCTCGTCCTTCCCGGTGGGGACGCTTTCGTGGAGGATGTTGGGCAGAGACATCAGGATCTTGTTGAGCCTTTCGCTGCTGGCGCCTGCCTTCGCCTCAAGCTCTTTGATCTTCTGAGGGATGCCCCTGACCTCGCCCAGTTTGTCGTCGATGGGCTCTCCCTGCTTTTTCAGGCGCGCGACCTCTGCTGTGAGCTCGTTCTGCCTGTGCCTGAGCCTGTCCACCTCGGTCTTGGATCTCCTCCAGTCGGCGTCGGCGGCGACTGCCTCTTCGACCAGGGGGAGCTTGTCGGCCGCGCCCCTCCTCTTCAGGCTCTCTGTGATCGCCGCGGGGTTCTCCCGGACTAGCTTGACGTCCATCAATTCAGGTCAGGTCCTCTGGACCCTAGCTGCCTTTCGATGCGATAAAAGCCATACTTCCTGAAACAGCGCGACGTCCCTGAGGAACGCGAGGCATGTGGACAGGGTGGTCGCCGCCGAGTCCGCCTCGACGAGGATCTCGAGCTTGCTCCCCCTGCCTCTCATGCTGACCCCAAGGCCGCGCGGCCCCCCTTCGTTGTCCGGGGTCAGGACAGAAGCCAGTCCCTCCTGGGTCCCCCTGTCCCTGCATGATACTACGAGGACCGCCCTTGCTTTCATCCGCCCACCCTTGCGGCTACCGCCCTCGAAAAGGACTCGGCCTTGGAGGAAGGTATCTTCGCCCCCGCCGCCATCGCGTGGCCCCCACCCACCCCTTCGGCCTCCTCGGCCGACTCCCTCATTATGAGCCCGAGGTTGACCGAGCCGTCGTACAGGTCTCCCACCCTGGAGGAGATCTTCAGGGCGTCCCCGCGGCTCGACGCGCTCCCCACCACCACCTTGTCCTTGAAGGCGGGAGAGCCTGTGAGTATGGAGATCACGGGACCGAGGAGCTTTTCGTCCACCACCCCCTCCCCCTTCACGAGCACGAGCCGCCCGTGCTGTTCTATCCTTGCGGGGTCGGACGTCACTGCGTCCAGCGCCTTGTTGATCCCTGACCTGTATTCGGAGAGAGTCTTCATGGCGCCTTTGAGCGCAGACGACCGGTCTCCCAGGCAGACGGAGACTCCGATGCTCGGGACGCCCATCCTCCCGCACGAGTTCAGAAGGGTCCCGAACTCCCTCGCGTCTCGGAGGGGGGTGAACGGGTCTTCGAAATGCAGGGTGTAGACCTCGCCGAAGAGGCTGGCGAGGGCCTCGGTCGCCCCTCTCTCGGCCCCGAGCGCGCCTGCTATGGTCTCAGTCAGCCTCCTCTTTTCGTCGTCGCTCAGAGAGGAGATGGTCCGCCAGGCGCCGCCGTCCTTCAGCTCGAGGCCCGACTGATGCAGAAGCGCCAGGACCGCGTCCTTGCTCCCCGTGAGCCCCTTCAGGAAGGGGTTGGAGGTGAGAGCGACCGCCTCGTGGACAGGCCTGGTCTCCCTCCCGGTGAACATGAGGTCGTTGGAGACTGAAAGGAGCCCCCTCCTCTGGGCGGCCTCCAGGGCCACCCTGTTCAGGCCGGTGAGGGACCTGCCGGGACCCGAGTCCTGCCGGTCAGCCAGGGCCCCGACGACGGCGAGGGTCGAAAGGTCGGTGTTGGCCGGGTCCAGGGCCACGGCGAAGAAGTATGCCATGGCCGACGAGCACGCCTCCTTCCCGCCGTCGCATCCGAAGGCCCAGGCGTTGACGACGGCCCTGTTCCCCAGGTCTGCCTCCGAGATCTCGTGATGGTCGATGACGAGGTACCTCCCCCCGAGGGCCGCCTCGATCTCGGAGATCAGGGTGGAAGCCAGGTCGACGAATATGTAGAGGTCGTAGTTCTGTGCGGCAAGGTCGGTGACGGTCTTCGGGTCGAGGTCTGGGACGGTCCTGAGGGTGGCGTTGGCGCCCTTGCGCATCAGGGCGGAGAAGACCACGGAGCCGCTGCAGAGCCCGTCGGCGTCGATGTGAGTGACGACGAGGATCCTCTTCCCGCCCAGGACGGACTCGATGACGCTGGGGACTAGGCTCCGGTACCTTTGCAGGAGGCCTTCCAGGTCGGCCATGGGCCTGCCCTTCGACTACGCCAGCTGCGCGACTACCGCTGTGTACTTGAAGTCGCTGGGGAGTATGCCCTTCAGCTTGTAGTATTTCGAGAGCCTGTAGATCTTTGCCTCCACCAGCTCCAGGGAGTGGACGTTCTTCCGGTCGCTGCGGTGCGACCCCAGATGCTTCTGGACCCGATGCGCCCTGTCGATCAGGTCCTGCAGGTCCTGCGGGAGCTTCGGCGCCGCCTTCCCTTCGGAGAGTATCTTGCCCAGCGACTTTCCCACGAGCGGCTTGACAAGCGGGACCCCGTAGTCGTCCCTCAGCGCCTGGCCGATCCTGCTCGGCGAGACCCCCTCCTTCGCCATCTTGATGGCCGAGGTCTGGGCCTCCTCCGCCGTGGCGGTGACCCAGGCGGGGTTGCTCTTGCTCGTCGGCCTGGTCTGGTGAGACTTCCCGTGCCTGTGAGAGTGGATGCGCGCCATGTCGCTACAGTTCAGGCGAGTCCTTCCCGTTGGCCTGATAAATGTTGCCTGGCCCCGGGTCGTTTCATGCGACTCGGGCGTACCTTCCCCGGCGCTCGATGCTCCTGAGCTGCCTCTGGACCGCCCGGAACTTCGCGGTCCCCGAGACTTTCGAGTACCCCTCGAAGAGGGCGTCGAGGGCGAGCCGCGAGGCCCCCGGATGCGCCCCGGTGAGGGTCTCCTTGATGAGCCTCAGGTCGACGGCCTGGTCTTCCAGCCTTGTCGCTCGGAAGGAGAGCCCGAAGTCGATGAAGACGAGGGCGCCTCCCCTGACTATCACGTTGGCGGTCGTGAGGTCGCCATGGACGATGCCTGCTGAATGGAGCCTCGCCGCGGCGGCCCCGAACTCCCGGAAGGCCCCGCGAGCCGCGTCGTCGCCCATCGAGCCCACCATGTCTCTGAGCCTCGTCCCCCCGATGTACTCCATCACGATGGTTGAGCCGGGGACGTCCACCTCGTAGAGATATGGGGTAGGGACCCCGGCGCGCCTGGACAGGTGGATCATCTCCGCCTCACGGATGGTCCTCTGCCTCCTGATCGACTCGTCGAGCAAGGGGAGCCGGTAGGTCAACGGCTTCCTCACCTTGTAGACGGCCTGCATCCCCTGCCAGGTTCCCGCCACTATGTCCGCCTCGGCTCCCCTGAAGAGGAGCCCCGGCTTTCCGCTAATCTCGCCAGGCGATGTCGACGTTGTCAAGCCTCCAGGACTGCGTGACCCCCGACTCTGCGACCGGGACCGAGACGCCGCTCTTGTACGCCAGCCACCCCGTCCATGCGATCTGCGCACCGCAGTCGCCGCTGTACTCGAGGGGGGTCGCCGTGAGCCTGGCGGAGTGCCTCGCCGACATCGTGGACATCATCTGGGAGAGACGGATGTTGGCGGCCACTCCCCCGACTATCATGACCTCCCGCTTGCCGGTGAAGGCCAGGGCCCTCTCTGTGACCTCGGTGACCATCGCGAAGGCGGTCTCCTGGATGGAGTAGGAGACGTCGGAGAAGCTCTCCCCCCCGTCGAGGAGCTGCTTCGACGCGGTGAGGAGCCCCGAGAAGGACACGTCGTTCCCCTTAACGGCGTAGGGGAGCCGCAGGTAGTTCCGCGACGACGACGCCGCCTCCTCTATGGCCCTTCCGCAGGGGGATGCGAGCCCGTGGTGCCTCCCGAACTGGTCGAGGAGCTGCCCCAGAGTGAGGTCGAGCGACTCCCCGAGGATGCGCCAGCGGCCGCCGGCGTAGGCGATTATCATCGTGTGCCCCCCTGAAACGAGCAGGACGACCGGGTCGACGGTCTTGGTCAGCAGGCACCCTAGCTCGATGTGCCCCACGGCGTGGTTGACGGGGACGAGGGGGACGCCAAGCGACGAAGCCAGGGTCCGGGCGACCACCGCCCCCACCCTGAGACAGGGGCCGAGACCGGGTCCCCTGGCATAGGCGACTGCGGAGAGGTCACCAAGGCCCACCCCAGACCCCTCAAGGGCCTGGGTGAGGACTGCAGGTGCAGATGAGATGTGGCTCTGGGAGGCCTCGAAGGGGTGGATGCCTGCCCCCTCGGGAGGTTTGTAGACGGACTTCGCGTTGGAGAGGATCTCCCCTTCCGAAGAGACGACCGAGACAGAGAAGGTGTGGGCGGTGCTCTCCACACCGGCGATGTAGCGTTTCATGCCGGGCTACATCTTTCGCGTCTGGCGATACAGGTCCCCGAGGAGGTTGATGAACGGCTTGACTTCTACCAGGAAGTCGTCGAACTTCCCCCTTTCGAAGGAGACCCTGTGCCGGTCGCCGTCGACGACGATCCTCGCGGCCAGGACGATGCCTCCGCTGCGGTCCGGGCTGGACTTCAGCTTGGGGAAGTGGATCAGCGCGCCGTAGCCGACCTTCCCCTTCCCCTTCATGAACACCACGTTGTAGTACATGCTGAGCGTCTTCTTGAACTGCGCGAGCTGCTTCTTCCTGCTCTCGCTCCTCTTGACCTGGTCGAAGTCCGCGGCCTCCAGCGTGTCCACCATCTCCTTGAGGAGCTTCATGTCGCCGATCCTGTTGGTGTATCCGGCGTACTCGATGGGCATCTGGTAGACGCTGTTCATCACAGAGTCCCAGTCGTCGATCACCGCGAATGTGTCGGTGTCGAGGTTCATCTCCCGCTTCAGTTCGTCCGAGAGGACGTCCTCCACGGTGAGCTTCTTGGGCATGGGGGGCTCCGTGGGGCGCGTCTAGTTATTGTTAACTCTCTCGGGGGAAAGTCGAATATGGCGCCCCTGCGACGGCCAGGCGTGAAGAGCCTGATCCAGTCGGTGGAGGTCACCTACCTGGTACATGAGACCGAAGACCAGGAGAAGCTGGGGAGGGCCGCCGCGGAGCTGGTGGGCGCCGGGTCGGTCCCCGAGGCCGAGCCCCTGGAGGGGCACTTCAGCAACAAGATAACCCGGGCGAGGATCCACATCGTCGGAGACGAGGCGGAGTCGGCGGCGCGGAAGATCTTCGAGGCGATGTCGAAGGAGCTGAGGCAGGAGATCCTTTCAGGGATCAGGGCGTTCGTTGACGAGCACTCGGCGCTCTACCTCCGTTTCGACAAGCAGCTGCTGGTGCAGGGGACGCTCGCCCTGGGGAGCGGGGATTCGGTGAGGGTCAAGGTGAAGCCGAGGCTCTTCCAGGCGAAGGGGAGCGCGCCGGAGTTCTACGGCCGCCTGCTGGAGGGGGGCCGTGCCACCTAAGCGGTATGTCCTGTTCATCGGCGACTCGAGCTGCTCGGGGTCGGAGCGGGACCTGGAGGAGTACTTCAGTCTGAGGTACGGCCCGGTGAAGCTGATCTCCGTGGACGGGAACCCGAGGGCCCTGATCGTAAGGACGACCGGCCCCGTGGCGGAGCAGCTGAAGGGGAGGAGGGACGGGTTCACGGTCGGCGGCGCCAGGCTCGTCCCGGTCCTCACATCCGGAGCCGTAGGTAACCTCAAAAGGAGAGCGAGGGAGGAGGGGTCCAATGGCCAAGTACATGAGTGAGGAGTACATCTCGCTGGTCCAGTCCGCCCTGGCCCAGGACCCGAAGTGGGCCGAGAGCACGAAGAACTTCAAGACGAGCATAGCGTTCAACGTGACAGACGTCGGCGGGAACTACCTGATGACTGTGGAGAACGGGGCCACCGCCTTCCAGAAGGTCCCCCCGGGGACCGCCGCCGAGTTCTCGTTTGACGGCAGCTACGACTCCTGGAGCAAGGTCGCCAAGGGGGAGGTCGACATACAGTCCGCGGTCCTGAAGGGACAGCTCAAGTTCAAGGGGTCGCTTACGAAGATCCTGATGTACAAGGACAGGTTCATCAGGGTCGCTGAGATAATGAAGGACGTCCCGAAAGAATTCTAGGCCGGAACGAAGACGTAGTAGGGGTTCCCCTCCTTGCTGGCCCGGGCCTCGATTCTGAGCTTCATTCCGGGCTTCGCGCTTTCAGCCTCGACCCCTTCGAGCCAGGCGAGGACCTTCAGCCCGTCCTTCACCTCGGCGATGGCGATGGTGTAGTCGTCGTTCCCTGCGAAGCTCGCGGGGGCCATCCGGACGTGGGTGAAGGTCACCAGAGAGGCCTCCGTCCCGAGGTCGATCCACTCGAACTCCGCGCCCATGCACTTCGGGCAGTCCGCCTGGGGTGGGAAGGACACGTTCCCGCACTTCGTGCATCTCGTGGTGATCAGCTTCCCCTCCCTCAGCGCGTCCCAGAACTCGCGGGTCTTCGAGATCGGGATGTCGAACCGGAGGCTCAGGGTCCGCCTGGAGTGCAGCTGGGGGCTCTCGTCCACGGCTCAGTCCCTCCCAAGGATGGTGACGTAGGCGTAGTGCCCGGTGCCTCCGATGTTGTGGACCAGGCCGACCCCGCTCTTGATGGGGGCCTGGTGCCTCCCTGCCTCCCCCCTCAGCTGTTTCGTGATCTCCACGGCCATCGACACCCCGGTGGCGCCGATGGGGTGCCCTTTGGCCTTCAGGCCCCCGTCGAGGTTGACTGGTATCCTCCCTCCGATCTCCGTCTCCCCATCCCGGATCATCTTCGCAGCCTCCCCCTTCTTGCAGAAGCCCAGGTCCTCGTAGGCCATCAGCTCGGCGATGGTGAAGCAGTCATGGGCCGTGGCCACGTCGATGTCCCCGGGGGAGACCTTCGCCATGGAGTATGCGTTGGTCGCCGCCCTGACGGCGGCCCGCAGCCCGACGTAGTCGTCCCTCCTGCTCAGGTTGGCTGTGTCTGAGGAGTAGCCGACCCCCCTGATCCATATCGGCGTGTCCGTGAGTTTCTTCGCCAGTTCCTCAGAGGCGAGGACGACGGCGGCCGAGCCGTCGGAGAGGGGGCAGGCGTCATACAGCTTCAGCGGCCAGGAGACGACAGGAGACCCCAGGGCCTTCTCGAGGGTGATCTCCTTCTGGAACTGGGCCAGGGGGTTCATGGCGCCGTAGTGGTGGGCCTTGACGGAAACCCTGGAGAGGTCCTCCTCGGTGGTCCCAAACCTGTTCATGTGGGCCACGGCGTACAGCGCGTAGTAAGCGGGGAAGGTCATGCCGTAGTTTTCGAACTCCCAGGTGTACGAGCCCGCCCGGCCTATGAGCTCCACCGACGTGGGAGTGTCCACCTCGGTCATCTTTTCGACGCCGACCGCCATGGCCACGTCGGTCTCGCCGCTGACGATGCTGTTGTAAGCCGCCTTCACCGCCGCGCTGCCGCTGGCGCAGGCCGCCTCCACCCTCATGGTCCCGACGCCGCTAAGCCCGGCGTACTCGTCCACGACCACCGCGGGGAGGGACTCCTCGTACCAGCCGCCGGCGCTCCCCACGACTACGTTCCCGATGTCCTTCTTGTCGACGCCGGCGTCATCGATGGCCCCCTTGATCGACTCGAAGGCGAGCTCGCCGAGGTTGACATCCGTCCGCCTCCCGAACCTGCTGTGACCGACGCCGACTATGGCAACCCGGCTCATTTGCTGCTCAGCCTTCGGCCCCTCTCCCGTATTTCAACCACACGCGCGGGCCGGCCCTAGCCGAGCACTCCCATCTCTTTGGCCACTTCCTTCATGATGGTGAGCCTCTGGATGTCGTTGGTCCCCTCGTAGGTCTTGATTATCTGGGAGTCCCGCAGGATCCTCTCCACCTGGCTTTCGGTCGACACGCCGTAGGCGCCCATGATGAGCATGGCCATGTGGGCGTTCTTCTCCGCAGCCTCGGTCGCCGTGATCTTCGCGATGGATGAGGCCTTGATGAAGTCCTTGCCCTTCTTGGTCAGGGTGGCCGCCCAGTAGGTGAGGAGCCTGGCAGTGTGCACGGCCGCCGTCATCTCGGCTATCTTGAACTGGACCTGCTGGTAGCTGAGGAGGTAGTTGTCGAAGGTCTGCCTCTGGGTGGAGTAGTTGAGGGCGGCCTCCAGGGCTGCCTGGGCGAGCCCCGTCCCCTGGGCGGCGACCCCGACCCTGCCGTGGTCGTAGCAGGTGAGCGCTATCCTCACCCCCCTGCCAAGCTCACCGACTACGTTGGCCTCCGGTACCTCGAGGTCTTCGAACATGAGTTCCACCGGCTGGTCCCCTCTGAGGCCTATCACGTCGGTCCGCTGGCCGACCTTCAGCCCAGGCATCCCCTTCTCCGCGATGAAGGCCGTGATGCCGTGGTGCCGCTTCCCCTCCTCCTTGGGGCTTGTCCTCGCGAAGATGAGGAATACGTCGGCCTTGTCCCCGTTGGTGATGAACATCTTCTTCCCGTTGATGACGTATCTGTCGCCGACCTTCTTCGCACTGGTGGAGATGGCGGCGACGTCCGACCCGGTCCCCGGCTCGGTCATGGCGTGGGCCGCGATCTTCTCCCCCTTTGCAATTGGGACGAGATACTTCCGCTTCTGCTCCTCGGTCCCGAAGAGGAAGACGGGCGTCGATACGAGATAGGTGGCTCCCACGACCGCTGAGAAGGCTGCAGAGAACCTCGCTATCTCCTCGGTCGCAATCACCAGCGACAGGTCGTCCCCTCCTCCGCCCCCGTATTCCTCCGGGAAGGGGACCCCGAAGAGCCCGAGCTCCGCGGCCCGTTTGACCAATCGCATGTCCATCTGGTTCTCCCTGTCGATCTTCTGGGTCACCGGGGCGAGCTCCTTCTCGGCGAACTCGCGCACGGCCTTCCTGAACGCCTCCTGCTCCTCCGAAACCGTGATCACGTAGTCGGAGGTAGTCGGTGAGAGGGTGCTCATGCCGCCGCGGGGGGCGCCGGAGGTATTTAGCCTGCTCCCGAAAAAGTGACCACCGTTTCCGGTGGAAAGGGAATTAAGAGGGCCGAGCCCAGGGCGGGTCCAGAGAGCCGTGGAGGACGCAAAGGTCGCGGTGGTCGGCGCCGGGGACATGGGCCATGGGATAGCCGAGCTCTTCGCGGTCAGCGGCTATGAGGTCACGCTGATGGATAAGTTCCCGCAGGCGCTGGAGAAGGCACGGGGCAGGGTCTCTGCGAGCCTGGCCAGGCTGGTCGAACGCGGGAGGCTGACGAAGGAGCAGGCTGACGCCGCCTTCGGAAGGATGCGGTTCTCGGGGGACATGAAGTCGTCTGTCGCAGAGGCGTCGCTGGTGGTGGAGGCAGTCCCCGAGTCGAAGGACCTCAAGAAGGCGGTCTTCAGGGAGCTCGACGCCCTCGCCCCCTCTGAAGCCGTGCTCGCGTCCAACACCTCGAACATCAGGATATCTGATCTCGCAGCTGCCACTTCGCACCCCGGGCGTGTCGTGGGGATGCACTTCTTCAATCCCCCCATGGTGATGAAGCTCGTCGAAGTCATCCCGGGCGAGAGGACAGACCCCGCGGTCACCAAGAGGGCGATGGAGATCTCGGGGAAGATCGGGAGGACTCCGGTCAGGGTCCTCAGGGACACCCCGGGGTTCATCGTGAACAGGATCAACGCGGCGGACACGCTCTTCTTCTGCCTCCTCCTTGACAAGGGCGTGGCGTCCCCGCCGGAAATCGACACCTACGCCAGGGGGCAGGGGCTGCCCATGGGCCCATACGAGCTGATCGACTTCGTCGGGGTCGACATCGGGGCCGACTCCCTCGCCTACTTCGCCAGCGCCCTCTCTCCCGAGTATGGGAAGGGGGTCACCTTCGGCAGGATGGCGAAGGAGGGAAGACTTGGGAAGAAGACCGGGAAGGGGTTCTACGATTGGTCCAGCGGGAGGGCGGACATCCCGACGGTGGAGCCCACGGACAAGGTATCCATAATGGACATATTTGCGCTGGAGATCAACGAGTCGGTGAAGCTGGTCGAGGAGGGGGTGGCGACGCCGGAGGACATCGAGAGGGGAGTCGTGCTGGGCATGAACCGGCCTTTCGGGCCGATCACCGTCGCCAAGGACCTGAGCAACGCTGAGGTGAAGTCGAAGCTGGAGGAGCTCGCCGCGAAGTTCGACTGCTCGATATTCGCGCCCACGAGGGCCATCGCCGAGGGGAGGATGAGGGACGCCGTCGAGGGGAGGCTGGCGCCGAAGCCCGAGCCGAAGGCCGCCAACGTCCAGCCCGAGGGCCCGCGGGAGACCGGAGGCGACCCGGTGCGCCTTGAGCGGCTCCCCGGCGGGGTCGCAAAGGTCATCATCAACAGGCCGCGGCTGAACACGCTCAACGCGCAGGTGCTCGACCGCCTCGACGCCATGGTCGGGGAGCTCTCCGGTGACCCTTCTGTCAGGGCTGTGGTGGTGACCGGGGAAGGGCCGGTGTTCTGTGCCGGTGCGGACCTATCGCAGTTCTTCAGCAACTCGGTCGCCTTCATGGACTTCGCGAGGAAGGGGGCGAAGACGATGAAGAAGATAGCGGAGATGCCGAAGCTCACCATCGCAGTGCTGAAGGGCTATGCCCTTGGGGGCGGGCTCGAACTCGCGCTTTCGTGCGACGTGCGGGTCGCCACCGAGGACGTGGAGATAGGGTTCCCGGAGCTCAGCAGGGGCCTGGTGCCGGCCTGGTCCGGGAGCCAGAGGCTCGCCAAGCTCCTCGGTGTCTCACATGCCGCGTTCATGATACTCACCAGCGAGAGGATCAGGGGAAAGCGGGCCTACGAGATCGGGCTCGTCAACAGGGTGGTGGAGTCAGGGGACCCCGACGAGTTCGCAGTGAAGTACGCCGCCGGGCTGGCGTCCAGCCAGGCCCCGGTCGCCGTCATGCTCGCCAAGTCGCTGTTGAACAAGGGAGCGGAGGCCGCCATGGACGACGGGCTGGAGATGGAGGCGATGGCCGCGGGGATCCTTTTCGCCACCGAGGACCTGAAGGAGGGCATCTCTGCATTCCTCGGCAAGCGGAAGCCCGAGTTCAAGGGGAAGTGATTCGTTGACAGAGCTGAGGGGAGTCTACGTGGGGGACTACCTCCGCATTCCGTTCTCGAGGTCCAGGCCCACTCAGCCGGAAAGGGACGTCTACAACTCGATCAGGATGGACCAGGCGCTAGCCCTGCTGATCAGGAAGGTGCTCGAAAGGACGACGTTCAAGCCGGAGGAGATAGGCGATGTCGTGACCGGCTGCGCATTCCAGACCGGGGAGAACTGGCTCTACGGTGGGAGGCACCCTGTGCTGCTGGCTGGTCTCCCCGTCACCGTCCCTGCCATGGCCATGGACAGGGCCTGCGCTTCGTCGATGAACGCTGCCGCCGAGGGCGCCATGGAGATCATGACTGGGAACTCGGACGTCGTCCTCGCCGGCGGGATGGAGCACCTTACCCACGTCCCCATAGCCAACAACCCCGCCCTTGCCCCGAACACAAGACTCCTCACGCGGCCGGAGTACATGAGATACCAGATGGGCACCGGCTACTCGATGGGGCTGACGGCGGAGAAGCTGGCCGAGCAGGAGGGGTTCAGGAGGGAAGAGATGGACAGGTTCTCTGTGGACTCGCACATGAAGGCCGCGAAGTCGGTGGACGAGGGATGGTTCCGGGGCGAGCTGATGGAGATGAGGGTCGAGGTCTCGGGCGAGGAGAAGGTCATCGACGTCGACCAGAGCATCAGGAGGGACACTACCCTGGAGCAGCTGGCCGCGCTGCAGCCCTCGTTCAAGGCAGGGGGGGTGATAACGGCGGGGAACTCTTCCCCGCTGAACGCTGGGGCGACGATGGTGGCCCTTGCGGCAAAGGAGAAGCTGGACGAGCGCGGGGTCAAGCCCCTTGCTAGGATAGTCTCCATGGGATGGGCTGGCGTGGACCCCAGCGTGATGGGGAAGGGCCCGGTGCCGGCTTCGCAGAAGGCCCTAGCCAGGGCGGGGCTCCGGGCCGACCAGGTGGACCTCTGGGAGATCAACGAGGCGTTCGCGGCAGTGGTGCTGTATGCGATCAGGGAGCTCGGGCTCGACCCCGGGAAGGTGAACGTCCACGGCGGAGGCATCGCCATAGGGCATCCGCTCGGAGCTTCAGGGGCGAGGCTGGTCGGGACCCTGGCCAGGCAGCTCCACGAGTCAGGGAAGGAATACGGGGTCGCGACCCTCTGCGTGGGCGGGGGCCAGGGGTTCGCCATGGTCCTTCAGAAGGCCTAGGCGGGTCACTGGACTGAACGCTGGGCCTTCAGCCGGGCGACCTGTGCCCTGGAGTACCCCAGCGACTTCAGCAGCGGGCCGGTGTGCTCCCCGAGCTCGGGCGCCCTTGTGAACGGCCGCCTGCGCATTGCAGGGACCGAGGTCACCGGCTCGTTCACCACGTGCTCGCCCCCCAGGTTTGCCAGCATGGCCATTCCTTTCGCCCAGTCGCTGGTCAGGGCCTCTTCGACGGACAGGACAGGGGTGGCGCAGGTGTCCCGGCGCATCAGGGCCGACGCCCACTGGTCCCTGGTCCGGGTGGCGAAGATGCGCTTGAGCTCGGCGGTCACGTGCTCTCTCTCCTGAAGGGTGCCGAACCGCATGTGCTCGAGCTCCGGGGCCCCCAGGGCCATGACGAGGTTGCGCCAGAACACCTCTTCTATGGCGGCGACCGCGACGTACTTGCCGTCCGACGTCCGGTAGACATTGTAGTAGGGCGTGGACCCGAAGACCAGGCTGTGCCCCTCCTTGGGGGCCTTCCCGGTCGCCAGGTAGGCGGCGGCGGGCGCCACCATCCACGAGAGGAGGGAGCCGACTATCGGGACGTCGATGCGGACCGCTTTCTTCCTGTCGGCCAGCGCGCCGGCGATGGCGAGGGCGGCGTACATCCCCGAGGTCATGTCGCCGAGCTGCAGGAGGGGGACTCCAGTCCGCTCGGAGTAGGCGAGGGTCCCGGCCATCGCCTGGAAGTTGATGTCGTGGCCTGGCATGGAGCTGAGCTCGCCCTCCTGGCCGTAGGCTGAAATCGAGCAGTAGACGACGCGCGGATTGATCTTCTTCACCCTCTGGAAGGAGAAGCCGAGGCGCGACATGGCGCCCGGGCGGAAGCCTTCGATGAACACGTCAGCGGTCTTCAGGAGGCGCGTCATCACCTCCTTCCCCTCTCGGGACTTCAGGTCTATCCCTATGCTCTGCTTGTTTCGGTTCACCGACGCGTGGAGGGGGCTGCGGCCGTCCTTGGTCGGAGGGGTGGCACGCATGTAGTCTCCGAGGCCGGGCTGCTCGACCTTGATCACCTCCGCCCCCATGTCTGACAGGAGCATGGTGCAGAAGCCCCCGGGGAGCAGGCGGGTGGCGTCGACGACCCTGACCCCTTCAAGGAAGCCCACGCCGCCCGGTCGTGACGCCGCAAATAAAGCCTAAAATCTGGGAGGTGGCCTTCGTGCCCCGACGATGAGGTGAACGCCGTCCCAGTCATAGCCCGGAGTAAGCTCCCGGGCAGATGATGAACTCGCGACGATACTGAGTCAAAAACAACAATGTGAGACAAGTTGAAGTCGGTCAAAGTGCACGACGACACCCACAGGGCCCTGAAGCGGCTCAAGGCCAAGCGGAGGAGCCGCAGCATAGACCAGGTGATCAGAGAGATGGTCAGGGACTACACCGGCGCGTCAGTCCGCGAAGAGCAGGCGGATAGCTCGGACAGGCTGACGGAGTACCTCGACAAGTGAGCCGGCAAGACAGAAATACGAACCCCTGACCCCTCCGAGTCCGCATGGCGAAATTCGACGGAATCGTTGGGAAGGCGTTGCTCACCGTTGAGGAGAAGGAGAACGAGCTCACCCTCGTCTTTGCCGACAACAGGTTCTTGTTCGTGAAGCTCGAGAACGGCAAGATCGCTTCTGAGAGCGTGCCGGAATAGGACGCAGCTGCTCCTGGATCGATTCGCGTCTCCAGCCTAGCACCGACGCCGGGGTCGTCCCGGGAGGAGTGGGCTAGAGGTCGATGCCTTCTTCTTTGATGCCGGACCTGTCGATGGTGAGGATGTCGATGCCGTTTCCGCTCATGGCGTCCCTCGCCACGGCAGCCTTGATCGCCGAGACCGCAAGGTCGCGCGCCTCCTTCTGCGACATGTTGGGGTTGTACCCCGCCTCCACGACGCCGATGGCGGTCTCCTCACCGGTCCCCACGGTGGCGTACTGGTCGGAGATGACGCTGCCGAGGGGGTCGAGGACGAAGACGATCGGTTTCTCCCCGACGCCGCCCAGGATCACCTGGGTGAGGAGCGGGGCATACCTGTTCTGGAACATCAGCGTCGACATCAGCTTGGCGACGGAGTTCGGCTTCATGCTCTTCCTCGACTCGAGCTCCTTGAGCTTCGAATAGACCGCGACTTCTTTCACGAGGTTCTGCATGTCCGCCACCATGCCTGCGCAGACTGCACCTACGGTTTCTGTGATCTTGAAGACCTTCTTCCCTGATTTGCTCCGCACGAAGTTCCCGAGGGTGATCCGCCTTTCGGCGCCCAGGATCACGCCGTCCTTGTATGCGATTCCGACGGCGGTCGCGCCCGGCATGTACTGCTCGTATGACATCGAGATTCTGACCGGCCGCTGAGTCTCGCCCTTTTAGACATTGTGTCCGTTTCGCCGTCGTCAGGGGTTTGCCGGGACGACAGCGACCACCGCCCCCTTCCCCTCCTGCCGGACAGACCAGCTGCAGGAAGTGAACTGGGACGCCAGCCGGAGGCCGGATTCAAGGTGGGGGGTCACGGCAGGGACCCTGACCTCAGAGGGCCCCGGGGCGAGGGAGAGCAGCGGGATCACCATGTCCGCGAGGTTCGAGTCCATGGACGGGTTCGAAGCTGCTGCGGAGACGAACCTCTCGGCGGCCTCCTTCCCCACCGCTTCCGCCTGCTTCCCTCGCGCCCCGATGGCGTCCGAGCCGATGAAGCACCCGTTCCCGACGTTGGAGACCAGGACGGAGGTCCCGGGAGAGCTGGCCTGCTCCTCGGTCACCCGGACGCTCGCCGCCCTGATGGCTGAGCCTGAGAGCACCTCGACCGCAGCCTGGGCCTGCCTCTCAGCCACCTTCCGGGGGAGGGCCCCGCAGCGGCTCGTGACCTCGGCGGCTGCGACCGGCGGACAGTGGGTCGGCCTCAGCGGGGTCAGTGCGCGGCACTCGTGAATCGACGCCCTCACGACGCCTCCCCCCCTGGGGTAGTAGCCCCTGCGCAGGATGCCGACGTCGGCCCGGATCCCGACTGCGCCGTATCCGGGGACGACCACTTCGCGGAAGTAGTCGGCGGTCGGGCTCCACGGCACGTCCGTCCCGCCCGTGAGGCTCAGCTCCAGGCTCGAGCCGCTGAGCGAGACAGCGGGCACCACTGCCTGAAGGACGAGAGTGATGCTGGCGGCCGTCCCCATGTCGATCGAGAACGAGGAGAGCCGCGGCCTGCCGGGAACGAACCTGACAGTGGACGAGCCCTCTTCTGCTCCGTCCAGCTCCCCCCCGAAAACCGAGGCGAGGACCTTGAGGGCCGAGACGTGCTGCCGCTTCAGACCCGGGACGTCGCGCCCGGCCCTGATCTTTACGATGCGGACCGGCGCCCGCCTGATCGCTGAAAACGCGACCGCGGTGCGGAGGATCTGTCCTCCGCCCTCTCCCTGCGATCCGTCGACCTCGACCGGGTCCACGGCCCCGCCAAGGATGAGGAGGATAAAGCGCTGTGCGGGCTGTCTTAAATAGCCCAGGGGGCGCCAGCGAAACGATTCGGATGCGGGTTGGTCTGCTGGTGGGCCGCTTCCAGCCCTTCCATCTGGGGCATCTCGAAGCGGTGAGGTACGCCCTCGGCCATGTGGACTACCTGTACGTGGTGGTGGGATCCGCTCAGCGCAGCCACGAAAGGGACAATCCGTTCACGGCAGGGGAGAGGATAGCCATGATCAAGAGCGCCCTCGACGGGAACAAGGTCGACCCGGCGAAGTGGATGGCGGTGCCGATCCCAGACGCCGATTCGCACTCCCTCTGGGTGTCGACGCTGGAGTCGATGGTCCCCGGCTTCGACGTCGTCTTCACCAACGACGCTCTGACGTTCCTCCTCTTCAAGGAGGAAGGCACGGAGGTGAAGGCCGTCCCGTACCTCGACAGGAGCAGGTACTCGGCCACGAACGTTAGGGATAGGATTCTTGAGCGGAAGGATTGGGAGAGCCTCGTGCCCCCACAGGTGGCCAAGATGGTGAAGAAGTTCGGAGGCGTGGAGCGGGTGAGAGCGCTTATGCGCAAGGACCTTACGGGTGGTGCCCATGGATAAGCAGAAGCTGATAATGCTACCTGGCCCGACGAACGTGTCCGAGCGCGTCATGAGGGCAATGTTGGGGCCCGTGATCAACCACAGGGGGGACGCTTTCAGGGAGCTCTACAAAGGGGTCCTCGAGAAGACGAGGCACCTCTTCCAGACAGAGGGGGACGTAGTGGTGCTGTCGTCCTCCGGGACGGGAGGGGTAGAGGCGGCGGTGTGGAACATCATCCGCCCCGGGGACGTCGCCGTGGTGCCGGTGTTCGGGGAGTTCAGCACGAGGCTGGCCGAGGCGGTCGAGATGGCCGGCGGGAGGGCGGTCAGGGTCACTTCTGAGTTCGGCAAGGTCCCGACCACAGACGAGCTGAAGGCGGCCATGGACAAGCAGGGGAGGTTCAAGGCGATGTACCTGGTGCACAACGAGACCAGCACCGGGGTCGCCGCGCCCTACATCGAGGAGGCGACCAGGCTCGCTAAGGAACACGGGGCGTTCGCTGTGATCGACGCCATATCCAGCCTGGGAGGGTACGCGATACCGGTGGACAAGTGGGGGGTCGACGTCTGCATCACTGGGAGCCAGAAGTGCATAGCCGCCCCGCCCGGGCTGGCCCTGCTCTCCTTGAGCAAGGGGGTGGCCGAATTCCTGAAGAGCTCGCCCCCGAAGACAAGGTACTTCGACATACCGAGATACCTGGAGTACGGAGCCAAGGGAGAGACCCCCTTCACCCCGGCCCTGCCACTATACTACGCCCTGGACGAGGCGCTCGGCGAGCTGCTGGAGGAGGGGTTCGCCAAGAGGGTGGAGAGGCACGAAAGGATGTCAGGGCTCCTGTACGACGGGCTGGCGAAGATGGGGATGAAGGCGGTGGCCGAGAAGTCGGTGAGGTCGAGGACGGTGGTCGCCTCTTACTATCCTCAGGGGGTCGACGACGCGAAGTTCAGGAAGGCCCTGGCGCACGACAAAGGGGTCGTGATAGCGGGGGGCTTCGGCCCGTTCGCGGGGAAGGTGTTCAGGGTCGGGTGCATGGGGCAGATCAACGAGGGGTACGTCTCCACCACGCTCAAGGCTATCTCGGAGACGATGGCGGGTTTCCGCAACTGAAAGTCTTTAAACCCAAGACTGGCGCCGGTCAAAAACGATGACCCTCGAGAAAGGCACGCTCATCTTCGCCAACTACACGGCCCGGGTGAAGGATACCGGGGAAGGGATAGAGTCCACGGTCGAGTCCGAGGCCAAGAAGCTGAAGATATTCGAGGAGTCGAGGAAGTATGAGCCGAGGCTGGTCGCAGTAGGGGAGGGGTGGCTGATCTCGGGGCTGGACGCCGAGGTGGCGAAGCTATCGGTCGGCGACAAGAAGGAAATCGAACTCCCGCCCGACAAGGCCTTCGGCAACAGGGACCCTACGCAGCTCAGGATGATGCCCCTGAGGAAGTTCGGGGACAGGGAACACGAGCTCTCCATTGGCGACTCGGTCGACGTAGACAACAGGGTCGGCACCGTCAGGTTCATCGGCTCTGGCAGGGCCCAGGTCGACTTCAACCATAGGCTCGCCGGCAAGTCCATCGTGTACGACTTCGAGGTGCTCAAGAGGGTGGAGACTGAAGACGACAAAGTGCGCGCCCTCGTCGACCGCAGGCTGGCGGGAGAGGGGAGCAAGGCGACGTTCACCATGGCGAACGAGGCGCTGACGGTTTCGATCCCCGAGGACCTATTCCTGGTCGAAGGGCTCCAGATAATCAAGAGGGGGATCGCCAACGACGTGTTCAAGTTCATCCCGTCGCTGAAGGAGCTGACCTTCACGGAGAGGTTCTCCAACGAAAAGGCTCAGCCGAAGAAGCAGGAGTCAAAGGGAGAGACCCCGGCCGTGGACGCGCCGAAGCCGCGCAAGAAGAAGGCCGAAGCCGCCAGCCAGAGTTCCTAGATAACCCCGGTAGACTTCGCCAGGGCGGTCGCCGCCTTCCTGCTGAGCTTCTTCCTAGACAGGATGGTGTACCTGTCTGGGCGGATGGAGCTCGCTTTCATGAGAGATTGGATCACCTGGGAGTCGTCGACGCCGATTTGGGAGGCCTCCACGGGGGCTCCGACGTTCTTCAGGGCTGACTTCACCCTCTTCCAGTCGATGCCATGGAGCTTCGCCATCATGATGGTACCGATGCCGCACTTCTCTCCGTGCAGGCCCGCGTCGGGCGCCACCATGTCCAGGTAGTGGCTGAAGAGGTGCTCCGAGCCGGAGCAGGGCCTGGAGCTCCCGGCGATCCCGGCCGCCACTCCGGTGCTGATGAGTGCCTCGACGAGGTCCCTGACCCCGTCCACTTCGAACTTTGCGAGGGCGCGCGACCGCTCCAGCACTACGGCTGCGCTCATGAGCGCGAGGCTCGCGGAGTAGCTCCCGTAGTACTCCCCCGTGACCCTGTGGGCCAGCTGCCAGTCCTTGACCGCGGTTAGCTTCGAGACCAGGTCCCCGCAGCCGGCCGCGAGGAGCCGCCGCGGGGCCGAAGCGATCACCCCGATGTCCGCAAGGATTCCGACCGGAGGTTTGGCCATGACCGAGTAGGGCCTGTCGAGCCCCTTCAGCGAGGCGAACGGGCTTGAGATTCCGTCGTGGGAGGCGCTGGTCGGGACGGAGTAGAAGGGGAGGTGTAGCCTGAAGGCGGCAAGCTTACCCACGTCAACGCTCTTCCCCCCGCCGACCCCGATGATGCATCCTGAGCCTCCTGCCGAGGACATCACCTTCTGGACGTTGGCGGTGTCGGCGGCCGTGACTTCGACCCAGACGGGGGCGCCCCCCAGGGCGGAGTCGACCGCGTCCCTCACCCTGGCGGCAACGTTGGAGCCGCTCGAAATGACCACTTTTTTCCCCCCGGTGGAGTCGCTGACGAACTCTCCCAGCTTGGAGATGACGCCGTCGCCGATGAGCACCTTCGTCGGGAGCTCCATCAGGTGGTACACGGGGTCCACGAGTCGCAGGCGGCGATGTCGTGATTTAAGGCCACTGCGGGGTCAAGATGAGAGGGCCGATTCTGGCGCCCTGCCCTTGGAAAGATTAAATAACTAACGGGAGCCCGCGAGATTTTGTCCGTCCTGAGAGGTTTGTAGACATGTCGAGAGATTTCAACCAGGTGGGGAGGAAGACCGCCGCGTCGGCGGTGTATCACGGGACCACGACGGTGGGGCTCGTCTGCTCTGACGGCGTCGTGCTGGCGACAGACACCAGGGTGACCGCCGGCGGATTCATCGCCCACAAGAGGGGGAAGAAACTGCTCAAGATCGACGAGAACATCGCCATGACGATTTCGGGGGGCGTGGCGGACGCACAGAACGTGGTTGACACGCTGAAGTACTACTGCAACCTGTACAGGATCGAGAAGAGTCGGCCGATGCCGGTGAAGGCGGCGGCCCAGGTGGTGTCGAACATGCTCTTCTCTTCGAGGTACTACCCATACATCGCGGACGTGCTTGTGGGCGGGATCGACAGGAGCGGAGGGTGGCTGTTCAACGTGGACATATTCGGGTCATTGAACCAGGAGAAGATGATAGCCACGGGGAGCGGCTCGCCGGTAGCCTACGGCGTGCTGGAGGCGGAGTTCAAGGAGGGGATGCCCACCGCGAAGGGGTACCCGCTGGCAGCGAAGGCGATCATCGCCGCGACGAGAAGGAACGTGGCGACCGGAGACCACTTCGACGTGGCCATCCTCGACAGCGAGGGGTTCAGGGAGCTGAGCGAGGCCGAGAAGGACAAGCTCCTGGCCCAGTTCACATCTAACAATTAGTCTTGGAACAGAAAGCCAACGGCGTAAGCCTGATGAGCGCTATTCTGAACAACATCCCAGCGGAGGCTCAGATCACCCGGATCGAGTATGAAGGCCCCCGGTTGGCCCTTTACACCAAGAACCCGGCGTACCTCCACAAGAACAGCTACGTCATTTCTGAGATAGTCAACTCCCTCAAGAAGCGCGTCGTCACGCGGACCGAGAAGTCGATCAGGAAACAGGAGAGCGACGCCAGGCAGGTCCTGGACAGGATGATCCCGCCCGAGGCCGGGGCGTCCAACTACTTCTTCGACGACGCCCTCGGAGAGATAACGGTGGAGGCGCAGAACCCCCGGCTACTCTCTCAGGAGGCGGGGTTCGACCTGGGGAGCCTGATGGAGCAGACGGGGTGGAAGGTGAAGGTCAGGAGGGCGCCTCACATAAAGTCCACAGCGATCCAGAACGTGTACTTCGCCCTCAAGGCAGGGAGCGAGGCGAGGGAGAAGTTCCTGCGCGAGCTCGGGGAGTCCATCTTCAGGCCGAGGATGGCGTCCGAAGAGCACGTCACCATCAAGACCCTGGGGTCGTTCCAGGAGGTGGGGAGGTCGTGCATCTTGGTCGAGACGGCTGAGAGCAAGGTCATGTTGGACTGCGGGATACATCCAGGGTCGAGGAACACCTGGGACGCATACCCGCGCCTCGACTGGGCAGACATCTCCCCCAACGACCTTGACGCCATAGTGATCAGCCACTCGCACCTCGACCACATGGGGTTCCTCCCTGCGATGTACAAGTACGGCTACGAGGGCCCGGTCTACTGCACCGAGCCGACCCTGCCCCTGATGACGCTCCTTCAGAACGACTTCGTGAAGATCGCCCAGATCGAGGGGGGGCGCCTCATCTACGACCAGAAGGACATACGCGACGTCATACAGCACGCCATCACGCTCCCCTATGGGATGGTGACCGACATCTCGCCTGACATCAAGCTAGTCTTCAACAACGCGGGGCACATCCTGGGCTCGGCCACAGTGCACCTGCACATCGGGGACGGCGCCCACAACATAGTCTACACCGGGGACTACAAGTACGGGAGGACCCAGCTCTTCGACTCGGCCACCTGGAACTATCCGAGGGTGGAGACGCTCATCACCGAGAGCACCTACGGCAACAAGGAGGACATCATGCCAGTCCGCGAAGAGGTGGAGATGAACTTCGTCAACGCCATCAACGGGATCTTGAAGAACGGAGGGAAGGTGCTGATCCCGATCCCCGCCGTGGGGAGGGCGCAGGAGATATTGCTGGTCATAGACCAGTACATGAGGAACAAGGTCCTGGTCGAGGCCCCGGTCTTCACCGAGGGGATGATCTCAGAGGCGACCGCGATACACGTATCCTATGCTGACTATCTTTCGAGGGAGCTGAGGGCTAAGATCCTCGAGGAGGGGGTCAACCCGTTCCAGTCCGAGTACTTCACCGAGGTCGAGCACCCGAGCGACAGGGAGGAGGCGTACAGAGAGGGTCCGGCGATCATCATGGCCACTTCAGGCATGCTTGAAGGGGGGCCGGTCCTGGATTACTTCGAGCACCTCGCGCCCTCCGAGAAGAACAAGATACTCTTCGTGTCTTACCAGGTCCAGGGGACCATAGGCCGCAGGGTCCTCGACGGTGGGAGCCAGGCGAGCCTGATGGGGATCGACGGCAAGATCAAGATAGTCGACGTAAAAGCGTCGGTGCAGAAGATCGAGGGGTTCAGCGGCCACAGCGACTACAACCAGATCGTGCGCTTCGTGGGGAAGGTGAGGCCGAAGCTGCAGCTGGTGCTGGTCAACCATGGAGAGAAGAGGAAGACCGAGAACCTGGCCTACGCCATCCAAAGGATATACAGGATCCCTGCGATTCATCCAGCGGTGCAGGAAGCGATCAGAGTCTACTAGACAGGCCTACTGCAGGCCGCGCCAGATTTTGACGCCGGGCGGAGTTATCACGACCCTTTCGTCCCCGAGCCTGGCGATGTCCCCACCGACAGACGTGGCGAACTCATAGAGCTGCTCTACCGAGGACTTCAGCTCCTCGAGGCTCTTCTGGGCCAGCGGGGTCACCTTCAGGATGACTATGGTCTTGTTGGTAACGTCTTCCTGGATCTTGGGCAGGTCTTCGATGCTCCTCAGCGCCAGCGCCTTCAGGAGGATCTCCTTGTTCTGCCCTTCGAGCTTCCTCTCTTGCATCATTCCAGACATTTTTGTGTTGTCTCTCCTGGCCTCTCAGCTATTATTAAGCATAGGGCGCGCTCGCAATTGTATCACGGTCATGAATTAGTTAGACCGAGTAGTAGAGAATTGTTCAGAAATCGGAAAAACCGTTCTCAGGTTATAAGGAGAGGGGTCGCCGAAAGTGACGCGGCTCAGATCGCCTTGTGCGCGTTCCAGAATCTGTCCCCGACGTGGTGCGAGTTCTTGATGCAGCTCCCCTTGGTCATGGTCGCGGCCTCCGGCCCCGTGACAGCGGACGGCCCGACGGCGATGGCCCTGCCCTTCTTCTCCTCCTTGACCACGACGATCCTCCCCGCGGCGCCCCAGTCGTCCAGCTTGCGTATGCCGGGCCTCATCACGTCCGCGCCGTTGAGGAGGAACCTGATTGCTCCCTCGTCGACCATGGCGGAGGGGAAGAGGGCGACGGCCCCCGGGGACCCGAGGTAGGGGAAGAACGAGTCCCCGGCCTGGACGAACTCGAGCCCGTCGAGCGTGACGAAGACGACCCCTTCCTCGGGCTCGACGCACGCGGCCTGAGCCGACTTCGAGAGGTTGAGCGAAATGCCCAGCGAGGACTCGATCTTCTGGATCATCTCGACCGAGTCGCGCCTGGAAAGGACCCACTTCTTCAACTGGGATGAACCGGATGACTGCTTAAATAAATGAATTCGGATGGCTGGCTCGAGACAGATACTTGTCAGTCGACATGGCCGTCAAAGAGCTCGAGTCCAGCATGGGGCTGGTAGTCCTCATCAAGCTGAAGGGAGGAAAGGTCATCAGAGGAAACCTCCAAGGCTTCGACCAGCACATGAACCTCGCGCTTGAGAAGGCCGAGGAGGTGGCCGAGGACGGCAAGTCGAACTCCCTCGGGACGCTGATCGTCCGGGGGGACAACATCATCATGATCTCGCCGCCGCCGTCCTGAGTCCCGGTCGAGACACGGACGCATCAGCTCAGCGATCTTCGCCTCCCGAATCTACTTTTATACCGAAGGCGCCGGAGCAGCGGCAAGGAATAGGCACATGGTTGATGTCCTTACCATAGCGATTTCTGCTGCGGTGGGGCTCGGTCTCGGCGGAGTCGCGGCCTATGCAGTGTTCTACACGAGGCCAAAGGAGCAGAAGGTGGTCGTCTCCCGGCCGGAGCCAGGCACAAGGTCGACGGAGGTGACGGTGACCACCACGGAGCTGGACAGGTCGCGCAGGGAGATGAGGACCATCATGGTCGAAAGAGACCTTCTCTCATCCGCGATGATGAAGCTCTACGAGGCGGAGAGCGAGGGCAGGATCACCAGGGAAGAGAGGGAGATGATCTCAAAGCGCTACAGCGACCAGATCAAGGACCTCCAGGCGAAGATGAAGGATGTCGAGCTGGTGGTCGAAGTGGGGGAGCTCGAGGGACTTAGGAACGAGCTCGTCACGCTCTTCGAGACCAAGATACAGAACATAGAGGTACGCCTCGACGCCGCGAAGCAGCGGCTCGGCCCGGCAGCCCCCCAGCCCGCCAAGAAGGAAGCGGTGGCACCCAAGGTCGAGAGGGGGACCGACCTTGAGCGGGCAGTCGAGCGCAGGGCGAAGCCGGAGATGAGCGAGTCGGAGAAGAGGGTCAAGGAGATCAGAGACGAAGTGATGGACGCGCTCACGCGGCTGGAACAGATAGACATCGACAAGAAACAGCAGGAAAGCTGATGGACAGGCTCAGGGACGCTCTGAAAGGGGTGGCCAAGGAGCTCGCCAAGTCAATCCACCCTGGGACTGTGCTCGGTCTCGGGAGCGGCTCCACAGTCGCAACCCTCCTGGAGGAGCTCTCCCCGCTGGTGCTTGCAAAGACCAAGACGGTCGCGGGGGTGCCGACGTCAACGCAGATCGAGATGGTCGCCACGAGGTGCGGCATCGAGCTCGCCCCGTTCAAGGGCGGCGTGGACCTCGTGCTCGACGGGGCCGACCAGGTGGACCAGGGGCTGAACCTGATCAAGGGCGGAGGAGGCGCCCTGCTGAAAGAGAAGGTGGTGATGGGGAGCGCTAGGAGCACGGTCATAGTCGCGGCCGAGAACAAATTCGTGAGGAGGCTCTGCGACAATGGGGTGCGGGTCCCCGTGGAGGTCTTCCCGATGGCGAGGGAGAGCGCCAAGGTCAGGCTGTCGATGCTGGGCGGGGTCCCGGAGGAGAGGCTGATGCCGAAGGGGTATCCCTACTTCACCGAGAACGGGAACATAATACTCGACACGCTCTTTGAGCCGGCGGACAACCCTCGGGACCTGGAGGTCAGGATAAAATCCACGCCGGGAGTCGCCGAGGTCGGGATATTCACATTCAAACCCATCACTGTGTACAAGCTCGGGACGGATGGGAGTTTCGAAGTCCTGAAAACTCACGACTAAACTTATAACCACCCGAAGAGGGCGACCTATCGACAGACATTGACCCGCGATGTAGGCTACAAGTCAGCGCCGATCGACCCGAACTTCCTCTCGAAGCCAGACCAGTTCCCGGTGACGGGAGAGCACAACGGGCACAAGATCAGGGCAGCAGGAGTAAGCAGGATGGACGGGGAGGCGAAGCCCTACCCGACAGCCAATGGGATCCATGGGAGCCAGGTCGCGGTGGACTGGGAGTCCTGCGTAGCCGACGGGGTCTGCATGGACGTCTGTCCCGTCTTTGTCTTCGAGTGGTTGCTCAACCCCGGCCAGGCGGGCACGGGCAAGGACAAGGTACTGGAGCAGGGGAGCGAAGAATGGAACGGTTACAGGAGCGACAAGTCGGAGCCCGTAAGGGAGATGGACTGCATCTTCTGTATGGCGTGCGAGACGAGCTGCCCCACCCAGTCGATCAAGATCACGCAGCCATAGGCCTACGCGGCTGTCACTTCGGGTCTAGCCCCGACAAGCTGTAGCCACCAGTCAGCAAGCGTTTTATGCCGACTGAAAGCGGTGCCGGCAAGAACATGGAAGACGACACGGACCTCAAGCTCCTGGAGCAGCGCAAGATGGAGGAGCTCAGGAGGAAGCTCAGGGCGACGGCTCAGCCCAAGGTCGAGAAGACCGACAGGCAGGTCGTGGAGGGCGTGCTGTACGACAGAGGAGACGAGGTCCTGGATGCAGCCTATTCGTTCTACCCGAAGGAGACGGAGAGATTGGTTACGGAGCTGGCGGGGATGATCAGGGGCGGAAGGCTCACCGAGAAGATAGCCGGCGGGGAGCTGCTCTCGATCTTCCGGCAGCTGGGGATGAGGTTCAGGCTGAAGACGTCGATCAGGGTGATGGACCAGGGGAAGCTGGTCGACCTTGGAGAGAAGCTCGCGAGGAAGTACCAGGGTTGAGCCACGCGGAAGGGAAGGTTGTGACGGAGCGCGTCATCGAGGTTCCGAAGGCCAAGGATCCGGTGCTGATCTGCGGCCTGCCGGGGAGCGGATACGTAGGGAAGCTGGCCGCCGATCACCTCGTTAGCTCGATGAAGCTGAAGAAAGTGGTGGAGTATTCCAGCGCGACGTTCCCGCCCCAGGTGAGCGTCAAGGAGGACGGGACCGTCGACCCCCCGAAGGCTGAGCTCTATTTCGGTCAGGCAAAGGGGAGGGGGGTCTTCGTCTTCACCGCCGACGCCCAGCCGACGACGTCGGAGGGGGAATATGAGCTCTCAGACGCGGTGGTCAAGTTCGTCAAGAAGTGCGGGGTGAAGGAGGTGTACACCCTCGCGGCCTACATCACGGGGTCTTTCTCTGACACCCCCAAGGTCTACGGCGCGGGGACCTCCAAGGACATGGCCCACTCACTCGCCGAGAAGGGGGCGAACCTGATGAAGGACGGCGGGATAAGCGGGATGAACGGGCTCCTCACAGGGATAGCGGCTCTGCGGGGGCTGGAGGGCGCGTGCCTCCTCGGCGAGACGTCCGGGTATGTGGTCGACGCAGGCGCCTCGAAGGCGGTGCTGGAACTCCTGTCGAAGGTGGTGGGGTTGACCGTGGACACTTCAAAGCTGAAGGAGAAGGCAGAAGAGACCCAGAAGGTAATCAGCCAGTTGCAGGCCATGGCCGAGCAGTCGAGGGAAGCCGCTCCGCAGTCAGGGCGCGAGCAGCGACCGGCCTACATAGGCTGACCTCAGAACGGGTAGAAGCTGGGGAAAGTCACCCCAAAGAGGGCGACGAGCAGGAAGTCCAGGACCATCAGTATGATCCATGCCATGACCACTATCCCCAGGGCTCCCAGCCAGCTAGTGTGGAAGGTCCCCCTGAAGACCGCCAGCCAGGCGAGGAATCCTAGCAGGAGAGCGATCACCCCGGCCGAGGGTCCGACCACCGCGCCCAGCGCTATGGCGACGACGAAGTAGACGATGTAGTACACCACGACCCCGCCCAGGGTCGCAGTCATCGCTTCGCCGAAGTGAGCCTGTCCTCCCTTTACCATCTTGCCTGCGAAGTAGACCGGTATGGAGACCACCACCCAGAGGACAAGGAGGCCCACGACATAGACGAGGACGCCGAGCGGGTCAGCCGGGAAATGTATCGCAGGCACTCAATCTCACCCTTTGATGTTCCCCACGGGCCTCAGCGCGACGACCTTCTTCGATATGCCGGCCCTGTCCATGGTCTCGACCACCTCAGAGATGTCCTTGTACGCCATGCCCGCCTCCTCGGCAAGCCCGTCCATGGTAGCCGCCTTGACGTAGATCCCCTTCTCCATCATCCGCTTCTGAAGCTCCGCCCCCCTCACTTCCCTCTTGGCCGCGGTCCGGGACATCGTCCTCCCCGAGCCGTGGGCAGTCGACCCGAAGGTCTCCTCCATGGCCTTCTGCGTCCCGACTAGCAGATACGACCCGGTCTCCATCGAACCCCCGATTATCACCGGCTGCCCGACCTCACGGTACGGCGCAGGGATGTCGGGGTGGCCGGGGCCGAAGCTTCTGGTGGCGCCCTTCCTGTGGACGAGGACGTCCGCCCTCGCCCCGTCGTAGGCGTGGCTCTCCACCTTGGCGACGTTGTGGCACACATCGTAGATCAGGTGCATGTCCATCGCCTCCGCATCCCTGTGGAAGACCTTGGAGAACGCCTCCCTCACCTTCTGGACTATGATCTGCCTGTTGGTGAAGGCCATGTTGGCGGCGCAGACCATCGCGCCGTAGTAGTCCTTGCCTTCCTTGGACGAGAAGGGCGCGCAGGCCAGCTCTCTGTCCCTGACCTCGATGCCGTACTTCTTCATCGCGCCGTCGAAGACCCTCAGATAGTCGCTCCCGATCTGGTGGCCGAAGCCCCTGCTGCCGCAGTGCACCATCACCATGACCTGGTCGTCCTCCACGATGCCGAAGTTCTTGGCGAGCTTCGTGTCGAAGTGCCTCGCCGGGTCCACGACCTGGATCTCGAGGTAGTGGTTCCCCGAGCCGAGGGTGCCGAGCTGGTCTATCCCTCTGCTCCGTGCCTGGCGGCTGACCTTGGACGGGTCGGCCCCCTTGATGTATCCCCCCTCCTCGACGTGTGCCGGGTCGTCCGCCCAGGCGTGGCCGTTCTCGGCGCACCACTTCACCCCGTACTTCATGATCTCGTCGAACTGGGCGTCGCTGACCCTCACGAACCCCTTGACCCCGACCCCCGCCGGGACCAGTCGGTAGATGAGGTCCACGAGGTCCTTGATCTTCGGTTTCACCTCCGGGAAGCGGAGGTTGGTCCTGATGAGCCTCATGCCGCAGTTGATGTCGAACCCGATGCCGCCTGGGGAGATCACCCCCTTCTCAACGTCGAACGCCGCCACTCCCCCTATGGGGAACCCGTAGCCCCAGTGCGCGTCCGCCATGGCGTAGGCCGACCTCACAATCCCAGGGAGGCAGGCGACGTTCGTGACCTGTTCGATGACACCGGCGTCCATCCCTTCCAGGAGCTTGCGGGTGGCGTAGATCTTCGCAGGAACCCTCATCCCCGATTTGTAGGACTCGGGTATCTCCCAGGAGACGTCGGACACCTGCTTGAAGGAGCTGATCTGTGCCACGCGGAACCCCGATTTCGGCTTGGCCGCCTTCGCCTCTTAAAGCGTTTGGAGCCCGGAGGCTAGATGTCGAGGACCACGGTGGCCCTCCACAATGCCCCTTCGTGCTTCGCCCCGAACATGTGCATTGTGACAGCCTTCACGTCGTTCCTGAGCCCGTGGCGCTCCCTGTCGATGGGCTCCCCCTTCGCCTCCGCTTTGAGCGACCCCCCGCCTGTGCCGATCTTCACGGAGAACTCCTTGAACAGGAGAGAGTCGACGTCCTTCGCGATGATGAGCTCGGTCAGGAAGTCGTAGAGGAGCCGGTCAAGGTCGCCGGAGTCGAGAGAGAACTCTCTGTCGACCGTGGCCTTGAGAGTCTTGGGATCCACCATTATGTCGGTCAGAGCCATGGCGCAGGACTCGAACAGCCCGGCTGCGGTATCCGACTCAGCCTCGAACGCGACGTCTGCCAGGGCGATGTCGGGGAGGAACCTGTAGGTCAAGGCTGGCCGCCTCCCGGGTGCGCGGATGGCTCCCTTGTCAGGGCGCGCCCTTGCCCGTGATGATGCCCAGCTCCTTCCCCGCGGTCTCGAAGGCCCTGATGGCGAAGTCGAGGTCGTCCTTCGTGAGTGCCGCGTTCATGATGGTCCTGATCCTCGCCTTCCCCTGGGCCACCATGGGATAGACGATTGGGAGGGCAAAGACGCCTATCTCGAAGAGCCTGGAGCTGAGCTTCTTCGCCTTGCCGCTTTCTCCGACCATGACCGGGGTGATGGGAGTCTCGCTCTTGCCGATGTCGAAGCCGAGGTCGCGCATCGCCTTCTTGAAGTACCGAGTGTTGTCCCAGAGCTTCTGGACGTGCTGGGGCTCGTTCTCCAGGACGTCCACGGCAGCCAGGCAGGCGGCGGCTACCGCAGGCGGATGGGACCCGCTGAGGAGCCAGGTCCTCGACTTGTTGTAGGCGAAGTTGACCAGGTCCCGCGAGCCTGAGACGTGGCCTCCGACGACCCCGAACGCCTTCGAGAAGGTCCCCATCTCGACCTGGACCTTTTCCCTTGAGAGATTGAAGTGGGAGACGATCCCGCGCCCTCCGCTGCCAAGGACCCCCTCGCCGTGGGCGTCGTCGACGTAAACCATTGCGCCGTGCTCCGCGCCGACGGCCGCCACCTTGTCGAGCGGGGCGATGTCGCCGTCCATGGAGAACACCCCGTCGGTGATTATCAGGATGCGCCTGAACGCAGGAGAGGCCCGTTCAGCCTCATCGAGGACCTTGGCCAGGTCGTCGGCGTCGCCGTGCTTGTACACCTTCCTCTCGGCCGCGGAGAGCCTGACTCCGTCGATGATGCTCCCGTGGTTGAGCTCGTCGCTCACGACCAGGTCCCCCTTGCCGGCGAGCTGTGGGATCAGCCCGGCGTTGGCTGCGAAGCCGGTCTGGTAGACGAGCGAGGCCTCGGCGCCCTTGAACTTCGCGAGCCGGCGCTCGAGCTCGACGTGGATGTCCATATTCCCGGCTATGGGCCTTACTGACCCCGAGCCGGCGCCGTGGGACTTCACGGCTTGTATGGCAGCCTCCTTGATCTTCGGGTGGTTGCTGAGGCTGAGGTAGTTGTTAGAGCAGAACATCAGGACCTTCTTCCCGTCGACGAGGCACCATGGGGTGCTCGGCCCGCCGAGTATCCTCAGCCTCCAGTCGAGCTCCTGGCGGACCAGGTCGTCGTACTCTTGCCTGAGGAAAGAAGTGGGGTCTCTCATCTTGGAGCCCGCCGCGGGTTCAGGGGTTAAACGCCTTTCGCCTAAGGCGACAGCCTGGCTCTGAGCTTGGTGAGCATGTCGTCCAC
>JAGWHE010000032.1 GCA_028866945.1 Nitrososphaerota archaeon
ACCTTCGCCTACACTCAGGTGCAGCCAAACATCCAGGTGAACTACGCCAGCGTCGGAAGCGGCGCGGGTATCGCTCAGATAACTGCCGGGACGGTCAACTTCGGCGCGAGCGACGCGCCCCTCTCGGCTGCGCAGTACTCGTCACTTCCCAGCGGATCCACCCTCCTGACCATACCCGAGTCGGACAGCGCGGTCGTCCCTGCCTACAACATCCCGGGCATCTCTTCCGCCACTCATCTCAACTTCACTGGCAACCTCTTGGCACAGATCTTCCTGGGCACTATCACCCAATGGAACGACCCGGCGATTGTCGCCCTGAACCCCCACGTCACCCTCCCGGCCCACGCAATCACCGTAATCCACAGGTCTGACGGAAGCGGGACCATGTACACCTTCACGAACTACCTCGCCAACTCCAACTCGCAGTGGGCCACCAAGGTGGGATATGCCACTTCGGTGAACTGGCCGACGGGCATCGGGTGCAAAGGCAACGAGGGCGTGGCAGGGTGCATTTCCAACAACCAGTACTCGATTGGGCCCCTGGAAATCGCCTATCAGATCACCAACCCAGGCGCCATCAACTACGGCACCGTGCAGAACCACGCGGGGAACTTCATCCTTGCGAACCTCACCAACATCCAGGAGGCGGTGAACGCCGGAGTAAAGGCAGGACTGCCGGCGAGCAGCGCGCACTGGACGGGCTTCTCCATAGTCAACAACATATTCAACGACTCGGCAGATCACTACATCTACCCCATCACGACATTCACTTACCTCC
Organism: Nitrososphaerota archaeon; assembly: GCA_028866945.1. Lineage (GTDB taxonomy): Archaea > Thermoproteota > Nitrososphaeria > Nitrososphaerales > Gagatemarchaeaceae > UBA183. The sequence continues at coordinate 779 of JAGWHE010000032.1, forward strand.
TGGTCTACCAGAACCTGAGCGCCTCCTACGCGGGGACATCTCAGGCCCAGGCCACAGCCACCATCAACTTCATTTCATGGGTGGTCAACCACGGCCAGAACGCCGGGATCAAGGTAGGCTATCCGGCCCTGCCAGCAAGCGTGTTGGCATTGGACAACGCCGCTCTCGCATCAGTCACCTACAACGGTACGCCAGTCCTCTCCGGATCCTAGCCGCAAGGCGGGATCCCCCCTTTCTCTTTTATGATTGAAGGTGGTGCCGGTAGCGATTGAACCCCGAGCCGCTCCGCGCCACGAAGTCGGCCCACCGCTCAAGGGGCGATGCGCTCCTGAAGTCCGCCGTCGCAGCCGCGGCAGCCGGCATCGTCATCCTGCTCTTCTTCCTCGGGGTGGAGCTCGTCTACAACTCGCGCCTCAGCCTGGTGACCTACGGCTTCGGGTTTCTGGTAGGGACGACATGGGACCCGGTGCACGAGGTCTTCGGCGCCCTCCCTTTCATATTCGGGACCGTCCTTACCTCTGCCCTCGCCCTCCTCATCGGGCTCCCGGTGAGCCTTGGGGTCGCCATCTTCCTCTCGGAGAGGGCCAAGGAGCGGCGGCTGATCGGGCCGGCGCTGGGTTCACTCGTTGAGCTGCTGGCGGCGGTGCCGAGCGTGATCTATGGACTCTGGGGCCTCTTCTTCCTCGCCCCGGCGATGAAGAACTACGTGGAGGGCCCCCTGCACGCCTACCTCGGGTTCCTTCCCATATTCGGGACGACCCCGATCGGGACCGATGTCCTCACCGCCGGAGTCATCCTTGCGATAATGATCATCCCGACCGTTTCGGCCGTTTCACGAGACATCCTGAACGCGGTCCCCAACAGCCAGAGGGAGGCGATGTACTCCCTCGGTGCGACGGACTGGGAAGTGACCCGCAAGGCCGTCCTTCCCTATGCCCGGTCCGGGATCTTCGGGGCTACCATCCTCGGCCTTGGGAGGGCGGTGGGGGAGACCATGGCCGTGACCATGGTCATCGGGAACGCGCCTACGATCTCCGCTTCACTCTTTTCAGAGGGATACACCCTCACGGCTCTGATCGTCAACCAATTCAATGAGACGACTTCCCCCCTCTACGCCTCGGCGATGGTTGAGATCGGTCTGGTGCTCTTCGGGCTCGCGCTTGCGATCAACCTATTCGCGCGCACGCTGATCTGGCGGATGACTCGCGCCTCGAGGTACAGGGTCTAGGTGAGATCGGCGTGACATCGTTCACTCCAAAGGGCTCGCGGCGGAGGCGGGCACTCAACAAGCTCATGACAGGCCTGATCCTTCTAGCGGTCGCAGTCGCCGTCGTCCCCCTGCTGTTGATCATCGGCGATGTGGTCGCCCAGGGGGCGCCTGCGATGAGCCTCGCGTTCCTGACGAACACCCCCACCCCGCCTGGGGTCCCTGGTGGGGGGATAGCGAGCGCCATCCAGGGCTCTGTGCTGATGGTAGGCCTCGCCACCCTGATTGCGGTCCCCATCGGCGTCGGTGCCGGGATCTACTTCTCCGAGTGGCCGGAGTCGAGGCTGTCGTTCCTCTCCAGCTTCACCAACGACGTGCTGGCCGAGTTCCCGACCATCACCCTGGGGATATTCGTCTATCTCATCATCGTCCTTGCTACGAGGTCTTTCTCGGCCCTTGCCGGTGCGATCGCCCTGGCGATCGTCATGCTCCCCATAGTCGCCAGGACCACGGAGGAATCTCTGAAGATAGTCCCCGTCTCCCTCAGGGAGGCGTCGATGGCCCTCGGTGTCCCCAGGTGGAAGACCGTCCTGAGGGTCGTGATTGGCACGGGCAAGGCAGGGCTTGGCACGGGTGTGCTTCTCTCGGTGGCGCGCGCGGCCGGGGAGACCGCCCCGCTGCTGCTCACCGCCCTCTACAGCCCGTTCATCCCGAGGTCACTCTTCCTGCCTGCAGGGTCCATTCCGTACCTGATCTACTACTACGGGCTGTCGCCGTTCGCCGATTGGCGCACGGCGGCGTGGGGGGCCGCCCTGCTCTTGGTTGCGTTCATGCTCTTGCTCAATCTGACGGTCAAGGTCTTTATCGGGAGACGGTTCTCCGGTGTCCGGGCTGAGTTCTAGGTGAGTCGGAAAGATGGAAAGACAACAGACCTTCGGATTGCGGCCGGCGGAGGAGATTGATGTGTCGGACCGCTCATTGCCTCCGTTTCACGAGAAGATCGAGACCAGGGGCCTGAAGGCGAGCTTCGGGAGCAACATGGTACTGAAGGGGATCGACCTGCGTATCCCCGAAAACAAAATCACCGCGGTGATGGGCCCGTCGGGGTGCGGGAAGACGACGTTCGTCAGGTGTCTCAACAGGCTGCACGAGCTCACGCCAGGCGCTACGGTCGAGGGCGAGGCACTCTTGGACGGGAAGGACATCTACGACAAGTCGGTTGATCCCGTCGACATAAGGCGCAGGGTCGGCATGGTCTTCCAGAAACCCAACCCCTTCCCGACGATGTCCATATTCAGCAACGTCGTCGCGGGTCTGACCCTCAACGGGGTGAGAGGCAAGGAGGTCCTGGAGCGGACGGCCGAGCGAAGCCTGCGGGCCGCATATCTCTGGGACGAAGTAAAGGACAAGCTTGGGAACTCCGGGGCGAGCCTCTCGGGGGGGCAGCAACAGCGACTCTGCATCGCCAGGGCCCTTGCCGTCGAGCCGGACGTGCTGCTGATGGACGAGCCCTGTTCTGCGCTTGACCCCACGGCGACGGCAAAGATTGAAGAGCTGATGACGATGCTGAAGCACGACTACACCATAATCATCGTCACCCACAACATGCAGCAGGCGTCCCGGGTCGCGGACTACACCGGGTTCTTCTACCTTGGCAAGCTAGTCGAGTTCGACGAGACCGCCAGGCTGTTCGAGAATCCCAGGGAGGAGCTTACGGAGCGGTACATCACGGGGAAGTTCGGGTGACAGCGATTGCCTAGACTCATGGACATCGGGCTGGAGCAGATTAACGGCCTTCTGCTTGAAATGGCGAGCCTCTCCCAGCAGGCGGTGTCCGCCTCCATCGACGCATACATCAAGGGCGGGAAGGCAGAGGGGGTCAAGGACATGTCCCACCGCATCCACGCGCTACATCGTCAGGTGAGCGACCTCTCGATGGAGATGATCGCCCGGTACCAGCCCGTCGCCTCTGACCTGAGGTTCCTGAAGTCGAGCGTCGAGATATCCTACGGTTTCTTCAGGTACGGGCGCTACGCCCTTGACATCACCGAGGTCCTCGACATGTTCGGTGACCTCAGCAAGTGCGACCGGAACTCGGTCGTCGACACCGCGAGGAAGACCCAGGAGATGATCCGGATGAGCGTCGACGCCTTCGCCAAGAGGGACGTGGAGATGGCCAGGAAGATCCCCTCCATGGACGACGCCGTTGACTCGAGCTACAGGGAGAACCTCAGGCGGACGATCCAGGGGAAGGGCGACGTGAAGTGCTCCCTGTCGGCGACGCTGATACTAAGATACCTGGAGCGCATCGCCGACCACGCCACCTACATCGGCGAAATGGTGGAGTACATCGCCACCGGCGTCGAGCCGAACTGACTGCTCCCTCAGAACGAGATTACCCGGGTGACCCTCTTCCCGGGGACGACTGAGATGGTGTCCCGGAGGGAGACTGGTATGCCCGCCTTCGAGTCGGTGGTCCCATAGAGCCTTGCGTCGGCGCTCCTCGTAAGAGACAGCTCGACCCTGCACCCCCAGGGGAGCTTGTATCTGAGTGGGTGGGCTCCGGTCCCTTCCCGCTCCGTGTAAGTGGGGGTGATGTGACAGACCCCGACCTCGTCCCTCCCCACGTCGGCGAAGGCCCCGGGGTCCATGGATTCGCCCCTGATCCGGTCGACGTAGGAGTAGTAGCCGGTTGCCCCGGCCCTGGTGGTGATCACGACCCCGTCTCCGATGGCCGCATCGCTGATGGCCACTCCTTGCCCAGTGGCCTTGACCCTGTACCTGATGCAGGCGCTCTCGTTCCCCCGCTGAAGATAGACGTCGGTGAAGACCTCCCCGATGCTCTTCCCGTTCTTCAACACCCCCAGCCTCCGATGCTCTTCGGTCGAGTACTTTCCCGCTCGGATCCTCGCGAGCGCTTCGGGGAGCTCGTCGTAGGTCGTCCTAGCGAGCTGCGCCCTCGATCCAGTGATCCCCTTGGACCTGACGCCGACGAACAGTAGGGGGACGTCCTCGGTCCTACCGTATCTGCTGAACCTCCCGTCTCCTCCCACCACTATGCCGAAGTCAGCCCTGGCCGACCCTACCTCGAACCCTGCCCCTCTGACGAGGGCCCTCAGCTCCTCCGGAGGGACCTTTGGGGAGCCTCCGTCCAGGAGCAACATCGCTCTCATCTGGCTGGCTCCTTGTTGACGAACTCCAATATGCTCCCTTCTCCTTCGTCCCTCACCCCGGTCTGGATGAACTTGGTCGCGCGTGCCCTCGCCTCGTCCTGGGACGGGGTGGACGTTCCCAGCTTCTCCATCACCTTGAGGGAGTTCTCCACAGCGAAGCCATGGAAGTGGTTGTTGAAGTAACCATAGGTCTTCTTCACTCTGGACGCCACCTCCTTCACCTTGGGCACCCACACGTCCAGCTCCTTGTCGGTGTACCTGTAGTTGTACCAGGGCCTGCTCCCTCGCCCGTGCCACCTGATGAAGGCGAAGTCGGCGGTCACCACCGTGTCTGGCGGAAGGAGAGGCTCGTCGACTATCACGTTCGCCACGTTCCTCCCCCGGAGGAACGACCAGACCTCCTCTCTGAGCCACGAAGGGTGCCTGAACTCGACCGCGAACGCGACGTCTTCGGGAGCCATGTTCAGGAACGCCTTCAGCTTCTCAAAGTCCGAGTCGAAGGAGTAGCTCGGCGGGAGTTGGATTAGTACCGGGCCAAGCTTCCCCGTCGCCATCAGCGGCTTGAGCAGCCCGAGGTATCGTATCAGGTCCGCCTCGACGCCCTGGTCCAAGGCCAGCTTCTTGTCGTGCGTCAGCTGCCTGGGGAGCTTGACGGAGAACACGAAGTTGTCGGGGGTGTACCTCGCCCAACCCAGCACCAGGCCCTTGGAGGGGAACGCGTAGAACGTCGAATCGACCTCCACTGTCTGGTACAGCTTCGAGTAGTACGACAGCTTGTTCGTCGAGGACTTCGGGTAGAAGACCCCCGTCCATTCATTGTAGGACCACCCGGAGGTGCCAAGATAGAGGTCGGACAAACGCCTTCGCCGGAAGGGGATTCTCGATTTAAGTCTGGAGACAGCCCCTAGAACGAAGGCATCCAGCCCGGCTTCGCAGACCAGGTCGCGATGGCGTCGTGGGCATGGATCGACTCGAAGCACCTGCCGCTGATGAACAGCGCTCCCGGGAACCTACTCACGCCCTCCCTGACCAGGTCTTCGGCGAACCGCGGGTTCGCCTGGGCCTCCAAGATCTTCTTCGCTTCTTCCAGCCTCTTCATGTGCTCCTTCGGCCTGGCAGAGAAGCACTCGGTTATCCTCTCAACGACCTTCATGGAGTCGAGGACCTTCTCGCTCCTCAGGACAACGGTCATCTCCGCCCTCTGCATATGCCCAATCCCGATCATCTTCTTCGAGCACGGGCACGCGGTCATCCCATCGACGACATACCTGTACGTGATTGCCCCCCGCTGGGTCGCCTTCATAGTCACCTTGGCGAACTGGTCGTCGTAGGGGAGTTCGAAGCTGGCGGTGACGCTCGAGCCCGGCTGGGTTCGATTCACTTCGCCGCAGATCCACCTGAGCCATTGCTCCATCCCCTTCGCCCTCCGCCCGTTCGCGGCCTTCACCAGGCGGCTCATGTGAACCCCTCTGTGCAGGCCGGTCGAAGTCTGGACAGTGAGCTCCACTGGCATGGTGAAGTTGCCGGCCATCCCGAGCACCCTGAAGTTGGCGATCCCCGCGTCCACGGCCACTCTGGAGGATTCGGACTGGACGTCGGCCGTTGCGTCGATGAAGCCTAGTCCATCGACGGCCTCTTCTTCGCTCCTCAAGTAGGCCACGAGTGACGAATCACCCCTTAAGTAATTTTCCTCGACGCGGGCGAGAGCGGGTCCTCGACCCCGGCCTCTGAGAAGGCGTGCGAGCGCGAAGCGCACCCGGGGCACCGCCAGCAGTGGGTGCGGCCGTCTCTGTGACAGCTCCAGGTGAGCTCCAGCGGGACGCCCAATGAAGACGCGAGCCTCACGACGCTGACCTTGTTCATCCGCTTCAAGGGGCGCAGTATCTGCAGACTGCTCTTCCTCAGCCCCGCCGAACCCGAACGGAGTGCCTTCTGGAGGTGCGAGAAGAACCGCGGGCCGACGTCCTCGAACACGCCCGCGTCGTCACTGTTGTGCCCGCCCGCGATCGCCGACGCCCCGATCTCCTCGGCATAGGAGGCTCCGAAGGAATAGAAGATCGCGTTCCTCAGGGGGATATATGTCGGGGGGAGCCCCGGGAATGCCGCCCCTGGTATGTCGCTCGCCTCTCTGAGGTCAGGGAGCCTCACGAACCTGTGCTCGTGCACCCGTGCCCCCGCGGCCAACGCCCTGGCGCAGTCCAACTCCCGCCCTGCAATGCCGTGGTACTCGAAGGTGAGGGCGTTGATCCGGAACTTCTTTCTGAGGAGGTAGAGCGCGGTGGCCGAGTCGATTCCGCCGGAAAGGAGTACTATCGCTTCCTTCGTCCTTTCTGGGCACCGTCCTGATGTAACTTCGCGAGAATGTGACTCCCCTTGTTCAGCCCCTCGTATACGTAGACGCCGACTGCAGTGACGTTCGCGGGCATCTTCGGGGTTATCCTCTCCAGCACCTCCTTGGCCAGGTTCTCGACGGTGGCCTCCCCGGCCATCAGCACCGTGGTCTGCTTGGGCGCCCTGATGGCGAACTCGCCGTGGACGGTCTCGAACTTTAGCGAGACGCCCTTGGGGTCGACCGATGCGACGTACTTCTCGTTGATGAAGAGCTTGTGGTCCAAGCCCCTCACAGCCTCTCTTACTATCTGCTTGGCCACACCAAAGTCCACCACCATCCCTTCGAGGGGGTGTCCGATCACCTCAACCAGGACGCTCGTCGTATGTCCGTGCATCACCGAACACTTCTCGGTCTTAGGCAAAATGTGGGCATAGTCGAAGTTGAAGGATGGGTCGTCGAGGAAGATCGTCTGGAGCCCCCCCTCTTCTCCTAGGCCCAGCACCCTCACGCCGTGGTCTTCCCTGTCGCTCCTCAGCGAGTCCTTCCTGATGATTATCGACTTGGTCTTCGACTTTTCCAGCTCTGCGAGCGTCCGCAGGTCAAATTCCGGCTCCACGAAGACGGAGGTCCCATTCACGAGAAAGTCAGCCACGAGACCCTTGGTCCTGGGGACCGCGACGTTCTCCCTGAACGATATCCCGAGCGACCCCAGCAGCTCGGCGAGGAGCTGGTGGGTGCTGGTCCGGGCGTTCCCCTTCCCGCCCCGGTAGGCCCTCCAGTAACTCCCCTCATCAAGGCGCTTCAGCCTGGGTGCGAGTTTCATGAGGAGTTGTTCACTCATGCTGGAAGCGGCTATTCTGCGGCTTAGTTTAAGGCATTTGGGGACGATTGGGATGGTTCGGACGAGTGCGGCGTCCGGGTAGATTTCAGTACGATGTTTCAACCAGTCTCGGGATGTCCGACTTGATCTGTCTCAGCAAAGAGGGCGAGGCTCATCGAATGGCTGCCGTCCCATGGGCGAGAGGCTTTCCGAAATGGCTGGCCCCCTTGACTACCATCGTAAGGGAGTTCGCATCCCGGAGGCTCGTAACCCGCCTCCAATGTTCAATGCAGGCGACTTCGTCAATCCAGTTTATACGCGGCTGTTTGGCGGCAGACAGTCGTGCGGCCTTGATCCAGTGGTTAGGATAGTGGCTTCCCATTCGTCAAGAGGAGAGAGCCACTCGCCCGGGTCCGAATCCCGGAGGCCGCACTCACGCTTCACGCCCAGGCAGGGTCTCTTCTCGCACGGCCGCGCGTTGTCCTGACCTCCTCCTGACCGCCTCCACCCAGATCAGGGGCACTGCCACCCCGAGGGCAGCGACCAGGGCCGCCCCGACGTACCATGGGTGGCCCAGGATGGACGCCCAGAGGCTGTCGAAGTTCCCAGTCTGGAAGTTGGGGATGATGTATGTGGTGAAGGGCGAGACGTCGAAGCCCGTCGATGGCGGCACCGCCGTGACGAACGCCGCCATCCCGTTGATCACGGCCCCGGCTGCGTATAGGGCGTAGACGAGCAGCACCCTGTACCTCTTCGCCTGCTCAACGATCGACCCTGCAGGGAGGAGCAGGAACGGGATCGCCGGGACGATGAACCTCGGTCCGAACGACAGGCCACCGGTGGGGTCGTACCACGCAGAATACGGGAGGAGTATCCCGAGGAAGATTGCGAGCATGAGGAGCATCTCGGTCCTGACCTTCTTCGTCCTGAAGGCGTCGTAGTATCCCATGAACCCGAGGATAGTCAGCGGGGCGAACGCAAGGAGCCCCCGTGAAAGGCTGACGAGGTTGAGGGCAAGGCCGTAGTGTATGGGGGTAGAGAACTTCCCAAAGATGGACTGCCCTACATAGGCCTGCTCCGTGGTCATGAACGGGGTGCCGAAGATGGCGATGTTGTACGCCCCTCTCGCCGCGAACCCCGGAACCAGGCCGAGGATGAAGACTGTGACGGTTCCGGCCAGAGAACGCCTCGACCCCCACTTCTTGACGATCAGGAAGGCGATCAGTATCGGAACTATGACGGCGTCGACATAGTCCACCATGAAGGCGGCGCCGGCCGCCAGGCCGCAGGCAAGCGCGGGCGCGAAGGCGACTCCTTCGGTGCGGCCGGCTCTCAGCGCGAAATACGCCGATGCAAGGACGAGCATCGCCGAGACGTCGCTCTGGAAGAAGTAGGTCGCGAAAGGCCAGGCGATGGTTGAGAAGGCGAAGGCGACTCCGAGGAATATGGAGGTTGACCGCTTGAAGTACATCCCCGCAATCTTGTAGACGAGCAGGGCTGCGATCGCGCCCGTCAGGGAGACGAAGGTCCCCGACCAGACCAGCGCGGGCCCGTACGCCGTGTACCCTCCCGCCAGCGCGAACCCCACTGCCATGAACGGCAGCGCCAGGAAGGCCGACCCCGGCGCGAGTGCCGAGTAGTTCTGTCCTTCGTAGTGGAAGTTGTCCACGGTCCACGGGGGGGTGCTGCTCGCCTGCCCCAGGGCGACCGAGTGGTTTGCCAGGAGAGCGTAGGCCAGCTGAGTGAGCGAGGTCGCGTGGTCCGTCGCCCAGACCGTGTTGACGCTTAGCTCAAACACCGCGAAGACAAACAGGGTGACGAGGAGGCCGTCGGTAAGGAATCTGCGGATACCTCTCCGGGCTTCAGGCTCTCCCAAGCGGCTGACTCTCTTGTTCAGGCGCCTTCGCCGAACTTTAAGGGTTGGCGAGCCCCATGAGACGAGACGCTTGGCTCTCTGCTAGCCAGAAATCGCCTTCAGGGCTTCGATGGCTTCAGCGATGTGCTGCTTCGGCCTCAGCTGGGACGAGAAGACGTGCCTGACCACTCCCTGCTTGTCGACCACGAACGTGACCCTGCCGGGGATGAGCCCGAAGGGCGACTTCGCACCGTACAGCTCCCTCACCTTGCCCCCCGCGTCCGCCAGAAGGGGGAATTTGGCGCCGCACTCCTGGGCGAAACTCCCATGGCTCTCAGAGGAGTCGGAGCTTATCCCGAGTATCTCTGCTCCCATGTCTAGTATGGCGTCGTAGTTCTCGCCGAATGTCTTGGTCTCGGCCGTGCACCCGGCAGTGAAGTCCTTCGGATAGAAGTAGATGATCACATTCTTCGAGCCTTCGTAGTCGTGCAGGGAGATTGCCCGCCCCTCCGGCCCCTGGAGCGTGAAGTCGGGGGCCCTGTCGCCAACTCTTGGTCCTGCCGTTTCCTCGCCCTCCTTCAGGTCCCTTCGGTCATCTTCTTCAGGGAGATGGACCCGTTGCGGATTTCCAGCTCGTAGACCTCGTTCACATCCAGCCTGATCCCGAGCATATCGTACTCAGACTCCGTCAACGTCATGATGACCTTCGAGTACCCTACCTCTCTCATCTGCGGCATCACTCCCATGGACTGCAGCTGGGAGATCATGCCTTGAACCACCCTTGCCTCGTCGCTGGCGGGGAACATCTCGGGCCTCCTCGAGTCCCTGATTTCCACCAACTCAATCTGCTTCGCAGGCAGGCCGGTCAGGGGATCTGTAACCCCGCTGATCCTGCTGACCTTCACTTTTCCCATTGCAGCGGAAAGCGCCAGCCGGCCGGGTATAAAGTCAGCGTCTGCTGTTTGCGTTCCGTTTTCGCTTTGGAAACGGCTCACTCGTTCGGGGTGTCCGTCTGGGGCTGAGCCTGCTCCACTCCCTCGGCTTCCTGTCCTTCGAGGGGCGGGGCCGGCTCTTCTCCTTCTCCCGCCTGCTCTGCCATTATGGCCACCACGTCCTCAGGCGAGATGATCCTTGCCATGGAAAGGTTCTCGAGGGAATTGTTGGAAGCGTCTCCCGAAAGCCTTCCGATCCTCCCCCTCAGCTGCCTCCACTTCAGCTTGGTATTGCCGCTCTTCGAGGTGTAGATTATCCCAAGGACGTCCTTCGCGTTGATGAAGGTGATGTCACGGATCTTCTTGAGGTCGACCTTGTCGACGGCTTCCACATAAATCGAGCCAGTGTCGCCCGCCTTCTCCGGGAAGACCTCCGGGTCACGAAGATAGGACTCGGGGATAAAGCTCCTGCAGGTGCTGCTGATCAGAAACCGTCTGAACCCCTCCAAGTTGCACGTCAGGTCGAGCTCAACCACGGACCGTCGCCTAAAGCCGCGGCGCGTTCCATCGGATATAAAGTGATTCCTGTCTCATGTGGTGCCCATGAAGCTAGCGTGGGTTCACCCAACTCAAGATCTTCGACATCCCTTGTTCCGTCAAGCTAATTCGGTCATCACCCACAAGCCCCGAAGTTCAGGCTCAACATTAAAGGATTCCAGGCCTGCGCGCCCACCATTGAGGTTCCTGGTCAGGCTGAGGGCCACGAAGGTTCCCCGTGAACACCTGCTGGAGACCGCCAGGACCGTCGCCCGGACCCTCGGCTTAGATCCACGGAACCCCAAGTGGACTTCCTACGGCGCACTGGAGCTTGACGTCTTCAGCCCTACGACGGCCGACTTCGACCTCTTCGTAGTCGCCCTCAGTCCTCTCGCCGAGTTCGAGTTCACCAAGGATCTCGGCGCGCCCCCCAGGCACAGGAGCGACGATGACCTCTTCGGGGAGGCCAGGTCTCTTTTCAATGCTGAACGCTATTGGGAATGCCACGAAGTCCTCGAGGGAGTCTGGCGGCAGAGGCAGGGGGAGGACAAGCGCCTGCTTCAGGGGGTGATCCTAGTTTGCGCAGCTTTCGTTCACCACCAGAAGCAGGAAGAGGAGGTCGCCCTGGGGGTGCTCAGGCGCTCCCTGCCGCTGCTGGACACCCCGCGAGGCGAGGTGGCTGGCATCCGCCTGTCGAGTTTCAGACGCCATGTGCAAGATGCCATCGGCAGCGGGAAGCTCGTTGACTTCAGGGTCTAGCCGAACACAGGCAGGTTCATGGGGTTGGCCTGCTCTCCCAGTTGGCCCCTGTGCCGGAAGGCGAGGAAGTCGAGGACCACCGAGGCGAGCGAGAGCACGAGGAGCCCCGCCCAGATCCCCACACTTCCCTGACCAGACCAGTTGAACGCAGTGAAGGCTGCGACGACCGCCGATAGCACCCCGCCGGCGACGAAGGCGCTCCTCAGCCCCACGAAGCAGACGAGGGCGTCCAAGATGAGGAGGACGCCTGCTATGGGGACCGCTTCCTGGAGGATTGGAACGGTGCACCCCCCGCTGGGGCAAGCGTACGCTGGTCCGAGCCCCCATGCGGCCACCACCGCCCAGAGCCCGACGAGCAGGTTGACGGCGGTCGCGGCCCTTTGGACCAGCACCACCCTACTTCACCATCGTCAGCTTGTAGTACCCTGCCTCGATGTTCTTGTTGACGTTGTCTTTGACCAGGTAAAGCCTGTGTATCGGGTTAGCCGTGCTCGGTGCCAGGGAGTAGTCCTTCCCGACCACGAACTCCAGGACCTGGCCGTCGCGGCAGGCGTGGGCGATCTTCTTGCCTGGCTTGGCCCCGAGGCTGTTCATCTGGACGTCCTTCATGGTGGTGCAGGTCAGGACCGCCCACTCCTCGTCCTCAGGGATGGTCTCGAACCCGACGCTCGCCTTCAGCGGCTCCCCGTATCTCTTGTCGTCGCAGAAGAGCTGCTTGCACCCCCTGCACCTCCATACGTCGACCACCCCCTGAAGGTAGTTGTCCCGATTGACGTTGACCATGCCGACGAATACGATCTCATGCTCGTGGTTCCCCTGTGCCAAGGCTTACCCGCCCCCCGCCCCCGTGCTTTTCTCCGTTGCGGCCTCGTAGAGCGGTATAAGCTCCAGAATCAGCTTGTCGACCCGCATCCTCCTCTCATTGATCTCCCTCACCATCGCCTCCCTCCAGGTCCTGTAGTGGTTGGCGATCCCCAGCCTCGGATGCACGGGGATCACCCTCTTCCCATCCCCTGAGATGATCGCCATCCCTCTGTCCAGAAGCGCCGACGCGTCCTTCGCGTTGGAGGCCGGGAGCTGCCCGTCGCGGAGGAGCCTCAGATAGAGGACCGCGTCCCCGCGGGAGAGCCCCGCCTCCGTCCCCAGCCTGGCGACCACATCCTCCTCGCCCCTGGGCCCCGCCCTGGCTCCCCGGCTCAAGCCTTGGTGGTCCCCGTCGACTCCCACAGGAACTCGAAGTAGTCCTTCGCGAAGCTGGCCAGGCCGTGATGGGACGCCCAGATGGCCAGCGGCTGCCCCCCCTGCTCCCCACCGCCCAGCAGAAGCACCACTTCCCTTGAGTCCGAGATGAGCCCGCCGCCGTACATCGTCTTCCTCATCCTGACCTCGGAGTACTTCGCCAGCGAATCGGAAGCTTCCTTGGGGAAGTCGGTCGAAGTCAGGATCAGGCACTTCACCCCCTTCTCCTTCAGCGCGGCCATCAGCGGTTCGATCTTGTCGGTGAAAAGGGCCAGCTGGGATGGGAGGGCTATCAGAAGCTCCGTCCTGCAGTTGAGCAGCAGGTTCTTGACCCGAGAGAGTATCTCGTTGGTCCCCCTCATGATCCAGATGTCGGGCTTCTCCTGCTCCCCCCTACTCACATAGATGCCCATCAGCTCTTCCAGGGCCACCTGCTCCTTCTCCTTCCGCTCGGTCTCCTGCCTGACCCGCAGCTCGTCGAGAGCGGTGTCCGGCGGCTTCGCCGTGTACACTATCGGCCTGCTCTTCTGCTCCTCCACTAGCCCCCGCCTGTGAAGGGATTCCAGGGCATCGTACACCTTCGAGTACGGGATCCGCGCCTCCCTGCTGACGTCGCTGGCCGTCATGGTCCCGCCCTTCAGCAGGGCGACGTAGGCCTTCACTTCGCTCCCGGTCAACCCCAGCCCCTCGAGGGACGAGGCAGCCCGCTCGCTCAGGCTCATCTGGGGCCCTCCAAAGGTCTAAATCCAATCCGCGGTGGCTCTAGGTCGTGTCCCCTTGCAAGCACGAGTCGCTCGAGTTCATGGGGGAGCAGAAGACCTACGACGGCGTCAACTCCTACTACAGCTGCAGGGCCTGCAGGTCCCTCCTCGTGATGACCCCCGCCCGCAAGGTAATCGGGATACCGGGCGCCCAATCCGACCA
>JAGWHE010000004.1 GCA_028866945.1 Nitrososphaerota archaeon
GTCGAACCCTGAATACAGAGGCGTGCCGCAGGAGCTACAGGCAATCTCGTAGGTCAACGCCGTGCCTGTGCCTCGGCGTGGATTTAGGCCTATGCGCCGTGCCTGTACCCCAGGCTCCTGAGAAACACGTCGTCTTCGGCGGGGATGGCGAACCTACTCCCCGGGTACTCCTCGTCCTTCAGGAGCTTCCCCGCCCCTCGCACTATCACGACAGGGGTCGCTTCGTCCGACTCTCCCATCAGCACCTCTGCCGCCGAACTGAGGTCGTCGGCGAGCGCCTGCGAGGTCACCTTGAGGACGTTGCCGAAGAGGTCGGACCTCCCCCGCATGTCGAGCACTGCGTCCACCCCCGAAGCGGCCACGGCCACCCCTGTCGTACCCCTGCGCGTAGGCGAGAGCCGGCTGTCGCAGATTACGACGCCCACAGAAACGCCCCTCGAGAACCTCAACTCCTCTCTTATCCTCCTCGCGGATGCTTCGGGCCTCCTCGGGTAGAGGACCACCATGCCGTGCCCTATGTTCGACTTGTCAATTCCCGCGTTGGGGGTTAGCAACCCCTCCTTGCTTGTCAGGAGGAAACCGGGGATCCCCCCTAGCACTTCGTCAGACTCGCGGATGACGAGCTCGCAGAGCCTCGGGTCCATGCGGTGCTCCGCGGCCAGCTCCCTCGCCCGAGCGCCCGGGCGGACCCCGGCCAGCTTCACCACCCGCCCTTCCGATATGGCGACGAACTTGCTCGAGATCACGAGCACGTCTCCGTCCCTCAGCTTCCCCCCAACTTTGGTGTCGATCAGTTCTACGACGTCGAACTTCGCACTCTTCCTCGGCATCGTCACCGGGACCAGCGTCAGCAAATGCCCCTCCGAGCCTTTGCCCACTTAAATAGAGTCGGGCATCCTTGAGGCCGGTGTCCAGGACAACCCAGCTCTACGACTATCACGCGAAACATGCCAAGCTCACCGAGTTCGCTGGTTACGACATGCCTTTGTGGTATTCGACCACCACTGAAGAGCACTTGGCGGTCAGGAACGACTCTGGGATCTTCGACGTGTCCCACATGGCTCGGTTCGAAGTCGGAGGCGAACACGCGACTGGGTTCCTCGAGGAGCTGGTCCCCACTTCAGTCGAGTCTCAACCCCCCGGGAAGGCGTTCTACACTCTGCTGCTCAACGAGCGGGGGGGAATCATCGACGACCTGATCATCGAGAGGCTGGGGGCCGACAGATACATGGTAGTGGTCAACGCGGCGAATCACCAGGCTGACCTCCGCCACATGATGGACCGCGCCCCCTCGGGCCTCGCTATCCGGGACATGACCGAGGACTCTGCGATGATCGCAATCCAGGGCCCGGCTTCATCGGCTTCGTTGCAGCCGCTCACCGACCTCGACCTGAGCCAGCTGAAGCGCTTCAGGTGCGCCGAGGCAAAGGTCGCGGGCGAGGACGCTCTCATTTCAAGGACCGGATACACCGGCGAGGACGGGTTCGAGGTGATCGTCTACCGCACATCGACGGCGAACCCCCAGGGCGCACTGAAGGTCTGGGACCGGCTCGCGTCGACTTCCGCTCCCTGTGGGCTCGGGGCCAGAGACTCGCTCAGGCTCGAGGCGGGCCTGCCGCTGCATGGCTCCGACATCGACCAAGAGACAGATCCATTCGAAGCAGACCTCACCTGGGTAATGACCGCGGGGAAGACCGGATACGTCGGTGCGGGCGCCCTCGCCAAGTACAGGGACCATGGACCAGCCACCGTCAGGAGGGGGCTTGTCGTGGAGTCGGGGATCCCCCGCCACGGGTTCGAGATCACGGTAGACTCCAGCCCGGTTGGGAGTGTGACCAGCGGTACCTTCTCGCCTCTGCTCCGGAAGGGGGTGGCGCTGTGCAGGGTGAAGAGCGACCGCTCCGCCCTCGGCGACCGGGTGGGGGTGCTCATCAGAGACGCCCGTCAGGACGGGACCATCACCAAGCCGCCGTTCTATGACGAGCGGCTCTACGGCTGGAAGCGCCAGAAGGGTAATTAGTTCGCCGCGAGGACGCGCATCCGATGGAAGTCCACGGATATCAAATCCTCGAGGGGCTGCTGTACACCAAGGAACATGAGTGGGCGAAGCAAGAAGGGGCAGTCGTCAAGATAGGCATCACGGACTACGCCGCCAAGACGCTGAACGACGTGGTCTACGTGGCCGCCCCCAAACCGAAGTCAAAGGTAGTGCATATGAAGTCGATGGGGACCGTCGAATCAATCAAAGCCGTGTCCGAGGTATACTCTCCGATTTCAGGGGAAGTTGCGAGGAACAACGGCGACCTCGACACTCACCCGGAGCTAGTGAACAAGGCACCCTATGGCGAGGGGTGGCTGGTCGAGGTTACGCCATCGAACTTCGCGGCGGAGGCCAAGTCCCTCTTGGATGCGAAGGCATACGCGGCATACCTCAACACCCTGCTCGCAAAGTGACTGAAAAAGCACGCTTAAAATAGCCCAGCGGGCGCTCGATTTCCAGATTTGGGTATACTCGACACCCTCCGGTCTTTCATGAAGCGCCCCACTGTCTCCCGCAGGGCCCTCATGACTTCCATGGTGCTTGCGATCGTCTTCTCCATCGCCGTCCTCATCAGGGCCTATGCAGCGAGGTACGGCTTCTACCTGAACGAGTTCGACCCGTACTACGACTACTACGCGGCGCAGCACATCGTGAACCTGGCGAACCAGCAGGGGCTCTACTCCGCCCTCTTTGCCAACCCGGCCAGCTGCGGCCCGACGGTCTACACCGCCTGCCACAACTTGCAGGGGTACTTCTACTGGCACGACATCCAGACATGGTTCCCGGTCGGAAGAAACGTGGCCGCGACCTCCCAGGGGGGGCTTCAGCTCGCAGGAGCCCTGATCTTCCTGCTAGTCCACAACGTCTTCGGCGTCCCGATTTCACTTTACAACCTCCTGGTCCTCCTCCCGGTGTTCTTCGGCGCGATAACCGCCGTGATCTTCTACTTCTTGGTGAGGAAGATCGCAGGCGACGCGGCGGGCCTCTTTGCCGCGCTGGTCTTTGCAGTCTCTCCCCCGCTGATCGAAAGAGGGAACTTGGGCTGGTTCAAGTCCGAGCCCCTCGCCATACTCCTGTTCGTCGCCGCCAGCTACCTGATGCTAAGCGTATTCGACAAGGAGAAGTCGGTGCGCGGGAGGGTCGTCCGGGGACTTCTGGGAGGCGCGATGATCGGCTATGCCAACACCGCCTGGGGCGGAGGCGACTTCTTCAGCGGCGCCTTCGCACTCGTCTTCCTTCTGGTCCCATTCCTGAACCTGGACCTAGCAGGCTTCTCGCCGGCCATCGTCACTTTCACAGCCTCGACCCTCTTCGTAAGCGCCATCTTTCCAAGGCCGGGGGTGTCGATAGTCACCAATCCGGTTGGCCTCGCGATGATCGGTGGGACGCTCTTCGTGCTCGTGGCCCAGTGGGCCAAGACATGGTCCAAGCCCGCCGAGTACAGGGCCACGCTGACGAAGTTCCTCTTCGGCTTCGGCCTCGGGGGTCTGGCGCTCCTCAGCTTCGGGCTGGTCAAGGGGCTTACGCTGAGGTACCTGACGGTGATCGCGCCCTGGGCCAGCGTCAGCAACGCCCTCGTCCGGTCGGTCGCCGAGCAGGCGTCTCCCACCGGCGCGGACTACTTCACGTCCTACGCCCTATTGCTCTCATTCGGGATGGCCGGAGCCCTGATCGCCTTCAGGCGCAGGGGGGTCCCCATGGTCTACGCCCTGGTCTTCGGGCTTACCGGCCTCTACTTCTCGGCCGCGTTCTCCAGGCTCCTCGTCTATTCTTCGGTCGCTCTCGGAATTCTGGGAGGTATCGGCTTCGCTGAGCTGGCGTTCGCCATCGCCAAGCCGAGCACCACCTCCTTGGTCAAGAAGAAGGCGGCGCCCACTTCCCGGAACGAAATGAAGGTCGTCTTCTCAATAGCCGTAATAGCGCTCATCGTACTTCCCGCGGGCTCCTACTGGATCCCCAACCCGATCCAGTGCACATACAGCGGGCAGCTGTTCTGCGACAACAGCCCCGCCGACTCCGGGGTGAGCCTTGTCAACGGGGCCACCGTCTACTCCCGCTCAGCGTTCACTGACTGGATACAGACGTTGCAGTGGGTGCGCCAGAACACGCCGACCAACTCGGTGATGATTTCATGGTGGGATTATGGATACTGGTTCGCAGTGATGGGCAACAGGACGACGGTGGTCGACAACGCCACCCTCAACAGCACGAGGATCGCCCAGGTGGGGCAGCTGCTGATGTCCAATGCCACCCAGGCTGCCTCCATGGCCGAGAGCATGGGGGGTGGCAGGCCTACCTACGTGGCGATCTTCATCACTGGTAGCATCTTCCCCTTGACCAGCTCCAGTTCTGGCACCACGCAGCAGTACTTCGTCCTGCAAGTCCCGAGCGGTGGGGGCTTCACCGCAGGCGGCGGGGACGAGAGCAAGAAGCAGTGGTTCATCCGCATCGGAGGGCTGAACGAGTCGCAGTACCTGGAGTGCCCTGGGACCTCGCCTGGCGAGCTGACTTCGGCGGGGCAGCCGTGCACCACGGTCGACGACTTCAACCTGACCCCCTATGCCATGCAGAACAGCCTCTTCGGGCAACTCCTCCCGTTCAAGCTGGCTGGATACATCTACTCTACCACTTCGGGCGGCTCCTCCTCGGTCGCTTTCAGCCCCACCTATACGTACGGGTCCAACGGAGCGCCCCCAGTCGAAGCTTTCAGCTACCCGAGCAGCTTCAACTTCCCGACGAACAGCTCCGGCCCGTTCAGGCTAGCCTACGTCTCTCCGAGCCTGTCGGCGGCGGAGAACGGCAACTCGGCGTGTCCCGGGAACCCCAACCTGCAGTGCTTCAACGCGATACTGGTCTACCAGCTGGTTCAGCCTTCTTCGTAGGCCAGCGGGCTCCTATATCTGGCGTACTTGTCGTCAGGCGAGTACCTGGCCGGGTGCACGGTGACAGTCTTGCCGCCGCAGCTTGGGCACTTCTCGGACAGGGTGTACCTGCCGCACTCGGCGCACTTCAGCATCAGGCTCTTCACGACGCGCCGCCGTACTTCCTGGAAATCTCACGCTTGAAGCTGAATGCGTCGTGCTTGCCCACGCCGTCCTTGATCTTCTCCAGGACCATGTCCATCGCCTTCTCTGCCTGTTTGTAGTCGTCGGCGGTTATCCTGACCCTGTAATGTGGCGCGCCCGCATAGGTGATGTGGACCTCGGCCGAGGGGGTGCTGGCTGCGGCCATCAGGGTCTTCTTCACCTGCTCGATGCCTTCGGGGGACCTGGACGACACCTCGACAAGGGCTCCCACCTCATACCTCGGAGGGACGATCTTCTCCTCCGCGAGCTCGGCGACGACCTTCGCCTCTTTGTCCGTGAGCCCTGCGTGCGCGAGTCCCTCCGGGCCCTTGCGCGCCGCAGTCTCCAGGGCGTCATACAGGGTGCCGAACCCCTCTTCCAGCTTGTGCCTGATCTCCCTTTCTTTGACGTCGTCGACCCCCAACTTCTTCTTCACGGCGTCTACGATGGCGAGCGCACGCTCCTCCCTCTTCCACTCGATGACCTTCGCGCGCCTCTCCTCGTTGGTCACCTGCCTGAGGGAGAGATCGATCTCTCTCCTGGCCCTGTTGATGCGTATGACCTTCAGGATCAGCTTCTGCGAGACCTTCGCTACCCGGTCGATGTTCCTGACCCAGCCGGTAGATATCTCGGACACGTGGAGGAAGCCGTTGGTCCCATCGTACTGGTCAAGGTTGACGTAGATGCCGTGAGAAGTAAGCTCCCTGACCGTGCATACGACCACCTCACCTGGGTCAGGAAGTGGCCTTTCAGCGCTCATGTGGGCTCAGCGAAAATACGTGGTATTTGGCGTTTAACCCAGCCGCTTCACGACCGTGGCCAGGACGACCGACTTGCCGCCCTTGCTCTCAGCAAGCTTCCTTCCGCAGCCCCTGCATCCGATGTCTTTCGACGAGTTGGAGAACAGGATCCTCTCTTCGCCGCAGTCGGGGCACTTCACCAGGAGGAATGTGCTCTTCGGCTTGGGGATCGGTTCCCTGTCTCGCTTCACGCCGCAATCTCCGCCTTCCTCAACCTGATGCCATAGGTCATCATTTCACGGTTGCAATCCTTGCATTTCAGCCGCAGGGTCGCCTTCTTGGTGGTCTTTGCTGTCCTGATGAGCTCGGGGAACTTCTGGCCCCCGTAGCCGCGCTTCCTCCCCGCCTGCCTCCTGGCTCCCCACGAACCTGCTCGCTCTTTTCCTCTCTTGTAGAGAGCGACGGAGTGCACCGTGTGCTTATGACACCACGGGCAGTTCCTGCGTATCTCCTTTGGGAATTTCAACCTCTCACCGAAGCGGATTTGCCCCGGTTTCGCTCATGCATTTAAGCTTGGTCTGCTGAAATTCAGTCGCTAACGCGAGGGGCCAGGAAGTACCAGAGCTTGGCGCCCTGGTCGTTCAATTTCATCTCCAGGCGAAGCGGCTTCTTCGTGCTGAACTCCATCTGCACCGTGTCTGTCACGCCTCCGAGGGCCTTCAGTATCCCTTGGACGTAGTCGATTGAGTAGGTCGCCTTGCTGTCTGCGCCGACTTTGAACTCGAGCACATCAGCGTCATTGCCGGCCAGAGCTATCTCCGCCTTGCCCACATCTGACTTGCCGGAGAAGGTGAGCTTCTCCTTGGTGGCCTGGATTGTGAACTGGTCGGACACCACCGAGACGTCACCGAGCACCTTCTCCAAGATCGCTTTGGTGAGCGTGGCCTTCATGTCGAACTCGAGCTTGGGGAGTGGCGCAGCCCCCGCGGTGCTCTCAATCAGGTGGATGGTGAACTCACGCTTGTACCCATTGCTCAGCTTGACTGCGATGGCGTCTTCCTCGGTCGACCCGATCTCCACGCTGTCCTTGGCGTCGGACCTTCCCACCAACTTCACGAGGTCTTCGACGCGCACGCTGAACTTGAATGGCTTGTCGCACTCGAACGACGAGAAGCTTGAGTTGGGCAGCGAAAGGTCCACGAGGGCAACGTGCGACGGGTCCATGGCCCTGAAAGTCAGGCCCTCTGCATTCGCCTCGAACGTCGCTTCTTCCACAAGGGTCTTGACCGCAGCGGCAATCGCCTTCCACTCATTGGCGGTCGCAGTCTTGGCCAGAAACAACAAGCCGGGCTCGGCGGGGTTGGATATTAAGCGTTGAGCAGTTTGGAAACCGATTTGGGACACTCCGTCGAAATTGTCTCCCTGCGATCGCTATTGAAGCGAGACTGGCTCCGCGTTCGAGGCATCGCGCTCCACGAGGACGGCATTTCCATAGGCAAGGACTTCCATCATCGCGCCCTCTGCCCCAAGGAATCCTTATCCAAGGGTGCAGGCCCAGCGGAGTCCATGCCTCTGAAACTAGGCAGCCTCAGGATTACCAGCCCCGCCTTTGGGCCCTCGGGGAGGATGGACAAAAAGTTCGGCGGCGACGTCGGAAACCTGTCCCCACCACTCGAGTGGAGCGGGGCCCCGAAGGGGACCAAGGAGTTCGCACTAATCTGCCACGACCCTGACGCGCCGATGCCGCATGGTTTCACCCACTGGGTCGTCTACGGCATCCCTGCGGAAGTGACCAAGCTGGCCGAGGGGGAGAAGCCGAACATCTTCACCTCGGGCCTCAACGACGCGGGAAAGGAGGGCTACATGGGGCCCTATCCTCCGAACGGCCACGGGGTCCATCACTACTACTTCTGGATCTATGCCCTCGGGGCCGAGCTCAGGCTCAGGCCGGGACTTGACAGGGCAGGCCTCCTGAGCGCCATCTCGGACCACATCCTCGAGCAGGCGCGCATCGTGGGCACCTACGAAAGGTAGCCGGCTCCTCCCAGGCTTATAATCGCGGGAGCCGCGGCGCAGACCGCTTGCCCCGAGGTAGACTGATCATCTTCTGCGGCATCCCGGGGAGCGGCAAGACCACCATCGCAAGGCTCGCGGTGTCGGAGGTCAACGACGCGGCCCACATCCAGACCGACGCGGTCAGGGCGATGCTCGCGCACCCCTCGTTCGGGCAGAGCGAGTCTCAACTCGTCTACGACGCCTGCTACGGGATTGCCAAGGAAGCGCTCCAGGCTGGGTATCTCGTGGTGCTCGACGGCACTTTCATGAGGGATGAATACAGATCGGAGGCTCGACGACGTCTTAGACGACACTGCGCCAGTTTCGACATTGTCTGGGTCGACTGCCCCCTCGAGACCGCGGTCGAACGCAATTCCCTCAGAGAATCGCCTATCCCACGCGATAAGCTCGAAGGGATCTACGCCGGCTTTCAGAACCCGAAGAGGGCGTTGAGAATCGATTCGTCGGCCCTCGCGCCAGATGACGCAGCGAGGCGCATCACAGGCTCCCTGCGGCTCTGACACTCGGCTGCCGCAGTCCCCCAAAACATCGGTCGAGACCGGATAGGCCTTATGTGGGCGCAGCCGGAGCCAGAATCGCTTGAACGACAGAACCACAGGTTTCCTGAAGCAGGCATATCGCGAATACTACTTCCGCGCCCAGGACTCCATCGAGCTCCCCGAGGACGTGGGTTCCAGGGAGTTCGGCTACTTCCCATTTGGCGGGGGGATGGTAAGGCACCTGTCGTTCAGAAGCAAGGGCGATGCTCTCGCCGAGATACTCAGGCAGTCGCCCTCATCCGTCTACTGCTCCAATGCCAGGTACGAGTTCCCCGCCAGACCGATGGACGAGAAGGGCTGGCTCGGCGCCGAGCTAATCTTCGACATCGACGCCACCGACATCCCCACCTCTTGCAAGAAGGGGCACGACCTGTGGTACTGCGAGAAGTGCCACGCGTCGGGGAAGCTGCCCCGGCCGGCGAAGTGCGCGAAGTGCGGCGGGCCTGCGGTCGAATACCATGGGGTCTGCGAGGAGTGTCTGGACGCAGCGAAAGACCACGCCGTCCGCGTGGTCGGCTTCCTGGCCGACGACTTCGGGGTGGCACCTGAAGCCATCAGGGTCTACTTCTCAGGGAACAGGGGGTACCACCTCCATGTCTTCGACGCGCGCTTTGACCCCCTTGATCAGCAAGCACGGGCGGAGATATCGGACTACATGCGCGGCTCGACTCTCCCGCCTTCCCAGACCATAGCCGCCACTCTGCGCAGGAAGATGCCTGCCGGCCCTCAGGGTGCCGGGTGGACGAGGAGGGTCACCAGCTATGTGGCAGAGCACAACCAGAATTACGGGGGCACGTTGCAGAGGCTCGTGTCGGAAGCTGTCGCCTCCCAGCGCGCGATGGTGGACGCGTCTGTCACCACGGACATCCACAGAGTGTTCAGGCTCGCGGGCACCCTTCACGGCGACACAGGGATGGCGAAGGCACGGGTGAAAGCTGTGGCGCAGTTCGACCCTCAGGAGGCGCCGGTAGTGCTCAGCTCCAGGCCCGTGAAGGTCCAGGTCTCGTTCTACCCCCGGTTCAGGCTAAGGCACACAGACTTCGGTCCCTTCAGATCCGAGACCGTCGAGCTGCCGACCTTCGCCGCAGTTTCGATTTTAACGAGGGGACTAGGGGAGGTGGCCTAGATGCCTGAAACCACTCTCGAATACCTGAAGAGGCGGCTCGACTCGGAGGGCAACTCTCCCGCGCTCCTCCCCCTCCCAAACGACTTCTACTCCAGCATCTCGTCGTACAGCCAGAAACTGAAGCGGTCGGCGGCTTCAGGGGCGTCCGAGTTGTCGGCGAGGCTGACCGGTACCCAGGAGAAGATGATCGAATCGATGGTGAGGCAGCTCCTGAAGCTCAGGGCGAGAAAGGCAGTCCAGCATGGCGCTGTCCTGCAGCTGCTGCCGGAGGAGAGGTACGTCTGCTCGGCTGAACAGCGGTTCCAGAGGAGGCTGGACGCCCTGGTGGACGCGGTGTCAGGCGGCCAGCCGTCCTTCGTCGAGTTCGCCCATCTGACCGAGGCAAGGAGGAACATCACGGTCAGGTTCCTCAGGAGGGTAGACGAACAGGTGGGGCTGGATTTGAGGCACTATGGCCCCTTCGAAGCCGAGGACGTGGCTTCGATACCGGCCGCGAGCGCAGACATCCTCATCGCAAGCGGAGACGCGGTGGAGATCTACACGAGGGACGAAACCTAGGCCTGAGAGCCGAGCCTGACCAGGTCAGCTATAGCTTCGCCAGGTGTGGTTGCACTTCACGCACCTGTAGAACTGGGTGGGCGGCTCGTCTCCGCTCCTGGTCTGGAGGAACCACCAGAACGCTTCGTTGTTCCCGCACTTGGGACAGTCGATCTTCGTGGTGGGCAGCGAATTCAGCTTCTCCTCCTTCTCGCCGACGACCTTGATCTGGGGGGTGTTGGCCAGCTCGTCCTCCGTCTTCTGGACCAAAGCGTTCCCTTCCTTCTTCGAATAACCACAGTTGTCGCACATGTACGTCACCGAAATTTCGCGGGGACCCTTGATCTGCTTGAGCTTGAGGCGGGTTCCGCACTTCGGGCAGAACTTCAGCTGGAAGCACCGCCGAGTGCCTTCTTGACGCTGCCGTACAGGTCCTTGGTCGTCTCCATGGCTCTTTCGACGCTGTTGGTGAAGGCCTTCTCAGGCTTGACGCGCTGTGCCCGGACCTTCAACACGAGCTTCTTGATCAGGGGGTGAGGTGGAAGCACGCCTGCGAACGTCACGCTCTTCTCCTCGAGCAGCTCATGGTGGACGATCTCTGCAAGGGAGTAGTCCTCTCCGGTGATCTCCACTGTGAGGCCCTTCTCTTCTTCGCTTGTAGTCTGGACTTGCAATTTGCTTGACGGCCCGCCGGATTCTTGCTTTTAAGGAAATAGCCTGATTTTCAGTCGATTAGGGCTCTATGGGCGTAGTCCCGAAGTCCCTCGCCAGCTTCCTTTCCTCCACGTTGCCGCACTCGTCGCACTTCACCCTGGTCTCGTTCCCCTTGAGCAGGGGCCTGCCGCAGTTCCCGCAGAGGGCGGCCACCACCCCCATGTCTGGCTCGTCGATGTTGAGGTGGATTATGCCGTTGACCAAGCTGAACACCCTGCACCGCACGACATCCCCTGACTTGACAGGAGTGGTCCTTCGCGCCCCCCTCCCGCCCCCGGAGAGCCCCCTCAGTGAGAGCATCCCTGAGAAGTCCTTGAATGTCGGCTTCCCATTGTGGAAGTAGATGTGGACGTTGGCGGAGTTGGCCTGGGACCCTTCGACCTGCCCTGTCACCCAGTCGTCCACCTTGACCAGCTCCGGCTGGGCCGAGGGCTTCACGGAGATCTCCATGTTCTTCATGTCCCGCATGACAGACCCGGTCCTCAGGGCCCTGATCACTCCCGAAGCTTCGTAGGTGTGGACGCCGGGGAGGAACTCCTCCGAGATGGCTACCTTGTCTCCTGGTAGGACCCCTGTCTTCTTTGTCTCTTTCATCTCTTGATCAGCCCCACCGTAAGTTCAATCCACTTCGCACGTTCAAGGAACTCCCCCGGTTCCCTCCCCTCAATAAGTGCCACTAAAGCGTCGGCCTGAGGGATCGAGAGCACCGGCCTGTCGAATGTGAAGCCGTCGATCGATATCCTCGGGCAGGCAGTCTGGACAAAGGCTTCGATCTCCCTGTGGGGAGCCAGCCTCTCTGGGGTCACTTCTCTCATGGCAAGCTGGACGACCTTCCTCCCGTTCATCTCCAGGCGCTTGGCTATCCACTTGCTCCTCCCCAGCATCTTCTGGCCCTCTTTCAGGCCCGTGATGACGCCGAAGACCCTGGCGTCCCTCGCCTTGTATACGGCGAGAATCGCCCTCTTCCTCCTCTCCTCGGCTGCCTCCTGCATGTCGGTCACCTCGTTCATGTACGGGTCCAGCATAAACGTCGGCTTCCCCGTGGCGAGGGCCAGTCCCACCGCATGGAACTCGCTTTCGCCGAGCAGGGCGAAGGCGTCGACGTCGTCGCGTATGGGGTAGGGCGTCGAAAAGTCGCATCCGAAGACCTGCCCTTCTAGCATCAGGTTGTTCCCTCTGCCGACCTTCACCTGGAACCCCTTGGATTCGAGCTTCTTCTTCACTGGGCCAAGCTGGTGCAGATGCTGGCTGAATGTGGCGAGCCCGACGCGCCGGTAGGGCGCCATGACCCTGGCCGCCGACTCTGCGACCTCATCGAAGTCGACGTCGTCCACGGCGTCGATAAGGTAGGTGTGATCACCCACCTCCGTCACCGCGGCGTTGTGGCCGATGTGCAGCGCCAGGTCGGCCTGGAGCTTCTCCACATCGTCGTCGGCTGTGTCGCATATCCCGAAGCAGCTGTCTCCTGACATTATCGAAGTCACGCCGTACTTCTCTTTCACCCGCTCCATCATCTCCTTGGTCTGCCTGAGCAGCCCGCCCGGGGCGTTGACGAGCACGACCTTCGGCTTCTTCGCCTCGATTATCTCGAACACCTTCGCTTCGTCTATCCTGACCGTCATACTATTCCCCCGAGTCCTGCCTCGCTTTTCACGCGCACGACATTGAGGTTCATTATATACTTCTGGGAGGCGAATCTGGCGAAACCTGTCCGAGGGCTCTCTAGGCCGCTTCCTGAGTCGGCGCCGCTTCCTCTCTCAGTTTGATTATCGCTGTGTGAGTCTTCATCGGGAGTTTTGTCGCGGCGGCCCACATGGCTTCCTTCCCCTTCTCGTAGTTCTCCGCCTTGACGCTCAGTTCGAGCACGACGCTGCCTATGCCCACCCTGGCCGCCAGCCCGATCGGCTTGCCGAAGGCCTTCCTCATCCCTTCCTGCAGCCTGTCTGCGCCGGCGGTGGCGATCATCTTGTTTTCCCTGAGCACGAGGTGCGGGTAGGTCACCACTCTGAGAAGGAAGTTCTCTTCGCCGACGAGCGCCACTTTCTTGCTTGCGGCGACCCTGGCTGCTTCGAGGGCGTTGTGCCGGATCTGCAGTTTCCCCTCGGAGACCAGCTTGAACAGGAAGTCGTAGTCGTCCCGATACTTTCCGGTTGTGAAACGCGCGACTTTGGGATTAGGGGCGCCTGGGGCGAACTTCTTGTTGTAGAACATCCCCTTCTGCTGGCGATAGTTCGAGCCGTGCAACCGAAACGACCTTCGAAAAAGGCGCTTCGGCGACCCCTAATTAAGCTTCAGCGGCCCAGTCTCACTCTTCTGGTCTTCCAAGGGCAATGGGCTGCCTTTCACGGACGCCGCCTCCAGCCCGGCGGACTTACGGCCCACGCTTAATACCGTGGGCTAGGTCGAGCGGGACCGCTTGCCCTTCACGCTTCCGCCCTCCCTGCTCGAGTCTGACGAAGTGGCGCTCGTACTTGCCTTCGGGAAGCTGTCTGTCCTCGAGGCCTGCGCCCTTTTCGGACGCGACATCCAGAGGGCAGAGGAGCCGGTCGAGCGCGTGTCTGTGCTCCACGTCGACCACCTCGCGCCGCGGTTCCTTGGGGAGCTGTCCGGGGCGCACAAGTGCGGCCCGATAACCGAAGTGGTGGAACAGGCATCATCCGACCAGCCCAAGCTGGTCGACCTCCTGTCCTCGCACCTCGACGAGAAGTCCAACATTTCCCTCAGCGGATACGGCATCTCAGAGGATGACTACGAGGACCTGGTGAGGTCGATGCTCGACGGCCTCAGGGAGAAGGGGCTCAGGAAGGTCCGCCTGCTCCGGCCCGACGGAAACGAGCTGCTCTCCGAACAGGTGCTTGCGCGGGAGTCGGCCGACGTGGTCGCCTTCCCATACCACGGAGGCTTTGCACTGGCGCCGACTGCCTGGGTCCCCGACTCCGCCAAGATGCGTCAGAGAGGGACCCGGCGCCCGGCCCCACACCCTGACATCGCGCTCTCTCCGCGCCTCGCAAGGACGCTGGTGAACCTGGCCGGACTCGCGCCCGGTCAGGCCCTGTTGGATCCATTCTGCGGCGCAGGGACGATCCTGGTCGAGGCACTGGCGAAGTCGCTGCGCTGCCTGGGGGTGGATTCGCGCGCCAGCCGCGTCCAGGAGGCCAGGGAGAACCTGCGATGGTCCATCGGAGGTGTGACGGACATGGGCTACGATATCAGGAAGGGAGACGCCCGAGACCTGCAGAGGATGCTCAGGGGGACGAAGGTGAACGGCATCGTCACCGAGCCGCTCCTTCTACCCCGGCTGGACGCGAGGCCCAAGACAGCCACGGCCCAGGCCATGGTCGAGGAGGCTGCCAGGGTGTACAACGATGCCCTCGCGTCGATGGCAGAGTGCATCCAGCCTGACGGTAGGATAGTGGTGGTGGTACCCGCGGTGCAAACCATGGACGGGGACGAGGTCACCCTCACCCTCGACGGCCGGAGGGTGGGCCTGAGGCTCTACCAGCCCGGACCGGTAGGCTTCGATTACCCGGTCAGGCTCTCGTTCGAGAGCACGCGGTGGATCAGGAGGGCGGTCTACGTCTTCGAGCCTCGGTCCTGAGCCGAATCCATAGTATTCACTGCCTTCCTGAACACCCCTGACAGCATGTTGAGCTGGGCGTCGGTCATGCTCGATGTCGCTGCTATCCTCCTGGCGGCGTCGAGCGCGTTCCTGGTCTTGTGCCCGGGGATTCTCGACGCTACCGCCAGTTCGTAGAAGCTGCGCGCGAAGACTTCTCTCGCTTTGCGGCCCTGCACAGACTTCCGCCCCTTGTTCCCCCTCGACCCGAGATAGAGCGAGATGGCGACCGCATGCCCTATGTTGAGCGACCTGTACTCCTTGCCCGGGTCTATGGTGATGGTGGCATCGCACATCCCAATTTCTTCGTTGGTCAGCCCAGTGCTGTCCCTGCCGAAAACCAGTGAAGACGAAGCCGACAACGAAAGGATCTCGTGGAGCCGGTCCAGCCTCACCATCCTGCGGACGAGGTTCGACCCCTTGGTCGCTCGCACTGCGGTGGTGGCCACCAGCAGCTCGTGCTCCTTCCTGACCTGCTCGAACGTCGTTATCACCGCCCGGTCCAGGACGGCGGACGCATGAGAGGCATAGATGGCCGCCACAGAGAGGTCCGCCTTGGGCTCGACCAGGTACAGCTTCTCAACCCCGAAGTTCTGGACCAGCCTGGCCACGTGGCCGATGTTGACCGGCCCCTTGGGCTCGACCAGGGTGACCGACACGCCGCGCGGGAGCATGGCCGGGCACGGCCTTCGGCGGTTAAAGCCATCACTGCTTGCAGATCTCGTGCACTTCATCGGGGGCCAGCGAGACCACCCGCCTTCTACCGAAGCTCCTCCTCCGCTCCATCCCCAGCTTCGCGAGCGCCACATCCACCTGTCTGCGCCTCAGCGAAAACAGGCGGATGACGCCCGAGACCTCGCCTTCTGCCATCTTCTTCCTCGGGACGAACGAAGCGATGACCGAGTCGACCCGGGGCTGAGGGTCGAACGCAGCCCTGGCCACCTTCCCGAGCATCCTGACTCCGAACGCTATCTGACTGACGGCGGAAATGCCGCGGTACTCCCGATCCCCCGGCGCGGCAGTTATCTTCTCCACGAAATCCTTCTGAAGGACGGCTATCGCCCTCGAGAACTCTCGCGAGCTCAGCCACCGGACGAAGGTCGCCGACTCGGAGTAGGGGAGGCTGGTCACGAGCACGTCGAACTTGGGGTCGCTTGCGAAAGCGTCCCCATGCACTATCTCCGCCTTGGTCCCTCGTACTGCTTCGCACGTCGCCTCGTAGTTGTCATCATCGATTTCGTAGCCAATGAAGCCGGCGCCCAACCTGACCAGCTCTCCGGTAAGGGCTCCCCTCCCCGTCCCAATCTCCAGGACCCGCTCCGAAGGCTGTATGCGTGCGAATTCGACGACTTCTCTGATCACTTGCGTGTCGACGAGGTAGTGCTGACCGAGTCTCTGACGCTTCATCTATTTCTTGACGAATATGCTGACCCTCGAGTCCCCTGCCAGCTCCTCGATGACCCTCTTCGCAATCATCTTCGCCGGCTCCCGGAGCCCGACCCTCTTCTGGATGTCGTCGAAGCTGGCGAACGGCTGCTTCTCTCTCATCTCCACGATCTCCATCATGAAGGTCTTCCCGATGCCCGGGATCAGTTCCAGTCCGTGCAGCCTCGGCGTCAGCGGTTGGAGGTCGTTGAAGGCGGCGACGTACTTCTTCTCATTGTCCTTCACCAATGCCTCGACCACGAGGGGGAGAGACGTCCTGGCCTCGGGGGACATGTCTTCGTAGGTGAGCTTCCCCAGCACACTGACTATCTTCTCCCGTCCCTCCTTGCCAATCTTGACCTTCTCCCCGACGTCGAAGTCGCGGTCCTCCATCGCGAGGAGCTCGAGCAATGTCAGCCTGTCCTCTCCGATTGCCTGGACCATGGGACCTTCTCTCCCCTTTATCGCGACGGACTTCCCTCTGGGCATGAAATCCAATACGTATGCGAACTCCTCGTACTTCTTGTCAGCTGGCATCATGTTCCAGGACTACCTCTTCGAGCTGCCTAGTCTGAGGGGGACCTCACGGAACGGTAGAGAACCACGACTGTCATCTGAAATCCCCTGCGCTTCCCCGTTGGAATTCAGCGGCCGCCTTCTTATTTAACGCTTGGTCGGACTAGGACTTCGAGTGGAGGATCTTCAGTATCTTCTCGAGTGTCTCGGTGGAGAGCAGCTTCCTCCACCCTGACGTGAACGTCCTCAGCTCTTCGACAGACTTCGGCGCTATGTTGACCAGCTCGACGGCCTCTTCCTCGCTAAGGCCAGCCTCGTGCTCCAGCTCCTTCCTCAGCTTCTTCGCCTTGTCCGCCTCCGACTTTGCAAACTTCGTGGTGTAGTCGAGGGTGCGCTTCTGAATCTGGTCTGCCTTCTCGACGTCGATCTTCTGGAGTATCTGGTTCGCCTCGGCGATGGTAAGCAGTTTCTTCTCGGGCTTCTCTGACATCAGCTCCCCTCCATGCGCACTACGTGCTCCTTCCTGGCGACGAGCTTCTTGACTTTGTTCCCCACTGCGACGTCCACGGTCACTGCCCTCCTCCCAACCTCGGTGACCGTGCCCACGAGCCCGTTGAACCTCCTGTGCGGCATCCCCTTCACCTGAGCCGGGTCGATCTTTACGACGACTTTGTCATTCGGAGAGTACTCTACGAGCAGGCTGCTCAGACCCTTCTTGGCCGACGACCTCAGAAGGGACCTAGTTCTTCTCCTCGCTCCGTGCGATTTCGGCAAATCCGAATTCCCCTATCTCTCTGACTTTGCGGATGTCGAAACTGCGGCAACCGACTTCAGTTTTTAAGACTTCCGACACCGACGGTGAGACGAGTTCGCCGCTTACGAACCTCTTGACCGGGAGGCCGCCGTCCAGCTCGGCCCTGATGAGAAGGGCCCTCCCCCTGGCGGTGGCCGAGGCCCTGTAGACCGTCTTCATGGCTGGCCTGTTGTTGGGCCGCTGGAACGTGACCGAGGCTCCCCTGAAAGCCGATTTCAGCTCCCGCAGAGCCTCCTGACCCACCTTCGTCGCAGCCTGGGCACGGATGTCGGTGATGAATCTGAACGGCGGGAGGCGAGTGGGCTTGGAAGGCAGCACCCTCCCCGCCGAGACCGCCAGGGTCCCCTTCCGGAGCCTGGCCCCGAGCTTCTTCGGCAGCTTCCTCTTCCTCGGGTTCTTGATCTCGGCGACGAATGGCCGCCCGGGGGCGAAGACCCGGCTTTCTCTGTCTTCGCTTCCCAGCCAGGTGAACACCACCCTGGTGCTTCCGCAGATCCCCCCGAGTTTCTTGCCGAGGACTTCCTCCACACTGGGCTTCCGCTGGTATCCGGTGCCACGGCATTTCTCACACCCCGACCCCCGACACTCCTCGCAGAACGACCTGCGCTGTGCGATGCCTGCAGGCTTCGCGTATCTGCCATAGTAGAACAGGGGCTTCGACGAGAGCAGGACTTCCCCCACTTCGAAGTTGGCCAGGACGGTGACGTCGGGGTTCTTCTTGTCCAGCCGCTTCCTGGTGGAGCGGGATACGAAGGAGGCGACGAGTCTAGCTGCCTGCGTCTTGATCGTCTCCCTGCCCTTCAGCTTCAGGTCGGACCGCAGCTCGTCTTCCTTCTCTTGGACCCCTTCGGGGAGAGAGACTCCGACCGCGAAGGTACGGAAATCATAGAAGCGCAGCTTCCTCACTGCTTGCTCGCCCATGGCCTCCGTCCTGTCCATGAGTCCTGAGCAGACGACGCATTCGGCGCCGGGCACCACCGCCAGTCCGGGCGCTTCCGCCCCCTCCCTTTCGGAGCAGTACCTGCAGAGCCTGTAGGCCTGCAGCGTCCCCGACACTCTATCCTTCACCCATGCGCCGCATCATCTGACGGAGCTCGCGGCCCTTGCTCGTCTTCACCAGGGTCTTCATCTGCTTGTATCTGGCGAGCAGCTCCCTCACATCCTTCTCGCTCCGCCCTGAACCCCTCGCGATGCGCTTCAGCCTGCTGGAATTGATGGTCTCGGGGTTGTTCTTCTCGTCCCCTGTCATAGACTGGATGATCGACTTGTAGACCTTGACCCTGCCCTCGGCCTTGTCGAGCTCCTTGGCGTCTACCTGGCCGGAGAAGCCGGGTATCCGCTCCAGGACTTTCTTCAGCGACCCGAACTTCTTCATCTGCTCGAACTGAGCCAGGAGGTCGTTCATGGTCATCTTCCCCGTCATGACCCGCTGCGTCATCTTCTCGTCCACGACGACCTCGGCGTCCCTGACCATCTCCATGAGCGACTTCAGGTCTCCCATGCCGAGCAGCCGCCCGACGAACCTCGTCGGGGCGAACTCCTCGAGGTCGTCTATCCTCTCTCCGGTCCCTATGAAGAAGATCTTGGCTCCGGTGGCCGCGGACGCAGCCAGGGCTCCGCCCCCCTTGGCCGCGCCGTCGAGCTTGGTCACGATGATCCCTCCGACAGGCGCCGCCTGATGGAACGCCAGGGCCTGGTTGTAGCACTGCTGCCCGATGGTACCGTCTATCACCAGCACCGTGGCGTCTGGCTTGACCCCACTGACGATCTCCTTCATCTCCTGGAGAAGCCCTTTCTCCTCCTTGTGCCTCCCCGCCGTGTCTACGATGATCAGGTTCTTCGTATCTTCGAACTGCTTCTTCCCCGCCTTCGCGATCTTTACCGAGTCCTTCTCCTTCTCGTCGCTGTAGACGTCCACCCCGGACGAGGCGACCAGGGTCTTCAGCTGGGCGACCGCGCCCGGCCTGAACGTGTCGGCCGCCACCACTCCCACCTTGAACCCACGTTTCGAGTAGAGCCTGGCCAGCTTCCCCGTAGTGGTCGTCTTCCCCGACCCCTGGACCCCCAGCATGACGAGGACGTTGACCTTGCCCTTGTCGAGCTGCAGGCCCCCTTCGCCTCCCAGTAGCCTGGCGAGCTCTTCGTAGAGTATCGAGACGATCTGATCCTTCTTGGTCACCCCGGGGGGCGGCTTGTCTTCCAGCGCCCTCTTCTGCACCCGGTCGGTGACCTCCAGGGCGATCCTGACGTTGACATCTGACTGGATAAGCGCACGCTGCAAGTCCCTGACGAACTCTTTGACGCTCTTCTCATCGACGACGTTCGAGCCGACGAAGCGCTTCACCGCCGCCTGGAGCCCTTCTCTCAGGGAGTCTAGCATCGAAACCGCCGACCCAGTTCCGTCTATTTAATACCTCAAAGGCTGACTGCGTCCGGTGAACTGAGACGAGGGTAGGTGCGCTCTTCTCCGGCGGCAAGGACTCTACCTATGCGGCCTGGGAGGCCTCGAAGAAGGACGAGCTGGAGTGCCTGATCACTCTGTTCCCAAAGTCCGAGATGTCCTTCATGTTCCATTTCCCCGACCTGATGTGGACCCGGCTCCAAGCCGAAGCCATGGGGGTCCCACAGCTCACTGCGGCGACCGAGGGGGTGAAGGAAGAGGAGCTGGTCGACCTCAGGAAGGCGATCGAAGGCGCGAAGGCGGAGTACCGCCTGGAGGGGCTCTATACCGGGGCGCTCGCCAGCGTCTACCAGAAGACCCGGGTGGAAAAAATATGCGGCGACCTTGGCATCGAGTGCATCTCTCCCCTGTGGGGCGTAGACCCCGAGGCGCACCTGCGAAGGCTGGCCGCCGAACAGTTCTCCGTCATGGTCGTCAGCGTGTCCGCCCTCGGGCTGGACGAGAGCTGGCTGGGGAGGGTGCTGGACGAGCGGAGCATCGACGAGCTGGTGGCCCTTGGGAAGAAGTACAGGTTCCACGTCGGGCTCGAGGGAGGCGAAGGCGAGACGTTCGTCTTGGACGCGCCCCTGTTCTCACAGAGGATCGAAGTCCGCTCGGCCGCAAGGCACTGGAAGGGGGACTCGGGGTACCTCGAGATCACGGACGCTGCCCTGGTGCCGAAGCCTAGGCTGAGGGCGCCGGGGGCCTAGTGCCGAGGACCAGGTCCACGGTCATAGTCTTACCGTTCCTCACAATCTGAACGACGATGGTCTGCCCAGCGAGGGCACGCCCTGCCAGATACGAAGAAAGGGCGTCTGTGTTGATGATCTTGGTCCCGTTGATGGAGACGATGATGTCACCGCCTATCAGGTAGCTCGTGCCTGCCACCGTCGCGGTCTGTGTCCCCCCTCTGAGCCCAGCCACGGCAGCCGGCCCTCCTGCCGTGACGTTCTCAATGAGTACGCCGTAGGTGACGTTCGACTTCTGCAGCTGCGCCAGCTGGTAGTTCATGTCGACGGAAGAGATCCCCATGAGCGGGTGAAGGTCGTAGCTCCCAGTGGTAATCAGGAACGGCAGCTCCGCGAGGATTGTGTCTGACGGGATCGCGAAGCCCACCCCCTGGGAGCTTACCACCGTGGCGGTGGTTATCCCCACCACGGCGCCGTTGGCGTCGAGGAGGGGCCCGCCCGAGTTGCCGGGGTTTATCGCCGCACTGAATTGGATCACGTTCGCAATCGCATAGTTGCCCGCCAGGCTCTCCGAGATCGTCCTCCCGAGCTGGCTCACTATCCCGACCGTCATCGACCCGGACAGCCCGAAGGGGTTCCCGATGGCCGCCACGGGCTGACCGACGGCGAGCAGCGCCGAACTCACCAGCCGCAGAGGATGGAACTCGTACGTTGGGGCGCCCACCTTCAGCACGGCAAGGTCGCTGTAGCCGTCGGTGCCGAGGACCGTCGCGGGATATGAGTCGCCGTTCTGGAACGTCACAGTGACGCCGCTCACCCCTGCCACCACATGGAAGTTCGTGACTACGTAGTATGCGCTGGAGTAGTTCACCACGATGCCCGAGCCCAGCACCGTCGAGTTAGTGAGTCCCGACGACTGCGTTCCCTGGACAGTCACGATCCCCGACGAGTCCGCCTGGTAGATCGCGACGCTGTTCAGCCCGAGCGAAGTGCCGTTGGCTGACTGCGTGATCGCCGCGAGCTGGGTCCGGAGCTGGGCGTTCTGGCTCTGAAGAGAATCGATCAGGGCTTGGTCGGAGTTCGAGTTGGGTGGGTTCAGGCTCGCGGCGAATGAGAACGTGACAAGGAAAGTGACTGCGACAGCCAAGACCAAGACCCCCCAGTAGGCCGCTCCGACCCCCCGGCGCACCAACATTTCTGAGAGGGCGCGACGCCGGGTGCACAAAAACCTATATTATGAAACGACCTCTTTGACTTTCGCTCTAGATGAAGGGGTTTAGGGAAGAGCCGTCTGAGTTAACCGATGAAGAGCCAAACCATCGATAGAGCACTTTCGGCCTAGGGTCTACGCAAGCGATCGGCCGTTGAAGGGGCGCCTCGTCTGAAGTCAGATTCCAGAAAAGAAAACAGGACGGAGAGCCGAGAGGCTCTCCAATCAGACTGGAAGGGTGGTGTTTGTCTGAGCGGGGGCTCTGTGCCTGGCCCGCGACCTGAAGCCGAAGTACCCCGCCACTGCCGCAAGCAGGATGACGACGACTCCGAGCTCAATGAATCCCGCCGAGGATGCAGGTGCCTGGGTGATGACAAGGGAGTCGCCCTGGGGGCTCGCGTATCCCTGCACGGCCACGACGCCCGTTGGATCAGACGTGGCGGACAGAGAGTAGTTCTGTCCGTTGTAGTCCAGGGACGAAGTGAACTTGGACGAGCCCGAGATGGTCTTGGTGAACGTCGTCGTGTTGGTGGCTGAATTGTAGTTCTTGGTCCACGCGCTCAGAGGGGTGTCAAGTTGCGAGAAGTTCAGGGTGGGCTGGTTCCAGACGCTCCTGCCGCCGAAGTAGTCAAGCAGGAAGCTTGCGGCCGTCGCGCGCGATGCCAGCGAGCTCTGGATGGTCGAGCCTACCATGTTGATGTCGACAGTGTGGTCTTCCATGTCAACGTTCATGGCGCCTTGGATGACGAACGACCGCCATCTCAGGTCAGCCACGACGGTGCCGTTGACCACCTTGAAGACCCCGGAGACCCAAGCTGTGATGTTGGTGACTTTGTCGATGACCAGCGCCGTCGAGTTGCCGGTCACCGTGTAGTCGAGGGGGGCCACTGTCATGTTCCGCACGGACAAGTGGCTGTCTTCGTTGTCGAAGCTCCCCTGGAGCTCCATGGCTCCGCTCGAGTCGCCCGTGAACGACGAGTTCAGCTTGACCGACGAGCTCACGTTCTCCAGGTACTTGGAGACCGCGGACCCGGCCGGGTAGGTGAACACGATCTTCGTCGTGCTGACGCTGTCGACTTTGGCCATGCCAGTCGACGGGTTCAGGTTCACGGTGAGGGTCGAGGCGTTCGCAAGCGGCGCAGACGAAAGGAGGATGAGTGTCAATGCGGTCAATGAGATTGTGCTCTTTGCGAATTTCTTCATGAACCGTAAACCCGCCGTTCCGAGGTTAAACCTACGATTTTGAACGGAAATTCAACGGGGTAGAGCCGAAATGGCCCTAGCTTCCGCCCTTGACCCGCATTATCCTGTTGCGGCCCATCATGGCCCAGTACTCCACTTCGGCTCCTGGGGCAAGATCGCCGCTGAACTCCGACATTTCTTCCGGAGTGGGCTTCGTGGTCTCGAGGACTTCGAACGTGGCCAGATCCATGATCTGGACCGTGTTGTCCATGATCGAGGTCACCTGACCCGACCTCTTGTCGATCATCGGTATGTCCACCCTCGACTCCGCCGGCGAGACGTAACTCTTCTTCGAGCCTGTGAACAGCGAAATGGCGACGAGCCTGACCTTCGCGCTCCCGTGCTTCCCGGGCTTGAAGTGCTCTCGGCTCACCACTTTGCACGGCTCTCCGTCGATGATGATGTAGCTCCCTTCCTTCACGCTTCCGAGTTCAGCAGGTCTGCTCAATGATAAGCGGGGGTGCCTCGCCGAACAAGCTAAATAAACGTCTCAGTGGCTGAAAGTCCCGTCCGAGTAAATGACGTTGCGACTGCTGTCCGCTTCTTCGACAAGGCAAGAATGAATCCTTGAAGGCCTCCCTAATTGTCTGAGCCGGCATACGTCCTCGACTCGACGGCGTTCTACGCTGGAATCCCCTACCAGGGGAGCGGCCGCTACTACACGACCTATCTTGTCCTTGAAGAGGTCAAGCACCACAACGTCGGGGCGTCATTCATCCAGACGAGGGTGATGGTCACGGAGCCGACGCCGGACTCGGTGAACAGGGTGAAGACCACGGCTGCCAAGACCGGGGATCTGGGGGCCCTCTCGCAGACGGATATCTCGCTGCTGGCTCTGGCCCTCGACCTCAAGGGGAGCGACGGGAGCGCGAGCCTCATCTCCGACGACTTCGCCGTCCGAAACGTGGCCCAAGTCCTCTCTATACGCCTCGCACCGACCTCGATGAAGGGTGGGGAGTGGAAGAACCTCTCCTGGAAGATCTACTGCAGGGGGTGCGGGAAGACGTACACCAACCCCAAGCTCACAGTCTGCCCCGTCTGCGGGACGCAACTGGCCAGAAAGGCGTCAAACAGTTAGGTTCGAGTGGGCCAACCCCAGACGGGATCTCGTTGTCCGTGAGAAGGGCCGGGAGACGGAAGCGGAGGACAGCCATCATCGCCCTCGCGACTTGCGCGCTGGTGGTCGGCTCACTGGCTGTCTTCTATCTGCTCCCGCACCAGCCCAAACCAATCATCCTCTACGTGGACCAGGGGAACGGCGCGGTGAACGCTTCCAATTTCAAACCGATGCTCAGCTTTGCATCTGGCCACGGCTTCAACACGGTCTTCTTCCAAGTCTATCGGGCGGGGGTGCTTCTGTTCAACGGCACGGAGCTGGCTTCGTTTGCAAGTCAGGCTCACCAGAGGGACTTGAAGATCTTCTTCGCCCTATACCTCACCAATTCGACCCAGACCATACCCGGCGCAGTCATGCATCAGGGGGAGGACGGGGTCAGCCTCGACATGTCGGGGCTCCCCTCCGCCGTCCAGGGGGCCCTGCTTCAGGACCTGTCGAGCTCGTGCAGCTGCCAGACCGCGGTCACCACGACCGACATGGCGTCTCCTCTCAGGCCTGACCGTCTCATACTGGAGACCTACGGCGACGCCGCGAGGCCATACGTGAGGCAGGGAATCGTCTCCAGCGTTGGGGTCTTCGCGACGACCAGCCAGCAGGACTACCAAGCTCAGTTCCAATACGACCTGAACCACAGCGACGGGGTCATGGTCTTCGACTACGCCGGGTTGCTCAGAAGCGGCTACTGATGGGCTGGCTGACCGGGGCTCCTTTATACCGGAAGAGCATTCCAAACCGACCTTCCCCATGGAATGGGTCCTACCAGTTTTCGCCGTCGGAGGCGCAGTCCTCATGGTGACGATGTACAAGCTCACCCAACTTTCCAAGGAGCCCGACGGGTGGTGGACCAGCGCCCTGCTGCAGGATCGGCGGGTGAAAGTGAGGACCGACTGGAACCTCTGCATGGGAGCCGGGAGCTGCACCGAGCTGGCGCCGGGGATGTTCAGGCTGGACTGGAGCAAGAAGAAGTCAAGGTTCGACCCCGCCCCCCTGGAGATGCTGGACGACAAGACCACCAGGGCGGAGGAGATCTTCAGGGCGGCGCAGTCGTGCCCCTACAGGGCGATAATCCTGGAGGATCTCGACACAGGAGAGCGGCTGTTCCCTCAGTAGAATCAGCTTCCATTGGTATGCTACGGTTTTGCTACTAATACCTAGGATACTACTACGCTTATATGGAACTGGTTGTATAGTGGTTTTGATTAGTTTGAGATACCCTAGAACATCCGTTTTGCAGGTTTCGGACAGGTGCCCTCAGTGTGGCAAGAGAACACTGGTGGAAGACGCCAACACGGGCGAGCTTTCATGCAACAACTGCGGCTTTGTGGTTACCGAGCGTGCCGTCGACCAGGGGCCCGAGTGGCGGTCATTCGGCGATGAGAAGGGCCAGGACAAGGCACGGACCGGCGCGCCGACTTCGATTACCTACAGGGACATGGGACTGTCCACTATGATAGGGCGTTCTAACCGCGACGCCTCCGGCAGGTCATTCGACTCCCCCATGCGGAGCAGCATCGACCGGCTCAGGAAGTGGGACAACCGGTCCCCGGCATTCGGCAACCAGGAGAAGAACCTCAGCATAGCTCTGCGCGAACTGGAGAAGATGGCCGATAAGCTCGGCGTCTCACGGGCAGTCAGGGAGAGGGCAGCCTACATCTACAGGAAGGCGCTCGACCGCGGTCTTCTAAGGGGCCGCTCCATCATCGGGATCTCGGCCGCATCCCTCTACGCGGCCATGCGGGACACGGAGACTCCAAGGACGCTGAAGGACATAGCCGCCGCCGAGAACCTCGACAAGAAGTCGGTCGCACGCGACTACAGGATCCTCGTCAGAGAAATGGACCTGACCATGCCGGTTGCAGACGCAGCCAGGAACGTCAACAGGATCGCATCCCAGGTGGGACTCTCCGAGAGGGTGGCCCGCAAGGCCATCGAGATCGTCAGGATCACCGAAGAGAAAGAGATCTCGGCAGGCAAGTCCCCCATGGGGCTCGCCGCCGCGTCGCTCTACCTCGCCGGTGTCATCGAAGGAGAAATCAAGACGCAGAAGGAGATCGCCGAAGCCGCCGGGGTCACCGAGGTCACAGTCCGCAACAGGTACAAGGGACTCAGGGCCGACCTCGGCAAACAGCTGGGCCTTGTCGATGCCGAGACTCCGGCCACCGTCCCCGTCCTCCAGAACCGGGCTGTCGCAGCCTAGCCGCCGTACCCTTTCATTCGGGGAGCCCGCCGGCCTCTCGAGCAACGACGGGCAGGATTCTTGGATAAAGTGGACCGGGGGGGAATTGAACCCCCGACCTTCCGCGTGCGAGGCGGACGTTCATACCGCTGAACTACCGGCCCTTGATTTCGGCCTCGTCCCATTCCTTGTATAAGAGTTAGTGAACCCTGCAGACTTCAGGGGTTTCGCGCTTGTGGGCGGTTCGCTCCACCCTCGCCGTAATCTTCCTGATTTCGGAGACTTTCACTCCGAGCCTGGCCGCGATTTCGTCGATGCCCTTTCTCTGGTCGACGTGCAGCCGAAGCACTTCGTCGATGGTGTTGTAGTTCATCCCGAGTTCCCCCTCGGCTGTCTGGCCCGGCCAGAGCCTGGGGCTGCTCCTCTTCGAAGTTATCTTCCTGCTGATTCCGAGTATCTCGCCCATCTTCCTCACCTCCGTCTTGTACAGGTCTCCGATGGGGAGTATGTCCACCCCGCCGTCGCCGTACTTGGTGAAGTACCCGAGCAGCGCCTCCGACCGGTCCCCTGTGCCCACCACCATCCGACTCGCGGAGTTGGCGTAGAAGTAAAGGAAGGCCATCCTGATCCTCGCCCTGAGGTTCCCTTCCGCCAGTCTGTTCTGCTCGAGCCCCTTCATGAACGCACGGTGAATCGGAGCGATGTCGATGACCCTAGTCTCGACGCAGAGCTCCTCGGCGACCTGCCTGGCGTCTGATACATCGCCTTCCGGGGTCACCCGGAAGTCGGGCATGATCAGGGCGGCCACGCGCCTGCTCCCCAGCGCCTCAACCGTAAGATAGGCCGCCACAGCGGAGTCGACGCCTCCGCTGAGCCCGAGGACGGCCCCCTCCGCCTCGGCCTTCTCAGCCCTGCTGCTGATGAAGGAGACTATCTTCTTCCTCGCGGCCCCCAAGTCGAGCTGCCCGCGTGCCAACCTGAAAATCTGCTCTCTGCGTGCAGAAATACCTTTTCAAGAAGGCGCCCCGTCGCCCTCTCATATGCCCGGCTTCGACCTGGACGACAGGACGTTCTGGCTCGCAAACGAGCGGGAGATCAAGGCGGGGGACACCACCGACGTCTACTTCCGCCACACCGAGAAGGTCCTTCGCAAGAGCGGGTACAATCCGAAGGTGGTGATGGAAGTGTACGCCCGCGACGTCCCGTACCAGCAGAACTGGGGGCTCCTCAGCGGGGTCTACGAAGCCGCGAAGCTGCTTGAAGGCGTCCCCGTCGACGTCTGGGCCATGGAGGAGGGCTCGGTCTTCCTTGCCGATGGCGCCACGGCGATGTACGAGCCCCTTCTCACCATCGAGGGGCGCTATCTCGACTTCCTGTGGTACGAGACAGCCATTCTTGGCTTGCTCGCCTCGTCGACGAGCGTCTCGACCCGGGCGGCCAGGTTCCGCCAGGCTGCTGGAGACAGGACGCTTCTCAGCTTCGGGACCCGCAGGGTCCACCCGGCGCTTTCGGCGCTGGTCGAGCGCGCGTGTTACATCGCAGGTTTCGACGGCGTGTCCAACGTGCTCGGTGCCAGGCTTCTCAGGATTGCGCCGGCAGGGACGATGCCGCATGCGCTCATCCAGATAGTGGGGGACCCGGAGAAGGCCTGGAGGCTCTTCGACAGGGACGCGCCGAAGGAGGCCGCCCGGATCGCCCTCGTGGACACCTTCTGGGACGAGAAGACGGAAGCTGTGAGGGCCTATGAAGCGCTCGGCAAGAAACTCTGGGGGGTACGTCTCGACACCCCCGCGTCGCGGCGCGGGAACTTCCGGCAGATAGTCGAGGAAGTCCGCTGGGAGCTGAACATCCGCGGCGGCAAAGACGTGAAGATCATAGCTTCAGGGAGGCTCGACGAGGACGCGGTCGCCGGCCTCAGAGACGTGGTGGACGGGTTTGGGGTGGGGACCGCGGTCGCGTATCCGCCGGTCATAGACCTCAGCGCGAAGATAGTCGAAGTCGCTGGAAGGGGCGGGACGGAGTTCAGGGCGAAGAGGGGTGGCCTGGGAGGGAGAAAGCAGGTTCACCGCAGCAAGGGGTACAACGACGTGGTGACGCTCGAAGGAGGGCCAGCGGCCGGCGAGTCTCTGCTCAAGCCTCTGATGAAGAGGGGCAAGATCATCCGAAAGTATGAGGGGTTAGAAGCCATCAGGGCCAGGGTCGCGAAAGAACTGAAGCAACTATCGGCTGCCCAACCCAAGATTTCATGGGGGTGAGGCCATGCCCAACGCCGCCCTTCTGGTCGTGGACGTCCAGAACGACTTCTGCCCCGGTGGGACTCTCGCCGTGCCCAGGGGCGATTCGATAGTCCCGGGTTTGAACAGGGTCATCTCAGCGTTCACGGGCGCGAGGCTGCCGATCTTCTTCACCAGGGACTG
This sequence comes from Nitrososphaerota archaeon, assembly GCA_028866945.1. Classification (GTDB taxonomy): domain Archaea; phylum Thermoproteota; class Nitrososphaeria; order Nitrososphaerales; family Gagatemarchaeaceae; genus UBA183. The sequence goes on from JAGWHE010000004.1 coordinate 28,501, forward strand.
GCACCCGGCGAACCACTGTTCCTTCAAAGCCCAGGGGGGGATATGGCCGCCGCACTGCGTGCAGGGGACCTACGGTGCGGAAATCCACGGCGGGGTCCAGCGGCCATCCGGCTCGGTGCTCATCAACAAAGGGGACGACCCCGGCAAGGAGGCGTACTCAGGTTTCCAGGGCACCGACCTCGCCGACAGGCTCAGGAAGCTGGGGGTGAAGGAAGTGTTCATCGGGGGCCTGACAATCGAATACTGCGTCAGGACCACTGCCGAGGACGCGCTGCGCGGAGGCTTCGCCGTCCATGTGATCTTGGATTGCGTCAAAGGGCTTGAGATCCACACGGGGGACTCCGCCGCGGCCGTCGACGAGATGGTGAGGGCGGGAGCTTCGACCATGACGGGAGCGGACGTAGCAGAATTATTCGGCGCGCAGCAGTGATGTCATCATCCTGACCTTGCGAGCCAGTCCAGATCGCCCGTCGTAGCACGCTGCGCGCCGGACTTTGCTTAACGTAGCCTCTAGTTATTTAGCCGTTGGGAATCGCCAAATCCGGCGCTCGGTCTTATTAACGACGGGCGTCTCATCCGCAAGCCTTGAGCGACGAAAAGGAGGAGTACGCCAGTTGGTGGTTGGCCCTGTCGAGGGACCCAGACTACTACACCAACACAGAGCAGGGCCAGAAGGAGCTCGCGGACATGATCCGCAAGGAGTCGGAGCGCCTCCTCGAAGAGATTGGGAAGCTGGTAAAGCCGACGAAGGAGATCATCTGGCTCTCGAACTTCTGCATGTCCTGCCACCACTTCAAGCAGGAGGGAAGGAAGATGTCGTGCAACAGATGGCACGTACGCATCGTCAAACCCTTTCACGGCCGGGCGATCTGGAAGCAGATATCTTCGAGGGCAGGGGGAGACGAGAAGGAGTTCGTGGTCGACGGCATCGACTGGGACGCAAGATGGAAGGAGGTCTCCGAGAAGATCGTAGACATGGCCGTCGGCATGGTGAACGGCGGGTACCCATACTTCTGCTTCAAAGGGACCTAGCCCCGGCCTCGCTCATTCCCAAACCGAAAAATCGTGTATCATGGTTAAGAGCGGACAAGCTGGAACGCGGCCTGAAGTCAGATGCCGGTCACGATGAAGGTCAAAGACGTGATGGACAGGAAAGTGATCACCATCGACTCCAGCGCTTCCGTCGACGAGGCAGTGAAGAAGATGGTCCAGAACGGGGTCTGGTCGCTGGTCGTAGAGCGGAAGGGCGCTTCGGAGGGGGTCGTCACCGAGCGGGACGTGATCAGGCGCTGCGTCGCCAAGGGGCTCCCCACAGCCAAGACCCCGGTGGGCGACATCGTTTCGGCGCCTCTCATCACCGTCGCCCCGGACGCCACCCTCAGAGAAGCGATGGATCTGATGGCGGCGAAAGACATCAGGCGCCTGTTCGTTGTCGACAAAGGCAAGATCGTTGGCAGGGTGACGCAGACCGAGGTATTCCAGAGCACCCTGTCGGTCATGGAGATACTTTCTTCCCTCACCAGCACGCTCTGACCTTCGGCGTCGGACGTACAACGGCCATATCGCGCCGTTCTCGTGCCTAGAACTATTACCTCCGCCCAGGCAGGCTCTCAGGAGGCATCATGAAGGGCTTGGCGGCACCGTCGACATTCATCGGGGTCGCGGCGGTGGTCGTGATCGCCATCTTGGCATCCGCACTGGGGCTCTTCCCGGCCCGGTCGGGGGTGCCTGTCCCATCCGGCGCAGACTCCACTTCTGTCATGTCGGCCGGCGGTCTCAGGCTTTCCCTGCAGATCAGCACTACGAGCGACCGGCAGGGCGGTTCAGTCGGAATCAACGTCACGGAGACCAACACCAACCCCGCTCACGTCAACGAGTCTGCTGCGACCAAGTGGGCTGTCACCGGCCTCCACATGGACGCATGCTACGCATCCATCTACCCGTTCGGGGTCGCCGTCTACCCTGGCCACTACACCGCGCAGAACATCTCTTCCGCCAAGGCCGTGAACCTCTACCCGTTGGTCCCATGCCCTCTGCTGATACGATCCATCAGCGGTTACTACTTCAAGCCGTCCAGCAGCGTCGTGGTGGTTCTGCCGGGCACCGGACCTGGGGTGCCCATGACTTCGGGAGTGGTGGCAGCAGGCAACTACACGTCGGGGACCAATGTCAACCCGTTCGCCCGGGGGTCCTACACCGTCGTTGCGGGGGATGAGTGGGGCTCACTGGTGTTCCTCTATTTCGCAGTTGTCTAGAACCAGGCATCAAGGGGCCCTGGGTGGGATTTGAACCCACGATCGAGAGGTCCACAGCCTCCTATGCTAACCAAGCTGCACCACCAGGGCCACGAAGTACTGCAGGCCGCCCGACCGGCTTTATGTCTTAAGGCATTCTCTCAGGCATCTCAGCACAAAGCATATCGAGCGGAGAGCCGCCGTCAAACCCATGGTCCGGTGGACGCTCGTTGAGCTGGACGCGGTGGGTTCGACGCAGGGGGTTGCAAGAGAACACGCTGCCCGCGGCGCCCCCGAGGGCACGGTCGTCACCGCCAGGTCCCAGACTTCGGGAACCGGTCGCCTGGGACGGTTCTGGGTCTCTCCCTTGGGAGGGCTCTACATGTCCTTCATTCTGAGGCCCAAAAAGGTCGCAAGGCCTGAGCTTGCCGCCCTCGTGGCCGCGACTGCGATGGTCGAAGGCATCCGGCAGGCAACAGGGCTCGCGCCGACCATCCGCTGGCCCAACGACGTCACCATCCGGGCCCGGAAGCTGGGGGGAACGATCGCCGAAGCCCAGTCCAGCGGGGGCGAGGTCGACCAGATCATCGTCGGGATGGGAGTGGACTGCAACGCCCCGCCATCGGAGATGGGCGACCTGCAACACGAGTCCACCAGCCTGGCATCGGAGCTGGGCAGGAAGGTCGAAGTCCCTGACGTCATGCACTCCATACTCGAATCGTTCTCCCTGCTCTACGAGAGGTGGAAGTCAGGCGAAGACCTCAGCGACGAGTGGTCGCGGCTGGTCGGAACCATTGGCAAGGAGGTCTCGATCAAGCTGAAAACCGGAGAAAACCCGTTTTCATGCGTAGCCGAAGACATCGACGCCGAAGGGAGCTTGGTCGTCTCGCTCGAGGGGGAATCAGTGGCGATCAGCGCGGAAGACCTCGAGTGGCTCAGAGAGCGGGGCTGACGGTTCGTCAATCGGCTACGGAAACTGGGATTCGACATCTGAACGAGCCCACCCTTTTAACATCCGGAGCGAAGAGCGCCACAATTGAGTGGGGCCGAAAGAGACCTCGATGAGATGGACCGGGTCGCAGAGCTGGGGGGCGGCCAAGAAAGGGTCGACGACCAGCACAGGAAGGGCAAGCTCGCCGCCCGGGAACGGATAGGCCTCCTCCTCGACCAGGGTACGTTCAACGAGCTCGACAAGTTCGTCACCCACAGGTCCACGGACCTCGGAATGGACCGGTCGCACCCTCTCGGTGACGGCGTGGTCGCTGGCTATGGGAAAATCGACGGGCGCCTGGTCTATGTCTACGCCCACGACTTTACTGTGTTCGGAGGTTCCCTCGGGGAAGCGTTGATGAAGAAGGTGACCAAGGTCATGGACCTGGCCCTGAAGAACGGCGCCCCGATCATAGGGCTGAACGATTCGGGGGGCGCTAGGATCCAGGAAGGCGTCTCCAGCCTTGCGGGCGTGAGCGAGATGTTCTTCAGGAACACGCTGGCGTCGGGAGTGATCCCCCAGATCAGCGCAGTCCTCGGCCCGAGCGCCGGCGCGGCTGTCTACTCTCCAGCCATGACCGACTTCATCTTCATGGTGAAGGGCATCGGCCAGATGTTCGTAACCGGCCCCGACGTCGTAAAGGCAGCGCTCGGCGAGACCGTGACCTTCGAGGACCTCGGGGGCGCCACGATCCACGCGACACAGAGCGGCGTCGCCCAATTTATGTTCGACAGCGAGAAGGACTGCCTTGCTTCTATCAGGTCGCTGCTCTCGTATCTGCCGCAGAACAACACCGAGTCCCCCCCGGCCGTCGAGTGGACCTTGCCCATCGAGCCCGACCCCGAGCTCGACTCCCTCGCCCCGGCCGAGCCCTACAAGGCGTACGACATCAGGAAGATCATCCAGAAGCTCGTCGACAACGGGAACTACATGGAGGTCCACGCGGGGTGGGCACAGAACGTCACGGTCGGCTTCGCCCGCATGGCGGGGAACAGCGTGGGAGTGGTCGCGAACCAGCCCATGGTCCTCGGCGGCGCCCTCGACGTTGACAGCTCCGACAAGGCCGCAAGGTTCGTGCGGTTTTGCGACTCCTTCAACATCCCAGTCCTCACCCTGGTGGACGTGCCCGGCTACCTCCCGGGGACTGACCAGGAGCACAGGGGTCTGATCCGTCATGGATGCAAGCTGCTCTACGCCTACTGCGAAGCCACCGTCCCCAAAGTGACTCTGATCGTGAAGAAAGCGTACGGCGGGGCCTACTGCGCCATGGGGTCAAAGTACAGCAAGGCCGACATCAACTACGCCTGGCCAGGCGCAGAGATCGCGGTCATGGGCCCAGAGGGCGCCATCAACATCATCTACAGGAAGGAGATCGAAGCCGCCGCCGATCCGGAGAGCATGAGGAATCAGCTGACCTCCGACTATAGGAAGAAGTTCGCCAACCCCTACGTCGCCGCGAGCAGGGGGATAATCGACGAAGTGATCCCGCCCTCCTCCACCAGACCGAAGATCATCTCCGCCTTCGAGTCCCTGAAGGGCAAGAGCGAGTTCAGGCCCGCAAAGAAGCACGGCAACATCCAGCTGTGAAAACCAGTTGTTCAGAGACGTCCTAATAGCGAACCGGGGCGAAATCGCAGTCCGGATCATCCGGACCTGCAAGCTCCTCGGCGTCAAGACGGTCGCGGTCTATTCGGACGTAGACGCAGACGCGCTGCACGTCAGGCTCGCGGACAGGGCGGTCAGGATAGGGCCCGCCGACCCCGGGGACAGCTATCTGAACATAGACAGGGTGGTGCAGGCTGCCGTCGACGCGGGGGTCGACGCCCTCCACCCCGGCTACGGCTTCGTGTCTGAGAACTGGAACCTCGCCGAGAAGTGCCGTCAGGCGGGCATCAAGTTCGTGGGTCCCAAGGCGCGGACCCTCGTCATCGCGGGGAACAAGGTCGACTGCAAGAGACTGGCCAAGAGGGCCGGAGTCCCCGTGATAGAGGGTGGGGAGACAGTCGTCTACACTCCGGAGGCGGCCCTCGAGGCAGCCCGTGAGCTGGGGTATCCTGTCCTGCTCAAGGCTGCGTTCGGCGGGGGCGGACGCGGGATCAGGGAAGCCAACGACGACAGGCAGCTGCTTCAGGGGTTCAACCTGGCATCAACCGAGATGAAACGGTCCCTCGGGAAGGTGGGGCTGTTCGTCGAGAAACTGGTCAGGCCGGCGCGCCACATCGAAGTCCAGATCGTCTCCGACGGCAGAGGCAAGGTGCTCCAGCTGGGTGAGAGAGAGTGCAGCATCCAGCGCCGGCACCAGAAGCTGCTTGAGATAACCCCCGCTCCAGGACTCGATGGGCTGGCGAGAACCAGGGTCGCCGACTATGCGGTGAACCTTGCCAAGGCGCTGGAGTACGAGAACGTGGGGACGGTGGAGTTCCTGATGGACAAAGACCAGAACTTCTACTTCATCGAAGTGAACTCTAGGCTCCAAGTGGAACACCCAATCACGGAGATGCGGGCGAGGCTTGACCTCGTCAAGGAACAGCTTGAGATCGCCACAGGGGAAGGCATCGACTACGGCCAGGACGACGTCAAGCTGCAGGGCGCCGCGATCCAGTGCAGGATAAACGCCGAAGACCCGGCAGCAGGTTTCGCGCCCTCGAGCGGCAGAATAGAGCGGCTCTTCTTCCCAGGCGGGGCCGGAGTCAGGATAGACACCGCCCTCTACCCGGGCTACGAAGTCCCAGAATACTACGACTCCCTCCTCGCCAAGCTCGTCGTCTTCGGCAACGACCTTGAAGAGGCGAGGAAGCGGATGCTCCTCGCGCTGTCCGAGTTCGTCATCGACGGCCCCAAGACCACGATACCGCTCCAGAAGTTCATCCTCAACCATGAGGAGTTCGCCAACTGGAACCTCGACGTGCAGTTCCTCGAGAAGCACAGGATAGTCCAGTCCTTCGCCGACAAGCTCGCGTATGAGAGGGTGGCCCTCGCCCACGATGGGGCGGCGATAGCCGCCGCGATCATCGAATCAGGGGCGAGCCTGGCTATCCTGCGGGCGAAGCAGGAGCGACCAAGGCAACCGCCGGCAAGGCAGAAGGGGAGGTACTATGACGCGCTATGAGCTGGAAAGCGGGGACGGCCACTTCGTCGTAGACGTGACCCCGGCAGGCGAAGGGTACACGGCGACGGTCTCAGGCAAGGAGTATCGCCTCAAGCTGAAGCGCCAACCAGGGCAGAACACGATTCTCGTGGAGGTCGGAGACAAGCCTGTCACGGTGACATTGCTCGAAGCGAACCCACAGCAGGTGCGGATGGCTATCGACGGCGAGCACTTCTCCTATACGCGGGCCGCTCCCCTTGTCACGGCATCGGCCCCGAGGGCCGCCGCGGCGGCGACACTGAAGGACGTGGTGGTCGCCCCCATGCCCGGGAGGGTCACCACGACGCTAGTCAAAGACGGAGAGAGGGTCAGCGCGGGCGATCCCCTGGTCGTGCTCGAGTCGATGAAGATGGAGGTCGCGGTGAGGGCCGATCGCGATGCGGAAGTGAAGGAGGTACTGGTCGCCGAGGGTGCCGCGGTGAAGCGGGGCCAGGGCCTCATACGTCTCGGCTAGAGCGCTTTCCTAATCGCGTCGAAATCGGGGAACTTGCCTGGGTTCTCTGCCACCCACGCATACGCTATCTTCCCCGAGTCGTCAGCGACGAAGACCGCCCGGTTGGCCGAGTCATACCCCTCCAACCCACCGAGGTTCTTCCAGACCACGTCGTACTTGCGGATCGCCTCCCGCTTGAAGTCGCTGAGCAGGGTGAAGGTGAGCCCATGCTTCTCCGCGAACGCCTTGTTCGCAAAGGGCGCGTCCACAGAAATCCCTACTACGGTTGCGTTGAGCTTCTGGAACTCGTCGTGCATGTCCCTGAATGCACACATCTCCTTGGTGCAGACGCCTGTGAAGGCGCCGGGGTAGAACGCGAATATCGTCTTCCTCCCCTTGGCCAGGAAGTCGGAAGTCTTCCTCAGCTTCAGGTCAGTATCATAGAGGGCGAACTCCGGGATTTTGGTGCCTACTTCGAGCATAGGTGCCCCCCTCATCGACCAGTAAAAAATCTGTGGCTTGCGGCCTAAATCTCCGAAGGTTCTATGTATCCGCACACGCGCGGAAGGGGCCATGAGAGGGCCTCCACTCACCGAAGCCGAGGTGAAGCGGTACGGCAGACACCTCGTCCTCCCTGAGATAGGGGCAGAGGGGCAGTCGAAGCTCAGGGCCTCATCCGTGCTGGTGGTCGGGGTCGGTGGCCTCGGGGTGCCGGCCGCCGTGCAGCTTGCTTCGGCGGGGGTGGGGAGAATCGGGCTACTCGACGGCGACACCGTGGAGGCATCCAACCTTCAAAGGCAGTTCATCTTCTCAGAGGCAGATGTCGGGAGAAAGAAGGTGGAGATAGCCGCGGAGAGGCTCAGGCAGGTCAACCCCAATGCCAGAGTCGCCACCTACGACGTCAGGCTCGGCTCGGACAACGCGCTCGACTTCATCGGAGAGTACGACGTCGTGGTTGACGCAACCGACAACCTTCCGAGCAGGTATCTGATCAGCGATGCCTGCGTCATGCTGTCGAAGCCCGACGTCTACGCGAGCGCCCAGGCATTCGAAGGCCAGGTGTCGGTGTTCTACTCTCCCCTCGGCCCGTGCTACCGCTGCATCTACCCGGCTCCGCCGCCTCCGGAATCGGTAAGATCCTGCGAAGAGACCGGAGTCATGAGCGCCGTGCCTTCTGTCCTGGGTACTCTCCAGGCCATCCAGGCGGTAGCCCTCATCCTGCAGAGGGGCTCCCCCCTCGTCGGCAGGCTCCTAGTCTTCAACGCCCTCGACAGTTCCTTCGACGAAGTGAAGATCAGGAAGAGCGGAAGCTGTGCAGCCTGTGGTCCGGAGGCGACTCTGACGGCTCTCATCGACTACGAGGAGTTCTGCAACGTCAGGCCACGGCCGGAGTCCAAGGTTGACGTCACCCCCGTCGAGCTGAAGGCGATGCTCGACGCCGGCGCCCCGGTCACCCTCCTCGACGTCAGGGAACCGTATGAACACTCCATCTGTCACCTGGATGGTGCGGTGCTCGTCCCCCTGGGCAGCCTAGTCCGGGGCGCCGCCAAGTTGGACAGGTCGAAGCGGCTGGTCGCCTACTGTCACACGGGAGTCAGAAGCAGGACCGCGGTGGAGTTCCTGCGCAAGGCAGGGTTCTCGGATGTCATGAACCTCAAGGGGGGCATCGAAGCTTGGGCGGAAGAAGTCGAGCCCACGATGCCGAGGTACTGACCGGTCCACCTCACGCAGTCCGGTTCTGTTAACTTAGCGGTTGTTCGGGGAGTTTGTTCCCCCTGTTAACTTGCGGTTGGCGAGGCTTCTCAAGCCGCGCATTCTGCATGGCCTTTCATGCCCTTAGTCAAGGGGCGCCCCAGGCACTCTCTCGCCTACAATATCTCCTTCATTCTGGGCGGGTTCGGATTGTGGGCGATTGCATTTCCATTCTATCCTCTGTGGTTCAGAATCGCATTCATCTTCCCTTTTCTTTTTGGGACAGGGCTGTGGGTTGGAGGAGTCCTTTTCCGCTTCATCGGATGGGAAGAGTCATTTCCATCAATCAAATCAATAGTGGATGGCATCACTGACGGTATTGGAATCGCGGCCCTTTTGATTACGATTGCGCACTTCTATCTCGGGCTTCCCGTCTCTGCCCCTGCTCTCTGACTGCCGCATTCTGGATAATCGTCTTCCACTTGTCAGCCCCCTCGACCTTGATACCCGCCATCTCCGAGGGGGTCAGTCCGCTCAACCTCTAAGTTAACAGAACCCGCAGTCCTCTCCCTTAAGTGGCCCGGAGGCGCAAGCAGCGCCTTCCTTGGTCACGGCTCTCATAATCGCCGGCGAGTGGGCCCTGTTCTTCGTCGGCGCTGCCGTCCCCGTCTACATAGTCTTCGGGCTCATAGGCCTCGCCGGCCTGAGAGAACTCACGCGATACGAGTCGCACGGCTCCATCTACTACCAGCTCAACCCGGCCACCAAGCTTGCCGCCCTCTTCATGGTGGCCGTGTCATCTTCGTTCGCCGGGCTCTACCTGGGGCTGCTGGCGACCGGGGTCATCCTTGCATCATACGTCACCTTGTTCCACGGCGCAGAGAAACTGAAGCTAGGCTTTCTGTTCACGGTCGCCGTTGTCTGGGGGACCGTGTGGGGCTCGGTCTCCGACAGGATATCCTTCGCTATCAACGCCGGATCCAGCGGCCTCCCAGTCAACGACTCGTTCCTCTACAGGGACCTGACCAGGGTGGTCGCCTCTGAGGTTGCGGTCTCAGGGGTCTTCCTCCTCGCCCTGATCCTCGTGATGACCAGCACCCCATCGTCGGTGATGCGGGCGCTTAGGAGGATCGGGATACCCAACCCCATCACCTTCTCCGTGGTCGTGGGCATGAGGACGGTCCCTCTCCTCCTGGAGGCCATCAACGGCATCGTCAAAGTGCAGCTGAGCCGGGGGTTCGGGACGCGGGGCAGCCGGTCGCTTGGACCGCTGTACGTCGTCGCAGCCGCTGTCTTCGCGCTTGTCCCCGCCCTGATCTACCTGCTGAGGGGGGCGAGGAACACCGCCATCTCGACAGGGACCAGGGCCTTCGGAGCTTACAAGAGCCGTACCTACATGAAGAAGCCGCGCTTCGGTCCCGCCGATGTCACGGTGCTCGCCCTCGCCGCGGCGTTCCTCTTGGCCGCGTTCTTCTACTAGGCAGTCGAGGTGGCGCCGCAGCTCGACCCCACCGCCGAGTATGGGATGGCCCTGCCGAACCCATACAGGTTGGAGAAGACCGCCAGGGCGACCAGGCCTGCGATGATCGCGAAGAAGACGTAGTCTCCCTTCGAGAACGTGAATGGCTTCAGGAAGGTCCGCTGCTTGTACGCCCTGAACGCCCTGGTGTCCGCGGAGATCGCCGTGTTCCTCGCCCCCCTGAACAGGAACGTCATCGCAGGCACGATGCTGGTGAGCACCCCGCCGAAGAGGTAGAAGACCCGGGTGACCTTGTTGGCCTTGGCGCCGTACCCCCTCATGAACTGGACCTTCACAGCTGTGTCGAGGGTGTCGAAGATCCTCGGGACCGTCCTCATCCCGACGACGAGCGCAAAGATCAGGACCACGGGGAGCTTGAGCCGCCCCAGGGTACGGAGAATCGCCGAGGGCGTGCTCGTCATGATGAGTATGAGAGAGGAGATCAGCACCACCCCTGCTCTCGTGGATACCTGCATGCCATAGAGCAGCCCCTGGGTGGTCAAGACCGGCTGATACCCGAGGATCGTGAAGTAGGACGCCCACTGCCAGACCGGGGTGAACAGTGCCATCCAGGCGGCGCTCGGCGGCTGGGGGGTCGCGCTGACGGACGCCACGCAGATGTGGTAGAACGCGTACATGAGCAGCCCATAGGGGGTCTGGGTGGCGTAGTACCAGGCGAGCCCGATCACAGAGGCGAAGACCAGGGCGCTCCCGAGGGCGAGCCTCCTGAGCCCCCTCTTGAGGGTAAGGTACGTCGACAGGACCACCAGGCCGATGACCAGGTCGATGGACCAGGCGGTGACCGCCACCACGAAGGTGAGAACGATCGTGAAGATGATCTTCGTCAGCGGATTGAGCCGGTAGTAGAAGGTGTGGTGCTCCTCGTACCTGGAGATGTCCCTGAACCCGGTGAGTCCAATGTACCCGAAGATGAGATAGAGTGGGGTCACCAAGCCGAAGACGAAGAGGAACCAGCTCCCGACGTTGACCCAGACCGCGTCGAGGAGCGCCAATCTCAGACCCCCAGCATCCCGAGCTCCGGGATGGGGATGTCCGGGTTCCTCAGGTAGTACTCCGTCGGGGGGATCACCGAATAGTTCTGCGAAGAAGCGAAGACCTCTTCGGGGGTCCCTTCGAGGACCTTCTTCCCGCCGTCAAGGACGAGCATCGAGTCAGCGTACCTGTACACGAACTTCGCGTCGTGGGTGACTATGATGAACGAGTACCCGAGCCCCTTGAGCATGTTGATCTCCTTGGCGATTATCTCCTTGTGGTAGAAGTCCTGGCCCGAGGTGGGCTCGTCCATCATCACGATCTTGACACCGGACGAGAGCGCCGCCGCCATCGCCACCCTCCTCCTCTGTCCCACGCTGAGCATCAGCGGGTCGCGCCGCCTGAACTCCTGCAGCCCGAACAGCTTCAGGAACTCCTCCGTCGGCCCCTTGTAGTCCTTGACCCCGCGCTTCCTCATGGAGTAGGAGATCTCCTCTTCGACGGTCTTGTTGATCAGCATGAGATCGAAGCTCTGAGGGACGTAGGCGATGTGCTTCCCCCTCTCCTGGATGGACGCCTTGCTCAGGTCGACCCCGTTGATCATGAGCTTCGACTTCGCCGTGAGCTCCTTGTCCAGGAAGTTCATCACAGCCTTGAGGAAGGTGGATTTGCCCGCGCCGTTCCTTCCCATGATCGCCAGCATCTGTGGCTCTCTCAGGGTCAGGTCGGCTTCGACCAGGACCTTCCCCTGGACCTCGACGTGGGCGAACGCCTCCATGATCACCTTCCCCCCGCCCCCCCGCTGAGGGGTGCCCAGCTGCAGCCCTTCGCGCGCTATCCTCTGCCTGATCCCCTCTATGTTCGACGGGTCCATCCTGAACTTCTTGGCGTACAGGTAGTGTTCCGGTACGTCGATCCCTGCCGCGTGGAGCTCGTCGACGTAGTCCACCAGCTTGGCCTTGGCTATGTCGAAGACCACCTTGCCTTCGTCCACCAGGACGACCCTGTCGATGAAATGCAGCGCCCTCTCCAGCTTGTGCTCAACGATGATCAGGGTGCTCTTCCCCTTCAGCCCCGTCAGGGTCTGGAAGACGCGCGCGGTCCCCTCGGGGTCGATGTTCGACGTTGGTTCGTCCATTATGAGCAGCTTGGGCTGCATCGCCAGCACCGCCGCCAGGGCCACCCTCTGCAGCTCTCCGCCCGAGAGGACGTAGGTCTCCCTCTCTCTCAGGTTCTCGATGCCCGTCGTCGCGATGGCCAGGTCGACTCTCCGCTGTATCTCGTCTGGAGGCATCATGAGGTTCTCGGGCCCGAACGCGATCTCCTCTTCCACCGTGTAGTTCAGCACCTGGGTCTCCGGGTCCTGGAGGAGGGTTCCCACCATGGTCGAAAGCTTGGGGAGCGGCGTCTGCTTGACGGCGTTCCCGTAAACCACGACCCCGTCGGGGTCGTTCCCCTTGAAGATGTGAGGTATCACACCGTTGAAGCAGTTGACGAGGGTAGACTTGCCGCCCCCTGACTTGCCTATGACCAGGGCGACTTCCCCGTCGACCACATGGAAATCGCCGACCGTGAGGACGGGCTTGCCTACGCCGACATAGTTGAAGACGAGGTCTTTGACATCCACCGGATTCGCCAGCGAGGCCTCGGGCGAACCTGTTTCCGCCACGGAACACGGCCGGCCCTATCACGTGCTTAAGTCTTGCCAGACTCGTTCCGGCGAATCGTCACCTTGGGCGGAAGCCCGCCACTCTGACCGCATAAAACAGGTCGGGAGGAGGTCTCCCTTGACCTCCCCTTTCCCTTCTTACCTTCACCCTAACTCGCTGCTATTGGCCTATTGCTCTAGACACACGGTTCGCGATTATCCCGCCTAATGCGCCTGCGGGGATACCGCTTATGATGAACCGGGTCAAGGTGGCGTAGATGGTCTCCCAGTTGACTTTGCTGCCGTTGATGAATGGGCCGAAGAACGCTGAGTAGATGATTGGGTCTGGGAATGCGAAGAGGAAGCCGACGATGGCGCCCTCGACGATCATCAGCGCCAGGAGCTTGTTGGAGGAACCGCCGCTGCCCGACGTTGCCGTGGCTTCAGCGGATGCCTTCATGGAGCTCTTGACCCCGAAGATGTTGCCCCCAGTTGCTGCGATTGTCAGGTCGAGGATGAGGCCGTACGTCAGACCCTCGTAGATGAAGTACATCGGTTCGCCGCCGAACCCATAGTGGAAGATGTCGCTGAGGAACGAATAGACGACGAAGGACGTGGTTCCAACGCCGACCTTCCGCACGAGAGCGGCAATCACCATCATGGTGATCAGCTGTCCGCCGATGTAGCCGAGGTTGATGTATTGGCCTACTTCCCCTGGCAGGAACCCGCCCAGGAAAGCGCCAATGAACCACTGCCAAACCACAGCGAACGCGACGCCTATGCCTATGTAGACGAAGTCGAGTGTTGTGAATGAGCCTAGTCCACCTGTTTTCTTACCAAGGAAGAATGCTATCACCAGGGCTACGATGAAGTACCCGGCAACATACTCCCAAGGAATCTGGCCAACCTGGTTCAGCGAGCCGTCAATGCCGTTGAAACCCATGTTAGTGAGCCCGTCGTCATCGAGAAGTTCTAATAAACATTCGCAGAATATCCTCAATAGAAGCTGCACTCTGCGTTATAATTAGGTGAACAGGGGGAGAATGCTTAATAGAATTGGAAGGACAACCCGGCCTCGGATGTCCGAAACAGTCCTGAACGCTGCAGGGACTTCCGCAGCAGGGACCGTTGCCGGTGCACCAATGAGAACAGTGAAGATGCAGTATTTCGGGTATCTCTACATGTTCTTCGGCCTCTGCCTCCTGGTCTTCGGCAACTTGTTTGTCGAGTATCCAAAGGCAGGGATCGGGAACTTCACCCCGGCCGCCAGCTTCAACACCACCAACGCCGGAATCCTTTCCGTCGTCGGGATACTCGTCTTGGTCCTCGGGTACATGGACTACAGAGGCGCCAAGATGTCCTCGTTCAAAATCTACTTCCCGGCGGTCATCTTCATCCTGGGACTTGTCCTCATCCCACTCTACTCGTACTACGGCGCCTTCACGGGGCTGCTCGGCAACTCGTACAACCTGGCGGGAGCCAGCATGGGCGGGCTCCTCCTGGTCTTCGCCTCTCTGGGCGAAATAGTCCTGGCGCGGAAGAAACCGATGTAAGATTCGGTCGACGGAGCAACGTGGGGCCTGCGACGGCCCTACCTCGCTTTTTTCGTATTCTAGAAGCGGCGACCCTACTGTCCGGTTCCGCGCCGCGACTTTCTGGCGTACCTGGCGACCAGCACCAAGAGGACGAGCAACCCTACTGCGACCGTACCCGTGAACGGGAGGCTCTGGAAGAACGGGGTGACCGTCGAGTTGCCGGCCGTGTAGACCACAGCTCCCATCGACGAAAGGTCGCCGGAATACGACCCCTGCCTGGAGTATGGCAGGCCTGCAAGAGGCATCTGGGGGGTCACAGGGAAGGTGCTGTCGCTGCTGAGAACCACCGGTTGCCGGACCAGGGTGCCTCCGGCGTAGGTCTGGTTGAAGTTGAACATGTCAAGCGGGAGCCCCGAGTCGGCCACGAACGAGTTCAGGGCCGGGAGCCTCCAGTTGTAGTCGATGAACGCCAGCGTCGAAGCATGGTTCATCACCGTGTGTGAGACGTAGTTCTCCTTCGCGTAGGGAGATATCACGAACAGCGGGACCCTGAACCCGAGCCGCACCCCGTCCACCGCAGGGGGCGGGACGTGGTCGTAGTACCCTCCTCCTTCGTCGTAGGTGATGAGGATCGCCGTGGAGTTCCAGTACTGGCTCTTCATGACGCCGTTGACCACCCCCAGGAGCCAGTCCTGCCCCCCTGTCATGTTCGCCTCGGGGTGCTGGTCGAGGCCAGAAGCGCCGCCCCCCACGGGCATCACCCAGGAGACAGCTGGTAGGGAACCCTGGCTCAGGGCGCCGTAGAACGAGCTGAAGCTCTGGACGTCCGACGAGTAGGCGCCGATGCCGTCGAAATAGTTTAGCGGGAAGTTACCCGTCGCGGGGTTGCTGACATAGTACCCCCAGCTGACGCCGTACTTGCTCAGCTCGCCGAAGATCGACTGGTTGACTGGGACGTACGGAGGGGGCCCCGAGTCGTCAGATATCCCAGCGCCGTAGCCGGCAAGCGAGTAGAGCCTGTTGGGGTTGGTCTCGCAGATGCAGCTGGCGAAGTACCTGTCGGCGATGGCATACTGCTCGGCCCAGTCCCACTCCACGGCCAGCTGCCAGGAGCTGTAGTATGTCATCGACTGGCTCCCGCTGTTGGCCGCGAAGCCGTCCATCTTCCCGTTGTTCCAGTCCAGGCTGTAGACGCTCTCCACAGGGTTGGCGGTGGAGTAGGTCCCGTTCGGGACCTGGGCGAGCTGTACCCCACTGGGTGCGCCTAGGACGTCGTCCGGCGCCTGGATCGAGCTCAGCATAGACCCCGGCTGGCTCCGGTTCATCGTCGGGTAGAGCCCGAAGACGTTGTCGAAGCTGTGGTTCTCCATCATCACTACGACCACGTGCTTGATCGGCGTCGCGGTGCCTGTCGGCGAAGCGAACGTCACGCCGCCAAGAATCTGAACGCTCAGGATCGCCAAGACGGCGGTCGCCCCGACCTTCGAGAGCCCGTGATGTCGAGCCAACGCCCTTCCGCCGTGGCCGCCCGTGATTATACGGGTTGCCGGCGTCTCTCCGACCCGCCAGGGAATGCATATCAGGTCTGAAGAGGGGGCCGCCCCGATGCTGCCCCCGGGAGCCGTCAGGCCGGACTACTCCGGGTACTGCCTTGCGAACCTCCCTTCCACCCTGGCTTCGGTCCTGGGGCACAACGATCCGAGGCCGGCTCTGCCCAAGGACGCCTTCGGGGACCTGGACACTTCGGGCATCGAGAACGTGGTCCTGATACTATGTGACGGCTTTGGCTACAACGAGTGGCAGAGGCAGAGCGACCACGGGTTCTTCGGGGCCCTCGCGGCCAAGGGGAGCGTCAGGTCAATCACCCCAGTGTTCCCATCAACCACCGCGGCGAACCTTACCGCCCTCGCCACCGGGCTGACCACCCAGGAGCACGGGCTACCAGAGTGGTACGTCTACATGGAGGAGGTGGGGGAGATCATCATCACCCTCCCCTTCGTCAAGGTCGGGGACTCGGGCAGGGACACACTGGTCGGGACGATGAACCCGCGCTCCCTCTTCGACGGGACCACGATCTATGAGCGCATGAAGAGCTCGGGGATCAGCAGCACTTCTTTCACCAGTCGGGGGCTCGCCAACACGGCCTACTCGAACGTGTCCAGGGCAGGGAGCGAAGTCAGCGGCTATAACACCGCCTCCGACCTTAGCGTCTCGCTCAGGACATTCGTCGAGAGGGCCAGGGGCCTGAACTACATCTACGTCTATTGGAGCTACGTCGATACGATAGAGCACATCTACGGTCCGGGGACCGACGAGGCCCTTGTGGAGGGCTCGCTGATTTCGCATGCGCTGTACGAGGGCTTCCTCTCAAAGCTCGACAGGAAAGCCGCCAAGAAGACCATGGTCGCCCTGACCGCGGACCACGGCCAATTGCAGGTGGACTCGAAGAAGACGCTATACATGAACCGGCTCTCGAAGCTCGCGAAGAGCTTCCGGAAGACCCCTGAAGGGAAGGTCATCCGGCCCTGGGGGAGCGCCAGAGACTCCTTCCTTTCCATCGAAGAGGACAGGCTCGACGAGACGGCAACCTATCTTCAGAAGAAGTTCAAGGGCGTGGCGACGGTCATCAAGACCGAGGACGCCATCGAAGCCGGACTGTTCGGGATCAACAAGCCCACCAGGAAGTTCAGGCGCAGGGTCGGCAACCTGATGGTGCTCCCTCACGGCAACAAGACTGTGTGGTACAGGTACGTCGAAGAGCGCAAGCTGAACGTCGGCGGCCACCACGGGGGCCTGACCGAGTCGGAGATGACAATCCCGCTTGCGGCTGCGAGGGCGTCGGACCTCCAGTAGTCCTACCGAGAGACGAGGGCCCGGGAGTCGACGGCGAGGACCGAGCCTCTAGCTGCTATCAGCGGGTTCACTTCGATCTCTTCGATGGACGGGTTCTCTACCATTATCTTGGAGAACTTCGAGACTACCTCACAGAGCCGTTTCACGGAGGCACCGGGGCCTCCCCTATATCCGCGGACTAGCTTCTCGAGGTTCGTCCCCTCCAGCATCGCCCGCACCTCGGATGGCGCGACGGGGGCGACAGCGATGGAGACGTTTCTGGAGAGCTCGACGTAGGTCCCACCGAGCCCGACCGCCACCGTGGGGCCGAAAGCCGGATCTCTTCTGGCTCCGAGGATCAGCTCGACCCCCTTCCCCACCATCTCCTGCACCAGTACCCCATCGAACTTCGCATGGGCCCTATCCGCGACCGCCCTCAGCTTGGCAAACCGCTCGCGGGCCTCGTCAGACGTCTTCACGCCCAGCACGACTCCTCCGACGTCTGTCTTGTGGGACAGGTCCTTCGACAGGAGCTTGCAGGCAACGGGGTACCTGACCTTGCTTAGCATCGCGAAATCCTTGGGCGCGCGAAGCAGGACCGACCGGGGCTCTTGCAGGCCGTATACCTTGAGCAGGTCTGAGAGCTCCTGGTGCGCCAGCTGCCCGCTCTTCCACGACCACCGCCGAACCCTGACCCTGGTACTGGGGGACTGTTCCACCTGCTTCTTCAGACTGGAGCAGAACCACAGGGACGCCAGCGCCCGGACTGCCCTCTCAGGGGTGGGGAAGCTTGGGATATTGTTCCTCACAAAGACACTATGAAGCTCGGAAGCGAGCTCGGCCCTGCCGACGACGCACATACAGACGGGCTTCCTGGTGCTGCCTGCTACTTCGACGAGCCTGCTCGCGATGTCACTGCTGATCCCAGGCGTCTGGTGCGTCGGCAAGACAAGGACGAGGTCGTACTGCGGGAGTGCGGCGACCTCCCTGACGATCTTCACGAAATCTTCCGTCTTGGCCGACGCCGTGAGGTCGACCGGGTTGCCGAAGGAGGCGTTGGAGACGAAGCCCGAGTCGGTGAACTCGGCGCGGATGCGCTCCACGGCCTCGTCAACCATCGGCTCGACCCGGAGGCCCGACCTGTTTGCTTCGTCGGCAGCTATGGCCCCCACCCCGCCTGCGTTGGTGACTATGGCGAGCCGGTTCCCGGAAGGCTGCAGCATCGAAAGCGAGATCGAGAAGTCGACCAGCTCCTGGAAGGTCTGCGCTTCGACCACCCCGGACTGTCGGAACGCGGCACGGTAGATGTCGTAGTCTCCGACCAGGGACGCGGTGTGCGTCAGTGCCGCCCTCGCTCCACTCCTGGTCTTTCCTACCTTCAGCGCGACGATTGGCTTCTTCCTGGAGATGCGGCGAGCGGCTTCCATGAACTTCCTCCCCTCGCGCAACCCCTCGATGTAGACCGCGATCACCTTCGTGTCAGGGTCGCCACCGAAGTACTCGACGACGTCCTCCACCGACACGTCGACCTGGTTGCCCGTCCCCACCAGGGCCCTGATCCCCACCTCGTTGGCGGCGAGCTCTTCGACTATGGCCTGCCCCAGGTGCCCGCTCTGGGTCACGATGACGATGCCCCCCTTGAGGGGCTTGAGAAGAGACTCGACTCTCCTCCCGTCAGGGAGCTGCTTGGTGGGGCGGAGAAACAGCGAGTCGACCCCTGAATACGGGTCGACCACGCCTATCGTATTGGGGCCGATGATCCTCATACCGCTCCTGGCCGCGATCTTTGCCATCCTCACTTCGGCATCCTTCCTCCCAGTCTCCGCGTAGCCACTCGTCACGATGATGGCTGCCTTCACTCCCCCAGTCGCAGCCGAATCGATCAGGGCCTCCGTCTGTGACTCGGGGACCGCCACGATCAGAAGCTCGGGGACCTCGGGAAGAGACCCAATCGAAGGGTAGGCCCGTATGGTCCCGATGAACTCGTGGCTCGGGTTCAGCGCATAGACCGAAGCCTTGAGCAGTCCCTTGGCCTTGTTTTCCATGAGGTTCTGGAAGATGATCGATCCGAGCTTGTCAGGATCGGTGGACACACCTGCCACGGCGACGCTGCGCGGCTCGAAGAAGCTCTTCATGCGGACTCGCGCCCCGGCATTCCCGCCCACCGCGGAGGGTTTGGCTTGTAAGCCTTTGAGGGTCAGATGACGGCGCCGGTCGCGAGCTTCACCCTCACCCCTGAGGCTCGCAGCGCCCTCACGAACGCCCTGACCACTGACGCAGGTTCGATAGGTCCCGTCCACTGGCTGATGTTGGCCACCGGCGGACAGCCTGCAGGAGGTATGCAGAGCCTGTTGAGCGATTCCAGATCGGAGTCAATCAGGAGCGTGCCGTGGACCAGGCGGGCCTTCGGCGTCGACCTCGCAGCCATGCCGGAGACCTTGAAGCCCTGGACATCGATTCGATTCGGGGGTGCGAACTGGGCAGGGACCCCTAGTTCCGCCAGGGCCCCGACCGCATGCCTGGAGGCGTCTTCGAACATCTGGGTTGGGGACAGCAACCGCCCAGAATTCCTCAGGAAGAAGCTCCAGTTCAGGTTGCCAGCGTCGTGATACACGACGCCGCCGCCAGTGGCCCTCTCAATGACCTCGACCCCCATTTTCTTTGCGAGGGCTTCATTATACCAACCATATTTCTGGTTCTTTGCCTTCCCTCGCACAAGGCACTTCGAGTCGATCCAGAAGCGGACGAGTTCGGGGAGCTCCCCAGACTCCACGCGCCTGAAGAGGCCCTCCTCCCGCTTCAGGTTCTTCGCGGGATCTCTCCCCTTGTCGATGTGTATCTGCAGAGTCTTCACTTTCTGATTGTCGCCTGGGCTCGGGCCTGGCCGAGCCCTACCTCTAGCTCTTCTGGCACTACGCGTATGAGACTGCGACGGCTCTTTG
The DNA here is from genome assembly GCA_028866945.1 of Nitrososphaerota archaeon. Classification (GTDB taxonomy): domain Archaea; phylum Thermoproteota; class Nitrososphaeria; order Nitrososphaerales; family Gagatemarchaeaceae; genus UBA183. Next base: position 48,468 of record JAGWHE010000004.1, read on the forward strand.
TAGTTTGTGGGTTGACAACAGAACGTGACCAGCTGAAATCCCTGGTGGGGTTCGACAGGCCCGGAGCAATGGCTACCCTCTTAGGGGGCCATCGGCTGGCTCTGTGCGATGAAGAGCGCAATCAACTGGCTACTCGAGCCATCCCAGCCCGCGGTCCGCTACCTGGCTATGAGGAATCTCGTTGAGCAGACGAGTGCCGGTGACCTCAAGGAAGCAAAGGAAGCGGTCGCCTCCAAAGGTTGGGTGGCCGACATTCTGTCGAAGCAGAAGCCCGAAGGCAACTGGCTCGACAAGGAAGAGAACCTGTACAGACCGAAGTACATCTCGACCAACTGGATGCTCCTCACGCTTTCCGACCTTGGGGTTACCAAGGAAGACCCCCGTGTCGCCAGGGCGTGCTCACTGTGGATGGACACCTATTCCAGGCCAGACGGCGGCTTCGACACGCCCGGCGGGGAGACCAGCGAGCACTGTCTCACGGGAAACACAGCCAGGGCCCTCATCAAGTTCGGGTTTGTGGACGAACCGAGGGTGAAGAGCGCCTTCGACCTACTCGTGAAGACCCAGAAGCCCAACGGCGGCTGGCACTGCTGGGGCAAGAACGGGACGATAGACGCTTGGGAAGGGTTGAGCGCCTTCGCAGTTTTTCCCAGACAGAAGTGGTCCAGAAGCATGAAGGCGGCCGTGGAGCGCGGATGCGAGTTCTATCTCGAACGCAGACTCTTCAGGCAGGGCGCCCGCTACGACCCCTGGTTCCGTTTCCACTTCCCATACCATTACTACTACGACGTCCTCGTGGGCCTGGAGTTCATGACCGCCCTCGGTTACGCCGGCGACAAGCGTATGGGACTCGCCCTCTCTCTTCTAACGAAGAAGCGGCGAAAGGACGGCCGTTGGAACCTCGACGCGGTGCACCCGGACTACAACAACGACGGGAAGTGGCCCCGGTGGTGGAAGCAATACAAGAGCAGGTTCCACCCCTTCGCCCTCGAGCAGGTCGGCAGCCCGAGCAAGATGATAACACTCAGGGCCATGACCGTCCTGAAAAGGGTCGAGTCGGGTTCTTGATTCCACGGCGGACAGACTCGGCGGTCCGGACAGGGTCTACTATGTCGCCCGAGTCCCGGCTTTCACGCCGACGTTCTTCAGGAACTTTCCGAAGGCCTCTTCCGAGATCCACTCCACCTTGAGGTACTGGGTGACGTGTTCCTCGTCCATCCCGATCCTCCGCGCCTCCTTGACGGCTACCTTGTACGCTTCGATTTCCGTCGGCCTGTCGACGTATTCGTACTTCTTGTCCCAGAGTTCCTTCCCCTCCCTGTGCTGACGGATGTGCACCAACTCGTGTATCACATCGAGGTAGACGTCGACCTCGTTCCCCTCCCTGAGGTACTTGGCGTTCACCACGATGGATCCCTTGTCATCGTTTATCCTCATGTAACCACGGTCGTCGACTACTTCGATAGACAGGTCGCCAAGCACTTCCTTCGTCTTGCTCCCGAAGATCGACTTGACCGCCCTGACGCGCTCGAACCCACCGAACACCATCGTGAAGGGGTGCGCGCCGACCGTCACCTTCCGCTCTATGCAGACGCCCAGGTCCACTCTGAAAGCCGCCCTCCGTTCTTCATTTTAGCCTTTTTTCGAGAATCAGCTTCTCGTACATCACCTCGAACCCATTGTCTAGGTAGAGCTGCGTCGCTCCCTCTGATGCAAGGGATTGGAGGATGAGCCCTCTCCTCTCCGACTCGGCCATCCTCCTTGCCTTCGCGAGCAGGGACGTCGCGACCCCTTGTTTCCTGTGCTCTGGGACGGTCCCCACGCAGTAGACCCCCATCAACCCCGGCGTCCTGAAAAGGGCGAGCACCCCCATCGTCTCTCCCTCCACTTTCTGCTCGAGCAATGTCACCGCCCTGTCTCTGAGGAGTGAGGCGACGATGGGCTTGACCGTCCTGGTCATCTCTTCATTCCCATAGAATGCCCTGAGGTAGGCAGCTGTCCACTCACCCGGAGAGCTTGTGGTCGTTACCTCTCCTGCTCCCTCGATAGGGGCCGTCGAGATCATGACCTTCATCACGTCAACTTTCGAGTAGCCAGACGCGGCGAGCGCGTCCGCACCCCTACACGAGGCGAAGACGACGAAAGTTGGGGCCGTCCCGGACCTGGCGAAGTACCTTTCAGCCCAGCGCGAGGTTCCGGTCACTGCTCTGCAGGAAAGCGTCCCGGCGCGATTGTAGAAAGGCTCCCTCAGGGCTTCAGAGGACAGCAGATACCCGTCCCCACGCCATCTGATCCTCGCCCACCTGGACCACCAGCGCGCTTCGTTGAGCTCGACGACTCTTCTATCAGGAATCTTCGAAGAGGTCCACCCCTAGCACCTTCATTCCTGCCACAGCTGGCGCAGCCATCCGCCTGGCCTTGTCCCTGTCTGCATGCTTCGACGCCGCCATCAGGGTGGCTTCCGCCCACCTCAGAGCCCTGGGAGTATCGAAGTCGTCGTCCAAGGCTCGCCCGAACTCACCCAGAGAGGGCCCTGGCATCTCCTCGACTCGAGCGAACTTCCTCGCCATTACCCTCATCTTCCGGAGCCTCTTCTGTGCTGCGTCGAGCCCGGTGAGACCGGCCTCCTTCCTGTAATGGATGGAGAGGAAGAAGAGCCTGATTTCGTCGGCCGAGAATGACTTCAGGGCCTCCTTGACAGTCACCGCGTTGCCCATGGACTTCGACATCTTCGCCCCCTCGGTCTTCAGGAGGTTGGTGTGCACCCAGTGCCTGACGAAGGGGCGCACCCCGGAGAGCGACTCGGCCTCGGCCATCTCCGCTTCGTGGTGGGGGTAGACGAGCTCGTAGGCTCCTCCGTGGATGTCGTACTGGGGCCCCAGCAGAGGGATGGTGACCGCGGTGTCCTGGATGTGCCACCCGGGGGACCCAAGCCCCCATGGGCTCGCCCAGCGGCCCTCGACGAGCATCTCAGGGCGCCACAGGCCGAAGTCATTGAGGTTCCTCTTCGCGGGGGAGAGCTCGAGAGGTCTCAGTGCAAGGTCCTTCTTCGTCTGGTGCGAAAGGCGCCCCCACCGGCTGAACTTTGCGGTGTCGAAGTAGACCCAGCCGCCGGCTTGGTATGCGAAGCCCTTCTCCAGGAGCAACCTAGTTTGCCTTATGGCCTCGTCGACATGTTCGGAGACCGGCTCGAACTTCGAGACCGTCTCGATGTTCAACATTCGGAAATCCTCCTTGAGGGAGCTTGTCATATGGCGCGCATATTCGAGCGGGTCCTCCCCCGCCCCGGCGGCCGCACTGGTAATCTTCTCGTCGATGTCGGTTATGTTCATCAGGTAGAAGACGTCGTAGCCGAGGTGACCCAGGTATCTGGCCAGGGCGTCGAAGAAGATGTAGGTTCTCGCGTGCCCCAGATGCATCGCCGACTGGACCGTAGGGCCGCAGACGAACATGTTGACGCGGGGAGGGGCCAGAGCCCGGAACGTCTCCTTCCTCCCGCTCAGGGTGTCGTAGAGCCTCAGCCTGCTCAAGCAGTGGCCACCGAGAAGGGCCGGGTATTAGTTTTTGAACGGGAGGACGCACGCACAGGACGATGTTCTACGAGGAGAGGGTGACCTCGCAGGCTGAGCTGAAAAGGAGGGTGCGGGCCCTGGACCAGGACGCTGGGGTGCGACTGATCGCGGGGTCGGGGAGGCACAGGTATCTGATGTTCGTCACCAGGTTCGGCCGGAAGTACACCGTCATGACGTACTCCATGGGGAGGTCAGGAGCCCCGGGCAAGAGGCTGCAGACGACGGAGTATGACGACCTCGGCGTTGTGGAAAGAATCCTGACGGCGCTCGACAGGCCTCTGCGCGCCTGGGTTTACTGAGCTCTGCCGCCGGATTAATATCCATGGAAGCTATGTATCTACCATGCGACCGAAGGCGATACACGTGGTCTACGCCAACTGGTGCCCCCACTGCGTCCCCACCACCGTGGCGCCCCTGAAAGAGAGGGCGGAGGAGCTTGGAGTGCCGCTCCATTTGCACGACATCGATACCCCGGACGTGAAGGTCGCCGACGAGCTGGTCGAGAAGTACGGGGATTGGACGCCGGACTACCTCGTGCCCCAGGTCTTCTTCGAATATGACGGTCGGATTGAGCATGTCCTGACGGGGAACCCGAAGGGGGTGTCGCTGACGAAGAAGGCGGTGGAGGACCTGCTGGCCAACGAGCCCCTCAACGCCCAGAGCGCGCCCTAAATAGTGGCGGCGCCGCGGAGTACGCATGTCAGCATCCACTCTTGATACACTGTACACGAAAGTAGCGCAGAAGATACTCAGGGAGACCCTCCAGGTGAAGAAGGGCGAGTCGGTCACCGTAGAGACCTGGGACAACGGGCTACCTTTCGCCAAGCGAGCCATCGCAGAAGCAAGGGCGCTCGGCTGCATCGCCGTCATGGTCTACGAGGACGAGCGGGCATACGTCGAAGGGGTGAGGAGGGCCCCCGAGGACTCCGTCGGGATGATGGGGAAGAACGAATACGGGCTCCTTTCAGGGACGGACTCCTACATCTTCATCCCCGGCCAGGCACTCGGCGCATACTCGAAGACGCTGAAGCCTGGGGAGCGGGAAAAGTCGACGCGCTACAACTCGTCCTGGTACGAAGCCGCGCAGAAGGCAGGGCTGAAGGGCGCAAGGCTCTCCTTCGGGTACGTTGGGAAGGACCTGGCCCGCATCCTTGGGATGAGGGTGCAGGACGTCGTCCAGGCGCAGCTCAAGGCGGCCCTGACCGACTACGGGCAGATCTCCCGGAGCGCGGGGCACGTCTCGGGTCTCCTCGGCGATGGGGGAGCCGAACTGGAAACGAAGGGCGCCAGCCTCACTTTCTCACTGCAAGGTGAGCTCACGGTCGAAGACGGTCTGGTCGACGACCAGGACAAGAAGACCGGGAACAACATGACCTACGTCCCACCGGGGTTCGTCGGGAAGGAGGTTGACCCTCAGAGCGCCAACGGGAGCGTCGTCCTCACGGACACACTGACCGAGTACGGGGCGATTCGCAGCGCCAGGCTCGACTTCAAGGACGGCGCGGTCGTCGGTTGGGAGTCGTCGGACAGGGCCGTGGTAAAGAAGATGCTAGAGGCCGTCCCCCCTGAGAAGAGGACGCTGAAGCTGATGACTGTCGGGCTCAACCCGGCCCTGAAGTACGGCGCGGGCCAGGACAGGTTCGTCGGAGGGTCAGTGACCCTGGCCGGGTTCGGGTTCAGAGGGCAGGTCAAGAAGGGCGCCCTGAGGGCCGGAGGTTCGGCGGTAGTGTCGGCTGGACACGTCCAGGGCTGAACTGCAGCGAAGTGAGAGGGGCTACGTGACGAGCTCGATGTATATGCCGTCAGGGTCGCTCACGTAAGCCCACCTGCCGGTCTTGTTGTCGATGTCTAGCACCTTGGGGTGCCCAGCCTTTGCGAACTTCGCCAGGGCCTCGTCCAAGTTCTCCACCCTGAACGCCAGGTGGTCCAGCCCCTCGCCGACGGTGTAGTCGACGGCGTGCTCGCTCCCCTCGGGGTAGTAGTTGAGCTCCAGCTCGGGTCCGCCCTTCTGGCTCACGAGGCCGACGACCTCCCCGCCCGTGGCCGCGATCTTGATCCTGCTCGTCTCTTGCATCCCCAGCAGCTCGGTGTAGAACTTCACCGACGCCTCGAGGTTTCTCACCCGGATGCCTGTGTACACAAATGTCGGCTTCAATTCGAACTCGCGTTTAGGGATATGCGCTTCTAAACATGTCGCGTCAGCGAACACTGAAGGCGCAGTACTGCGTGAAAGTGACAGGGAGGGGGCGAAGGCTCTCTGTGCGACACGCCTTGGGCGGACGGGCCTACTTACTGGGTGAACCTTGGCGTCGTCTTCTGCCACTCACCGAGCTCGGCCATCATCTCAGCGAGCTTCGGGTCTTCATTCTGGACGAGGACGACATAGCGCGCGAGGTCGGTATCGGTAAGATGCTCGGTCAGCTTCGGGAGGCCGATGTCGTGGCTCTCGACGATCCTGACGCCAGCGTCGAAGGAGGGGTCCTTGATGAAGGCCCCGAACTGCTCGTTCTTGTTGGCGAACCCCTTGGAGACCTCCTTCCTCAGCCCTGCGAACACGTCGCGGAGCTTGGCGTCCATCTGTGCCTTGTCCGACTTGCTGATGGCGGAGGGGTTCCCGCTGAGAGCCTCGGCCATCCCTGACATCGCCTCTGCCAACCCCGCCGCCATAGCAGAGAACACGCCCTCGAACATCCCCATCATTATCATCGAGAAGTTGGTGACGAGGTTCTCGACTTTCTCGTCGCGGCTGAGGTTAGCCATCCCGCGCGGTCGGCGGACGGGTTGTAAAGGGGTTGCCTTCAGCGATGAGACGCGGCGTGAAGGCCGGCCAGGTAGCCGAAGGTGAGCGCCGGACCCAAAGTCGCCCCACTCCCCGCGTACCCAGGCCCCATGACGCTCGCCGCGTTGTTCCCCACAGCATAGAGCCCCTCAATCGGCTTGCCCTCGCAGTCCAGGACCCTCGCGTTCGCGTCGGTCACCATCCCACCCTTCGTCCCGATGTCTCCGGCGAGTATCCTCACCCCGTAGAAGGGGGGCTTTGCTATCGGCCCCAGTGTCGGGTTGGGCGCGGAAGGGTCTCCCCAGTGCCGGTCGTAGTGGCTCTCGCCCCGATGGAAGTCGGGGTCCACGCCTGACTGCGCGTTCCGGTTGAACTCGGAGACCGTGTCCCGGAAGATCAGGCTGTCGATGCCGAGCTTCGAGGCCAGCTCCTCAAGGGTCCTGCCCCTGACGAGCCACTTCTCTGCGCTCTCCTTCCTCTCCCCCGCCACCGGGTACTTTGACAGATAGTCGGAGTCGAACACGAGGTAGGCGGGGACGTTCCTCAGGTCGTAGCGCTCAAGGTCGTAGGTCAGCATCGCCCTCGTGAGGTCGAGGTAGTTCATCGCCTCGTTGGCGAAGCGCCTCCCCTCGGAGTTCACCATGATCGACCCAGGCAGCGTCCGCTCGCTGGTGACAAGCCATCCCCTCTTCTGGCCCGGTTTCAGGATGAGGGTGAACCACCATGCCTCGTCCATCAGGGAGGTCGCGCCCCCGGCAGTCATCCCCATCACTATGCCGTCGCCGGTGTTGGTGGTCGCCCCGGCGGAGTTCTCAGAAGGGACAGAGAGGTATGACTGCTTCATCGCAGGGTTCCACTCGAACCCGCCCGCGGCAAGAACGACCCCATGCTTCGCCCGCACCTGCCTCTTCCCCGACGGAGTCAGGACCTCCACTCCTGTAACCTCATGTCCATCCGTCGACAATCTGACGACTCTGTGGGCAAGGAACAGAGGGACCCCTGCATCCATCGTCCCCTTTCTCAGGGCGCCGACGAGCGCCTCCCCCAGCGCGAGCGTGCTAGGCTTCCTATGTTTCAGGGCTGGCACTTCTTCTCCTCTCATCAGCATCTCGAACTCGAGCGACGTAGTGTGCAGCCCTCCGGGGAGATGATACTGGGGGTTGTGCAGGATGGACTGGTATTCCTTCCCGAGCGACCTGCCGTCGAAGAGCCCTGGATCGAGGGTGCGCCCCGCCTTCACACCCCCGTCCCACTCGGGGTGGTAGTCGGGCTCGTTTTCCCTCAGAGCGGGTTCGAGCGGAGACGACTCCATGACGAATTCAAGGGCTCTCGGAGCCTTGTCGACGAACGATTTGACAAGGGACCGGCCGGCCCTTCCTCTGGCGAGCTTCGTCAGGTACTGCATGGCCATCTGCTCCGAATCTTTGATTCCGGCCGTCTTGGCGAGCTGGTTGTTCGGCATCCAGAGCTGGCCCCCGGATAACGACGACGAACCTCCGAACTTCTTCCCTCTCTCAATGATAACGGCCGAAGCACCGCGGGACGCGGCAGCCAGGGCCGCAGTCAGTCCTCCAGCGCCTGACCCGATGACGACCACGTCGTATGACTTGGCTATGGGCAATGATTTTTCTGCGACAGGGGCGACCCTGGGTTCTATTTATCGGAGACCTGCCCCTGCTGGCGAAATTCTCGCTCATCGGTGGCGCCATTGGCCCGATTTGACCCGTCTGGAAAGCACTCTTGACAGACCCGACTTATGGCCGGGAGCACGGCGCCGGTGGGAGATGGGTGGTCGCGAGGCAGAGCTCGTCAGGGCCAGGTGCGACTCGATCCGAAGGATATCGAAAGACTGGGTTGACATCGCAGCGTCGCTCGAGGCGAAGGACGCATCAAGGAGCATCAGGGACCTGACCCATCCTCCATCGATCAAGAAGACGATGCGCGCGGCAGGGATTGCACTCGCAGTCGCCCCAGAGCCCTTCACGACGGTAGCCGGGGCCGCCCTCGTCGCGGGTTCCTTCGCTATGCGGGGAGAACCGGCGACCCTGAAGACAGTGGCAGAGGAACTCCGAAGTCAGATGTCGGCAATCTCTGATTTGGACCTAGGGGACCTTGCCATCTCCATCTAGGTGTCCTACACTTCAAGTGGCTCGGAGTTGCAGCCTAGACGTGGGAGAAACGCCGCGGGTCGGGGTTGAGCTTGAATCTGCCATCAGTCGAGAGCGACTTCGATTCAGGCCAGAGCCCCGAGGTCCTAACCTGGAGGGTCTGAAGAATGGATTCCGGGGAACAGTCATGAGGGCGTCTCGGCGCCCGCAGGCTCGAACTGAATTGCTGGGATGTCGTTACTTGGATTCCTTCACTCAGCACCTAGGCCCGAGCCGTTCCGGCGCGGGGCGTGGCGTCCTAGTTGGGTTTCGTGGTACGCAGACCGCGCTGTTCAAGAGTGTGTTGATGGGAAGAATGCCTGCGCTTCCGAATCACTGCCCACTTCTTTCTGCGTGCGAACGTCATGGTCTACTCCATCCCTTCCATTCCACTGGGACCGCCCCGCGGAGGCGAATGGCCCTTCCTGCCGCCTGCGATCACGTCGTCGATTCGCAGAATCATGCAGGCACACTCGGTGGCCGATTTGATGACCTGTCCCTTGACTGAAACAGGCTCGATGACTTCCTTGGCGTACATGTCCCGGACGCCTCTTCCCAGAACATCCACCCCGGCCCACGTCTTGCCAGCCTCATGGCTCTCCCTAAGCTCGACTTGGGTATCTATCGGGTCGAACCCTGCGTTCACGGCCAAGGCGATAGGTATGGTCTCCATGGCGTCTGCGAACTTCTCAACGGCAAGCTGCTCTCTCCCCTGAATGGTGGCCGACCACTTCAACAGGCGATAGGCCAGTTCCTCCTCGACCGCTCCGCCGCCGGCCACTATGGCCGGATTCTCAAGAACGTCCTTTACGACCATGACTGCGTCATGGATCGACCTTTCCGCCTCATCGACGATCCTCTGGCTTCCGCCTCTGACGAGTATCGACACAGCCTTGGGGTTCTTGCAGTCCGTCACGAATATCCACTTGTCATCCTCGACCTTTCTTTCCTCCACAAGACCCGCTTGGCCAAGGTCGGCCTTGGTCAGGGCGTCGAGGCCCGTTACCATCCTCGCCCCGGTGGCCCTTGCAAGCTTGGTCATGTCAGACTCCTTCACCCTTCTTACCGACAGAATGCCGGCCTTGGCGAGGTAGCTCTGAGCCACGTCAGCGATCCCCTTCTGACACAGGAGGACATTGGCCCCTGCTTCTGAAACCTTGTCGACCATATCCTTCAGCATGCGCGTCTCTTCATCGAGGAACTGTTGGATCTGTGCCGGCTTGTCGATGCTGATCTTGGCGTCAAATTCCGTCTTCTCTATTTCGAGGGGTGAGCTGACCAGCGCGATCCTTGCCTTCTCCACGCGCTTCGGCATTCCAGAGTGGGCGACTTCCTTGTCCAAGATGATTCCCAAGGTGAGAGCGGTGTCCTTGAGAGAGTCTCCTGGCTTCTTCTCGACCTTCAGATTGTCGAGGTCGACCCTGAAGGTCCCCTCGGTCGTCTTCTCGACAACCTGGAGGAGGGCGTCGACAACGATGGCCCCAAGGGACGTGCTGTCGTCCGAAACCATCTTTGAAGCCATGCTGGTCCGGGCGATCTTCGTCAACGTGGCCCTGTCTTCTGGTTCCACGCCAACGGATATCTCGTTCAGGATCTTCTGAGCCTTCTTGGCGGCGCTGCTGTAGCCGTTGACTATGACCATGGGGTGGACGCCCTTCTCAATCAGTTCGCCTGCGCGCTCCAGGAGGGCGCCTGTCAGGACCACCGACGACGTGGTCCCGTCCCCCACCTCGCTGTCCACCGTCTTGGCCACTTCAATTATCATCTTTCCAGCCGGATGCTGTATGTCCATTTCTTTCAGCATCGTCGCTCCGTCGTTCGTGATGGTGACGTCCCCCATGGAGTCCACGAGCATCTTGTCCATCCCCTTGGGTCCCATGGACGTCTTCACCGCCTCAGCGACCAGCTTGGCGGCTGCGATGTTGTTGTTCTGCGCTCTTCTTCCTCGGCGTTGTGTGCTCCCCTCTCGGAGAATCAGGACCTGCTGTCCACCCGTAGTCACGAACGAAGCTTCTGACATGATTTCCCACCTGTTATACTCAAAACAACCTGGCAGGGACGACTCTAACGGGATAGCCTGCTCTTTATCCGCCGGAGGTAGTCCCTAAACCGACTGCCAGACTTGGATGCTTCTGGCGCCTTCTGCTGAGTTGTTTCCATCTTACTTCACTGGTGATATCTACCTCCGGTCACATATAGAGACGAGGTATTTTTTGTGTCCAGATGCAATTCGAAAAGAGGGTCCGGACCGGTCTCTCCCGACGTGCCCGTTGGCAAGCTAATAAAACGGCAGACGTGAAGCGGCGCCGAGTGGAGCTTGAGGCCAAAGACAGCGACGGCTTCCTTCAGGTTGGACGAATCCGCCCTGAAGGCCATCCAGGAAGACGCGAAGAAGCAGAACGTCAGCGTCAACACCGTGCTCAACCAACTCGTCCTCACGTACGCCAACTACGACCGGCCGATGAAGAGGTTCCACATCCTGAAGTTACCGACTTCTAGTTTCGTGCACATCCTGCAGGCGGCGACTGATGAAGCGATAATCGAAGCCGGCAAGTCCGCGGGCAAGGACGTCCCAAAGACATACATCCAAGCCAAGTGGGGAGAACTCACGGCGCAGAACGCCCTGGAATATCTCAAAGCCACAGCGGATTACACTAACCTCTTTGAATACAGCGAAGTCGTGCGCGGTGGAAAAGTCAGCGTCACACTCTCACACGATTTCGGTGCGAAGGGGAGCCTGTTTCTTCAGCGCTACGTCCAGGCGATCTTCGAGCCGCTAGGAAAGCCGCCGAGGTTCCTTCCGGACGAGAACGCGGTCTCGTTCGAACTGCAGTGAAGCAGCCATTCTCCAACTTCCTTCAACGGCCCACTTTCATTTGCGATTGATTGCAGAAAATACGTCAGCTTCAATAGCGTCCGCGTTCTGAAACCGACTCGACCGATGAACAGTAGAAGGAACCAGGAGGCGACCGCCGTCATCAAGATCTGGGGGATGAGCGACCCGGGAAAGGCCCAGCATCTCAGGCAAGCGGCTGGCAAGCTAGACGGGGTTCTCCGGGTCGACTTCAACTACATTCTGGATTCGGTAACAGTGAAATACGATGCTGACAAGCTGACGACCACCCAAGTCAAGAGGAAACTTGGACTGGGCAATCAAAGGCCCAGATCGGGTCCGGAGAACGTTCGAGGCCAAGTGTAGGCATGTCGGAGTCGGTCTATCGCTATTGCAGCAGATGCGGCCGGGAGATTGTCTGGATGAGGAGCGGAAGGCGGTGGGTTCCGTACGACCCCGTCGGCAGTCACCATAGGTGCATGGGACAGTACTTGGGCCGCTGATCGCGGAAGTCAATCTCAGAAAGCGAGTCTGAGATAGGGCGGTGAGTCGGTGCGGAAGCGCCTGGCCACACTCACATCGCGTGATGTTGGGACGAGAATCCCAACGGAATCGATGCTGCGGGGTCTGACCCTCCCCGACTCTGCGGGTCAGATTAGAACAGCAGTCTGCAAGCAGACGAATTCGTAGTCCTAGGCGTTAAGCACCCAGACATAGTAGTTCAGCGCCGAGGCGATCGTGACCCACACAATGTACGGAACCAGGAGCGCCGCGGAGCTCCTCGAGACTCGGTAGGAGAAGGCCATTGTAACCAGTATGGTCAACCAAAGCGCTGCTATGACCACGAACCCATAGAACAGCTCGTGCGCCCCGAAGAAGACCACCGACCAGGCAACGTTGAACGCCAGCTGGACGGTGAACGCCGCGAGCGCTGCTCCCGATTGGGGTCGCTTCCCCCACAAGAGATACAGCGCCGCCCCCATCAGGAAGTACAGCGACAGCCAGACGGGCGCGAAAAGCCAATTCGGAGAGGTGAACCAAGGCTTCTGGAGGGCCGCGTACCAACCGGGAATCGCGGAAATCGTGAACACGGAACCAATGATGCCCGCCGCCTCGCAGACTACGACCGATGCCACGAGACGAATCAAGTTCGACCTACTGGTGCTCAGCCCCACTCCACTCGCTTCATGCTTGACTGAAGCCGCCCTCTTAACCTATCCTTGGGGCCCCGAGAAGCGCAACCAAGAAGAGCCGCCACGAGCTCTTGCGCGAGAGTACAAGATGCCGCGGGTCGGATTTGATCCAACGTACGTTGGCTCAAATCTTAGCGTAGACACGTCAAAGAGCGGACGAAGCCGCTTATTCACTCAGGTGGATATAAGCTATGCGGGTCTGTTTCTCTTTTC
>JAGWHE010000071.1 GCA_028866945.1 Nitrososphaerota archaeon
TGCCGAGCTTAAAAACGAACCAACACCGGGGGCGGTCACATACCTTGGACTTCATCCCCGTAAACAGGCCGATCGTAGGCGAGGAGGAGAAGAAGGCGGTGTTGGACGTCGTCTCCTCCGGCATGCTGGTGAACGCATCCTACGAGGGGGGTCGGCATGTGAGGGCATTCGAAGGGAAGGTCAGGAAGCTTGTCGGAGCCAAGCACGTGGTGGCCGTGAACTCGGGGACCGCGGCCCTCCACACGGCGCTCATGGCTCTCGGCATGAAGCGGGGGGACGAAGTCATCGTCCCGTCCTTCACCTTCGTCGCCACGGCGAACGTCGTGCTTGCCTGCGGGGCCAAGCCTGTGTTCGTCGACATCAAGGAAGACTACAACATGGACCCGTCCGCATTCAAGAAGGCCATCACCAAGCGGACCAAGGCTGTGATCCCTGTCCACATCTATGGATATCCCGCCGACATGGACGAGATCAGGGAGACGGCGGCCGCGAAGTCTGTGAAGGTAATCGAAGACGCAGCCGAGTCCCTGGGGGCGACCTACAAGGGGACGCAGACCGGGAAGCTGTCGGACGCCGGATGCTTCAGCCTGTACGCCACCAAGGTGGTCACTTCGGGCGAGGGGGGTGCGATTTCCACCGACGACGACGAGCTCGCCGACATGCTAAGGCTCGTGCGGAACCACGGTCAGGTCCACGGCTACGACTCCCGGCACCTAGGCTTCAACTACAGGCTCCCCGAGATGAGCGCCGCACTCGCTTCGGTCCAGATGGACAGGCTGGATGGTTTCCTCCGCGCAAGGGCGAGGAACGCAAAGTACCTGACGGAGAGGGTCGCGGCCACCGACGGCGCCAGGTTCACCCAGGACGCGGCGGACAGGACGCACGTATTCTATCTATACACGTTGTATCTTCGGAAGAACAGGGAGAAAATCCTGAAGGCGCTGAACGGGGCCGGAGTCGGCGCGGCGGTGTACTGGCACATCCCGGTCCACAAGACGCCCCTCTATGTAAAGCTCGGCTATGGGAGGAAGAAACTCAGGCGGTCGGAGTCGGCGGCCGGCCACGTCTTATCCCTCCCCGTCTACCCGGGCCTCAGCGAGTCAGACCTGGAGAGGGTCGCGGGCGAGTTCCTGAAGGCCGCCCGGGCCAACCTGTAGGTGCAGGCGGGGGTTGGACCCTCCCTTGACGGTGTGCGTGGTCATACCCACGTACAACGAAAGAGAGAACGTGGAGGCGATCGTCGAGGCGATAGAAGGGACGCGTCTCGCCAGCGTTAGAGTACTCTTCGTGGACGACGCCAGCCCTGACGGGACGGGGGAGCTTGTGAAGTCGGTGGCTGGGTCGAGGCCCTGGGTCAGCCTCCTTCAGAGGGAGAAGAAGATGGGCATAGGGTCGGCCTACCAGGATGGGTTCAAGGCGGCCATAGCAGGGACCGACGCGGGAGTGCTCATCGAGATTGACGCCGACCTTCAGCACCCGGCGTCTGCGATACCGTTGTTGGTTGACGCGATCCGAAATGGGGCCGACGTCGCCGTCGGGTCCAGGTACGTCCCGGGCGGAGGGATCTCAGGGTGGAGCAGGGTGCGCAGGATAGTAAGCAAGGGGGCCAACTCCTACGCCAGGTTTATGCTGGGGCTGAAGGTTAGGGACGCGACCTCGGGCCTCCGGGCATACACGAGGGAAACGGCGAGGGCGGTGGCGGACGCCAGGCTCCCGGCCAAGGGCTTCGAGTTCCAGGTGGCGGCGCTGCATCTTCTAAAGGACCGAGCAAAGATAGTGGAGGTCCCCTACGTCTTCACGACGCGGGCGGCTGGGAAGTCAAAGCTCAGCCTTGGGGACATGGCGAGATTCTTCTTTTCGGTGGCGAGGATCTCTATCTTCGGGTCCTCGGAGAAACGTCCCTAGGCACCTGGATTGTACTTGCAGCCCGCGCGTAGGGCTCCTAAGGTGGGTAAACCGCACTCAGGGGGCATTTCAGCTCGTAGATAGGTTGGGTGGTGCCCCGGCCCGGATAGAAGTCCGAGTACCCTGCCCCGGATCCTATCAGAGCGCAACTCAGAGATTGGTAGCCGGGGACGCTGTATGGAACTCCTCCTCTGAATTGGCAGCTGGTTCCGCAATTGACTGTCGTGGGGGAATAGACTACCGGTGCGAAGATGAAGAAGGCAACTCCGACTGCCAATGCGACGACAATTGCCACTGAGATTCTCAGTTTCAACTTTCGCCGATGTTGTCCTGGAGCTATGAAATAAACCGTATCCGCGATTGGTCGACGGCAACGAATTGGAGAGCATCCTACCAACTTGACAGAACACGGCGGAGCAAGACAGAAATACGAGGAAACTCGGCCGAAAAACGAATTGAGTTCAGAGATCCCTGCGCCGAAGGAGGCCCAGCCGGCGAAGGTTTTTGCCGGGGCCGTCTACGAGTGCGTGAGGTGCGGGACGCGCACGACCCAGGAGGAGC
>JAGWHE010000033.1 GCA_028866945.1 Nitrososphaerota archaeon
CTCGGCCGGTACGATGAGGCAAAGGCGAGCGCCAGGAGGGCGGTCGAGCTCGACAACTCGTCTGGCAGCAGGCTGCAGCTCGCTGCCGTGCTGGCCGAGGCTGGGGACAAGGAGGAGGCCCGCCGCATCATCGATGACGCCAAGGCGGCCTCAGGCGGCGGGTATCTCTCTCCCGGGATGCTGGCCATCGCCGAGTTCTGTCTGGGTAACGATGACGAAGGGTTCACACTCCTGGGGAGGGCCGTGGATGAGAAGGATTCGACCGTCCTCATGTTCGGCAGCCTTCCATGGTTCAGGGAGTACTGGCAAGACCCCAGATGGGTCTCGATAGACAAGAGGCTGGGACTCCCGGGCCGCCCCGTTCGCTGAACGACCCTCGCCTCCGCCTTCGTCCTCTGAGGACGCCGGCGGTCCGTCGCGGACAAGGGTGTCCCGAGGGGGTCAATGGACTGCAGGCATGTCCTAAGCTAGACCAGCTGCGCCGGCTCCTTGCCAGCGCCGAGGCCAGCATCGGTCGTCGCGCCCGCCTACTGGTGCAGATGGTGGAAAGCGCCGCCGGCTGCGGGAGCTATCTCGAAGGTCACTTCTTCAGAAAAGTAGAGACTTCCCACAGGTTGCCTTCGGGGTCCTCAAAGTACGCGATCCTTTGTCCCCACGGGTGGGTCTTGGGCGGATTCACGAAGTGGACTCCCTTCTCGACGAGTTCAGCATACTCCTTGTCGACGTCGTCGACGAAGACGGCGAAGTAGTCCCGATGTACCGTGTCCTCCTTCGGACGTATGTGCTCCTGAGAGATCATGGTGGCGGCGGCCTCCAAGGTAAGCAATCCCAATCCTGCGCCCCCCTTCTTGTCGAAGACGAAGTAAGCGAAGTCGTCCTGTTTGTCTTTGAGCTCGAAGCCCAGCTTGTCTCGATAGAATGCAACGCACTCCTCGAGGTGCTTCACGGCGAGGATGTGAGCGTTCAGATGGTCAATCATCCTCCCTGGTAGTGCTAGTCCTCTCTTAATAACCGATTCCGACTCGAACGTCAAGGCGTGCACCCCTGCTCCGAGCGGTCCACGTCGCGCAAAGTCTGGGATTGGACAAAGCGTGCACAGAGTCCGAGCACCAGCCAACGGCACCGCCGGTGATGGACGGCCTCGCCGCAGACCGGACGTAATGTCTGACTCTGGAGGGATCCCCTACTCGACCGGAACAACCACGCGACGTCATCCATCTGAAGGGACTTCGAAAGCAGGGAGCGCTTTGAACGCAGCCTACGAAGGTTCTATAGAAAATGTAGAATTCGGGTTGGCCGCCCTCGCCAATTTGTTCACAATTCGGGAGGGCCTTCGAAGGCGGAAGCGCTCAGGAGACGTTTGAGCCATGCTGAAAGGAGCAAGGGGCATCGGGCGAGACGAATGCAAAAGCTGGAGGCAGAGCGAAACTAACCAACACCCAACGATATCGCCCACGATTCCTATCTCCGGGCGGCAGATTCGAGCCTAGAAACAACCAGTCGAAAGTTGATAGGATGGAAGAGACGTGTTCAGATAACGTGGTGCCTTCCAAACAAAGAGCGGTCTTTATTGGCTCGTCTTGAGACCATTGTTCGACTTCGTGCTTCTTGCGTCAAACGGCCAACCCACGAGGAACCGAGCCCATGACCCTTTTCTTGACTGTGATTCAACGGAATCCCCGCCGGACGGATTGCGCTCGGGCAGCTCCTCACACCCAAAAGAAGAATGCGGGGGGTGGGATTCGAACCCACGAACCCCTGAGGGACGAGGTCCTAAGCCTCGCGCCGTTGACCAGGCTGGGCGACCCCCGCAGTGGGTGCGCCCAATGCTCTGAAACTATAATCGTTTGCTAGCTCTCTTTTGCCTTCGCCCTGGACCAGAGTACGAGGCTCATGGCGCAGGCGGCAAGGAACAGCACCGTGGCCGCCTCCAGCATCCCTGAGAGCCCGCTGGCACGGTGCACGAATCCGGCGACGAGGGTCCCCACCGCAGTCCCTCCGCTGAGCATCACGCTGTAGAGTCCCATGGCCGAGCCCCTTCTGTCGGCCGTCGCCCTGTCCCCTGCGGTCGCCAGCACGGTGGGGACCAGGGCTGCGGTCATGATGCCAAAGACGCCTAGCAGGGGAAGGCTTCGCGCCAGCGAGTCGATTCCCCCGTCAACGGAGAGCGCGAGGGAGGCCAGCAGGCCAACCATCCCAACGGCGCCGACTACCAGCACCTTCCCCCTCCCGATCCTGTCGGACAGCGCTCCCCAGCCGACTGCCCCGAAGCCGAGGACGGCAAGGCCGAGCAGCAGCAGCCCCGCGGTCTGGCCGCTCCCGATCCCGACTCCGCTGAAGGCCCTGGGCAGGAAGAAGACCATCCCCAGTAGGACGGTGACCCCCAGCCACACAGGGAGAACCGACTTCGCCCTCGCGTCTAGCGCCCTGAGGGGGTTGAGGCTCCTGTCGGCGCTCCTGACCAGGTGCGCCGGCTCCTTGAGCACGGCGAGGCCGATGCCGAATGCGGCCGCGAGCACTGCAGCGGTGGCTGCGAACGCCAGGCCTAGGTCCGAGGCGAAGTACGCGCGAAGGTAGTACCCGGCTACGAGCCCCACGGCGTACCCGCCGACGTTCGAGAAGTCGAAGGCCCCCATCCCCTTCCCCCTGTTGGACTCCCCGGTGAGGTCGGTCACCATGGTCAGGGTGGACACCGTCACCCCGGCCGCCCCGACCCCCATCAGCGCGTGTATAGCCGCGATGGCGTAGATGTTCCTCGTGGCTCCGATGGACGCCATCAGGACGGCGATGTACCCCAGCGAGGCCACGAATGTGACCTTCCTCCCACGGGTGTCACAGAACTGGCCGATCGGGAGGGCCGCAAGCGCCTCCGCGAGGGGATACAGGGCAAGAGCGACGGCGACCGCGATGTCCGAAGAGGAGCTGATGTACGCCGGAAAGACGATGATGATTACGCCGAACCCCACGCGAGAAGCAAGCACCGAAGCGTACAGGACTCCAAGATCCCTCCGGACCGGGGCTCCCTGGGCCACGTTTCACGGTCGGCCCTGGCCATAATTAACCAGTAGCGGGTTCGGAATCGTTAAATCACCGGTTCGAACGCGGCGGAAATTCATAGGAAAGTGCCATGATGTTTGTCTCAACCCAGAGAAGAGGAAACGGTGGAACTCAAACGAGAGGTGGGCATCTGGGGCTCATTCTCGATGGGCTACGCCGATGTCGGCGCTGACATCTACGTCGTCCTCGGCGTCATAGCGCTCCTCGCCTGGTTCCTCTCGCCGCTTGCCTTCTGCATCGCCGCCGTGGTCTACGTCTGCACGGGGCTCTGCTACGCAGAGCTGGGCACCAGGTACCCGGTGGCCGGTGGCGGGCACTACTTCTCCCTGAAGGCCTTCGGGCCGATCCACGGGTTCGTCGCAGGGTGGGGCCTTATGCTTAGCTACACCGTGGACATCGCGCTGTTCGCGCTGGCTACCGTAGGGTACATGCAGGTGCTCGTGTCCCCGGTCCTCCACAGCATATCGCTCGTCACCCCGCCCTTCTACGCCCTCGTGGCCATCGGCCTCGTCGTGCTCCTGCTTCTCCTCAACCTGGTCGGCATACGCTACTCGTCGAAGCTCAACGAATTCATAGTCGCCATCGACCTCGTCACCGTAGCCCTCTTCCTCGTCGTCGGCCTCCCTTCGATCGTGGCCTCCGGTGCCCTTGCCTCCTGGCTTGCACGGCTCCCCTCGATTATCGCCTCGGGGAACCTCGGCGGAGGGGCGAACTATTCGTCGTTCGTCCTGGCCCTCTCGCTCGCCACCGTGTCCTACATCGGCATCGAGTCGATTTCCCAGGCTGCAGAGGAGACCAAGAACCCCGGGAAGGTGATACCCAGGGCCACCAAGGCCGCCATCGTCGCCGTCGTAGCAGTAGCCGTCTCCCTTTCAGTCCTCTCGGTCACCCTGATCTCGCCGTCGGTCGTGGCCGGGGACGCGACCTCCCCTGCCGTGTCGCTGGCGCTGCACCTCCCCTACATCGGGCCCCTCTTCGCCGTGTGGGTCGGACTGATGGGGACCCTGGTCTGCTACATCTCGACCAACACCGGGGTCATCGGCGTCTCGAGGGTGACCTTCTCCATGAGCCGGCTCGGGCTGATGCCCAAGACCTTCGCGAGGATAAGCTCGAGGTTCAGGACGCCCTACTTCACCATAATCCTCTTCTCGGCGATTGCTTGCCTCCTCCTCGCCGTCGGCATAGAACTCCCCAACCTCCAGATCATCCCGCTGATCGCATCGGTCTACAACTTCGGCGCCCTCATCGCCTACTTCTACGTCAACGCCGCCGCCATCGCGCTCCGCTTCAAGGATCCGGACCAGGCGGGATGGCGGATGCCCCTCAATTTCACCGTGCACCGGGGCGGGAAGCCGTACAAGGTCTCCGCGATCCCCTTCATCGGCATCGCCTTCACCGCTGCCATCTGGCTGATCCTCGTAGCCTCGAGCCCGGAAGGAAGGGTGGTCGGGGCCGCCTGGTTCGTCGTCGGCATAGCTGGATACCTTATCTATCAGAAATGGAAGGGAGGTAGACCCGCCGTTGTCTGATAAGGAAGCGGCAGTCGAGTGGTCCTGGAGCGACGCTCCGCTAATCCTACCTCTGGCATACCAACCTCGCGAGTGGGACGCGATCTACATCGCGTTCTATCTGGCCGAATACTCGGGGTCGAAGGTGTACGTCACTCACGTCCTCGAAGGCAAGGAGGACCACCAGTACGAGGCGAAGCTGAAGACCGACCTCGACGCCCTGTCGAAGTCCCTCTCCGTCAAGTACGAGTTCGTGGAGGTGCTGCCATCCTCCCAGCCCCCCGGGGTGGAGGAGACCGCCGGCGCCCTCATCCGGACCGCCAAGGACAGGAACGCCCAGGCGATAGTGATGAGCGCGCACCGGGAGCCGCTCTTCCGCGAGCTTTTCGGCCGGGTGTCCGACCACGTCAGCAGCCATTCCCCCACCAAGGTGGTGCTCGTCGAGACCCCCCAGAACGGCGTCGAGCTGCCGAGGAACCCCAGGCGCATCCTCGTCCCCGTGCTGAAGGAGCAGCACCCAGACCCGTTCATCATCGCCGCCGCGCTGACTTCTTCGGTGTCGGTCGCCGACGTTGAGATCACCGCTGCGAAGATACTCGTCCTCCCCAGGACCGTCCCCCTCGACGCCGTGGAGATGGCCCTCCCACTGCGGAAAGAGGAGCGAGACTTCTCGTCTTTCACCAGCCTCGCAATCAAGACCTTGGGGAGGCTCATCAACCCGAAGATACTCCCGGTGCGCGAGGTCGGGGCGGACGTCGCCGATTTCATCAGGGACAGGCGGATCGACGTCCTCGTCATGTTCAGCAAGCGGGAGACCGGGTTCTACAGCTTCCTGACCAAGGACGAATACGAGGTCGTCCGCAGGTCCCCCTGCGTCGTCATAGTGGTCGTCCCGAGCGAGTGAGCGCCTAGGCGCGCTTCCGCTTCTTCTCAGCTTCTTTCTTTGCCTTCTTTTCCCGCTCTTCGCGCCGCTGCGCGTCGTACTCCCCGAGAGGCCCTTCGTGCTCGGCGAAGCCATGGTACATCTCCAGGGTCCGCCTGACGATCTCCTCACCCTGAGGGTCCCTCCGCTGGAACTTCACCGAGAGGTTCCTCCTGTCTATGACCGTCCACTCGAGTCCCTTGTGCTTCTTGAGCTCCTCGATCGCCTGCTCCATGGCGTATTCGTTCCCGAAGAGTCCCCTGATCTCCCAGACCCCAGGCATGGTCGCCCGCCCCCAACACGGCGATAAAACTGTTAGCGGGCGGCAAGCTGAGAGGCCAGCGTCTCCGCCGAGTCCGCGGGGACCTTGCAGGCGAAGTTCTGGCAGACGTATGCCCTGGGCCTTGCCACGGGCTCCCTCCCCTCGAGGAGCGTGCTGAGCTTCGCGAGCTCGGCGTAGGTCTTCCCGGTGGCGGTCAACAGCACCCGGTCGGGGATGAACCTCCGGTACACCTCGTCTCTCATGGGCTTGGCGCCCGCGTCCCCGGAGGCGGTGACCACCACCTCCCGAGTCCCGTTCACACGCAGATCCAGGGCCATCAACATGCAGGCGTGGGCGCTGGGGCGCCTGTTCACCTCCCCGCCGAAGGCCCTGAGCGTCCTGTCGGCGCATCTTGAGAGCTCGTCGTCGCCCGTCAGCTCCGACAGCCTGATCAGGTCGAGCGCTGCGACAGAGTTGCCCGACGGGGTCGGCCCATCGTAGCTCTCCTTCAGAGGGGCTGGCTCGGGCTCGGCCGTGAGAAAGAAGCCGCCCGCTCCCTTGTCCTCGAGCTCGCCGCGCATGACCGCCGCAAGCCTTGAAGCTTCCCGGAGCCACCTGGGGTCGGGGGACGCTTCGAAGAGGTCGAGCAGCCCCTGGATGAAGAAGGCGTAGTCCTCCAGCGTCCCAGGGAGGGCCGCCCGGCCCCCGGCATGCATGCGCAGGAGTCTCCCCTCCTTCGAGTTGCTCTCGAGGACGAAGCCTGCGGAGCGCGCGGCGGTGTCAATGAACCCCCGGTTGCCCATGACGGCGCCGGCGAAGGCGAAGGCGGAGATCGCCAGCCCGTTCCAGGAAGTCAGTATCTTCTCGTCGGTGGCCGGTCTAGGCCTGCTTAGCCGCTCCCGGTAGAGGGTCCCCTTTGCCCGGCGAATGACCTCTCCCGCCACTTCGGGGATCCCGCCCCGAGGGTCCAGCCTCAGGAGCGAGCGCCCTGCGAAGTTCCCTGTGGCGGTCACGCCGAACGCCCTGTTGAATACGGCCCCGACGTCCTCTCCGAGGAGCCTGGCTATCTCTCTGGGGGTCCAGCTGTAGAAGCGCCCCTCCCCCTCCTCCGAGTCTGCGTCCTGGGCGGAGTAGAATCCCCCCTCGGCGCTCCTCATCTCTCCCATGATCCACCCCAGGGTCTCCTGGACAGCTTCGGCGTACCCGGGCTTCCCGGTCACCTGATACGCCTCGGTGTAGACCCTGGCAAGCTGGGCGTTGTCGTAGAGCATCTTCTCGAAGTGAGGGACGAGCCACACCCTGTCGGTCGAGTACCTATGGAACCCCCCGCCGACGTGGTCCCGTATCCCCCCTGCCATGACCTCGTCGAGGGTCTTGGTCACGCTGCTGAGCGCAAAGGCGTTCCCCGTCCTGAAGTGATACCTGAGAAGGAACCCCAGAGCCGATGGGAGCGGGAACTTGGGGGCGGTCCCGAACCCGCCGTGGTCTGCGTCGAACGAGGAGAGCAGATCCGCATAGCACTCCTCCAGGGCGCCCTTCCCGGGCTCGCCTTGGCCGCCCACCGCCTGATCAGAGAGCGCTTCGGCGACCCGACGGGTGTTCTCCGTAACCTCCTCCCTCTTCTCCTTCCAGAGGGTCGAAACGAACTCAAGGACCTGCATGAAGCTCGGCATCCCAAACCTCGGCTCCGGCGGGAAGTAGGTCCCTCCGTAGAAGGCCTTCAGTTCGGGGGTCAGGAAGACGCTGAGGGGCCATCCCCCGCCTCCGGTCATGGCCTGCACCGCGCCCATGTAGTAAGCGTCGACTTCGGGGCGCTCCTCCCTGTCCACTTTGATTGGGATGAAGTTCTTGTTGATGAACGCCGCCGTCTTCTCGTCTTCGAAGGACTCCCTCCGCATCACGTGGCACCAGTGGCAGGTCGAGTAGCCGATGCTGAGGAAGATCGGCTTGCCGTCGTTCTTGGCCTTGGCGGAGGCCTCCTTCCCCCAGGGCCACCAGTCCACCGGGTTGTGGGCGTGCTCGAGGAGGTAGGGGCTCTTCTCGTCCGCCAGCCGATTGGCCCTGGCGCCAGGCAATCTTCGTGTGCCGCCGCGCCCCCGCGTAATTGAATCTTGTCAGTCGGCAACGTTTAACACGGCTCTTCCCGGCGCGGGAGTTCGGCCTCGGGGCCCGGTAGTACCAATTGCAGTACAAGTGGACGGTCCTCACAGTGACGACGGTGGGGGTGCTGATGTCAGGCATCGACTCCAGGATAGTGGTCATAGGCATACCTCAGGTGGCCGCGGCGCTCGGCGCGGACGCGGAGCAGGCCATTTGGTTCACGCAGGCCTACATCTTCGGCAGCACCGTCTCGCTGCTGGTGGTCGGGAGGGTCAGCGACATGGTGGGGCGGGTCAAGATCTACACAGTCGGCTTCTCGATATTCACTGTCGGCTCTCTGCTCACCAGCCTGTCCCCGTCCTCAAATTACGTCATCTTGTTCAGGATCCTCCAGGGCGTCGGGTCGGCCGCCCTCTTCGCGAACAGCGCCGCGATCATCACCGACTCGGCCCCCGGCAACCAGCTCGGCCTCTTCCTCGGGATCAACCAGGTGGCGTTCAGGGCCGGCGCGATGCTCGGCCTCACCCTCAGCGGGCTCATCCTGTCCGTGCTGGACTGGAGGGCCCTCTTCTACGTCAACGTCCCCATCGGCCTCTTCGGGACGTACTGGGCGCACCGCCGGCTGAAGGAGGTCTCCAAGCCCGACCGGGGGGCGCCCATGGACTGGACCGGGTTCGTGACCTTCAGCGCCTGCATAGTCCTCTTCCTCCTCGCGCTCACCTTCGCGGCTTACGGGACGTTCCCCGTCGAGTGGCTCGTCGCCCTGGTGGCGGTCTCCGTCGCATTACTGGCGCTCTTCATCCGTCAGGAGAGGAGGGTCACCCACCCGCTACTCGACCTAAAGCTGCTCCGGATCAGGGAGTTCACGGGCGGGGTGGTGGCCCAGATGCTCAACTCCCTGGCCTGGGGGGCGGTCATACTGCTCCTCAGCCTCTACCTGCAGCTGGTCCAGGGGTACTCTCCGCTGCAGGCCGGCCTCGCCATCATCCCGTTCGACGTGGCCTTCCTCGCAGTCGGACCCCTAAGCGGCAGGCTCTCCGACAAATACGGCCACATGCCCTTCACCACCGCCGGCCTCTCGATCATGAGCCTGTCCCTGTTGCTGATGTCGAGCACGACGGTGTCCGAGCCGTACGTCACCCTCGCCACCTACCTCGTCATATTCGGAGCAGGGGTCGGGCTCTTCAGCTCCCCCAACATGAGCTCGATCATGGGCTCGGTCCCTCCGGCGGAGAGGGGGGTGGCATCCGGGGTCAGGGCCACCTTCTTCAACATCGGCTATGTCCTGAGCTTCAACGTCGCCATCCTCATGATGACCCTGGCCGTCCCCTACTCGGTCATCACGCAGGTGATCTCGGCATCGAACCCGGTGAACGTGGTGGTCGACAAGGCCCTCTTCGCAAGGGGGCTCGACTACGCATTCCAGGTGTCTGCAGTCATCAACGCCATGGCCATCGCGCCCTCGGTGCTGAGGGGGAAGCGCCCTGTGACCTACCAGAAGGGAGAGCTGCCGTTGGCCGTCGAGCCCGAGTAGGAGCCGGCGGCTAGGCGCCTACAGCCTGAGGCGTCGCGCCGGAACCCATCCGCACGGCCATCATCGCCATACCCGAGCCCATGATCAACATGGCGAAGATCGCGAACGAGTTCAGCAGGTGCACCCAGGCGATGCCGTTGCTCAGGCTCGCGTTGCTCGAAGTCCCAAGTGCCGCGAACCCCATTAGTGACTGCAGAAGGATATCCGCGCCGATCCCGATCGTTATGCCAAAGAGCCTCTTGGGCCTTGGCGACATCCTTGCCACGGTGACCAGAGCCACAACTGCGAGTGCTCCGAGGATGACCCCCCAGACGATATGCGCGGGCGGGTCGAGGAAGTCAAAGGTGACCAATCCCCCCAGGGCCACCTGGACCCCGAGCGCTATCCCGGTGACTCTGAAGACTAGGTTCGTGTTCAAGAGACCTTCTGACCCTATTCAGTTAGGGTAGGGGATTTGAACTCTTCGGCTGGGCGCACGCTCCACCCTTGAGAGGCACGAGTGAACCTAGGTTCAAATAGCGGCCGGCAGCCCGGAAATTCGTTCGGTCGCCATGCCGCTCGAAAGCCTTGACCGCCTCCAGGAGAAGTTCGACACTCCGAAGGGGAAGGCGACCGTCTACAACATCCTGAGGCTGAAGGACCTCGGCTACGAAGTGGAGCGCCTGCCGTATTCGATAAGAATCCTCCTCGAGAACGCAGCCCGCAGCTCCCCGGGCGTCCACGGGGCCCTGGAGGCAGCCCATGCGCTTGCCCAGTGGCCGAGGACCGTCGACTCAGAGACCCCGTTCATGCCCCATCGGGTCCTGCTGCAGGACTACACCGGGGTGCCGCTGGTCGTGGACCTGGCCGCCATGCGGGATGCCGCACGGGCCGCGGGGCTGAAGACGGGCGCCATCAACTCCCGGGTCCCAGTCGATCTTGTCATCGACCACTCCATCCAGGTCGACGCCTGGGGAAACGACCTAGCCTTCGCCATCAACCTCACGAGGGAGTACGAGCGCAACTCCGAGCGCTACTCGTTGCTGAAGTGGGCGCAGTCCTCATTCAAGGGGATGAGGGTCTTTCCGCCAGGCAAGGGGATCTGCCATCAGTTCAACCTCGAATATCTCTCGCAGGTGGTGGCCCTCTCCGACAGGGACGGTAGGGTCGAGGCTTACCCCGACACCCTCGTCGGGACCGACTCTCACACGACCATGGTGAACGGCCTGGGGTGCCTGGGGTGGGGGGTCGGGGGGATCGAGGCCGAGGCTGTGATGCTGGGCGAGCCGTACCACATGCCCATACCGAGGGTGCTGGGGGTCAAGTTCACAGGGACGCTCAGGGAGGGGGTCACCCCCACTGACCTCGTCCTTACGGTCACGGAGAGGCTGAGAGAGAAGAACGTGGTGGGTGCTTTCGTCGAATACTTCGGCGAGGGGTACGGGGCGCTCTCCGTCCCGGACAGGGCCACCATCGGCAACATGTCGCCGGAGTACGGCGCCACTGCCGGCTACTTCCCCGTGGACGACGCGACGCTCGCTTATCTGACGGGGACGGCGCGGCCCAGGGACCACGTGGACCTGGTGTCCAGGTACGCCCGAAGGTTCGGCTTCTTCGTCTCCGACACCGAGCCCCGATACTCCGAAGTCATCCACATCGCGCTCGACAGCATCGAGCCCTCCATCGCGGGCCCGAGGAACCCCGAGGAGCGGCACACCCTGGTCTCCGTCCCATCCTTCGCGCGAGCCCTGCTCGACCAGCGCAGGACCCAGGCAACCTCCGGTGGCTCCGCGGGTTCAGCCCGCAGCCAGGTGATGCTCGAAGAAGACGGCCCGCTCCGTACCGGGCTCTCCGACGGGTCTGTTGTCATCGCCGCCATCACGAGCTGCACGAACACCTCCAACCCCACCGTGATGGTCGGGGCTGGCCTGATCGCGAAGAAGGCGGTGGAGGCCGGGCTCGAGGTGAAGCCCTGGGTCAAGCCAAGCCTCGCCCCGGGGTCGACCGTCGTGACCGACTATCTCCAGAACTCGGACCTTCTGCGCTATCTCGACAGGCTCGGGTTCTCCCTGGTCGGGTACGGGTGCACCACCTGCATCGGGAACAGCGGGCCGCTGGCGCCTGAAACAGAGAGGCAGATCAAGGAGCGGGACCTCTACGCCGTGGCCGTCCTGTCGGGGAACAGGAACTTCGACGGCAGGATCCATCCGCTCGCCAAGGGGTCCTTCTTGATGTCTCCCATGCTTGTGGTGTCCTACGCTCTGGCGGGGAGGATCGACTTCGACTTCCAGAACACCCCCCTGGGAGCGGCGAAGGACGGGAAACTGGTCTACCTCAGGGACCTATGGCCCTCCCTCAAGGAGGTCAAGGCCTCGGTGGAGGCATCGCTCAACCCGGGCCTCTACGCGAAGCGCTACGCCGATGCCATGAAGGGGGACGAGCGGTGGGAGAAGCTGACATCCTTCGAGGACGAGGTCTACCACTGGGAGGCCTCCTCGACCTACATCCGCAGCCCGCCCTGGTTCGACCGGTCCCAGTCGGTACCTGCGAACCGCGACATCGTCGGGGCGAGGGCGCTCGCCGTCTTCGAGGACAAGGTGACGACGGACCACATCTCCCCTGCAGGGACGATTGCGGTCGACAGCCCCGCCGGCATCTATCTGAGGGATAGGGGGGTCGAACTCCTCAACATGTCGACCTACGGCAGCAGGCGAGGCAACCACGAGATCATGGTCAGGGGCGGGTTCAGCAACATCAGGCTCAGGAACCTCCTGGCCAAGGGGAAGGAAGGAGGGTACACGTCCCACCTGCCGGACGGGACGGTGATGTCCATCTACGACGCCGCGATGAAGTACGAGGGAGAGAAGGTCCCCCTCGTGGTGCTCGCGGGCAAGCAGTATGGTGCGGGGAGCTCCAGAGACTGGGCTGCGAAGGCCCCGAAGCTCCTGGGAGTAAGGGCTGTGATCGCGGAGAGCTTCGAGAGGATACACAGGAGCAACCTGGTGGCCATGGGGGTCATCCCACTGCAGTTCAAAGAGGGAGAGGGGTTCAGGCAGCTCGGGCTGACCGGCGAGGAGACGTTCGACATAGCCGGGCTAGGAGCGATGTCATCGCCCAAGCAGTGGGTCGACGTGGTCGCCCGGGGGCGTAGCGGGGAGAAGCGGTTCAAGACACTCGTCAGGGTGGACAACGAGACGGAGATGCGATACGTCCAGTCGGGAGGCGTCCTCCCCTATGTTTTTGGACGTCTGTCCAAATCAGTGCACTAACGCAATCGTTTTAACAGATGGGAGGCGAGTCGCTCTCAAGATGACCAAGGAGCCCCTCATCTACATGGACGGGGGATTCGTCGAAAAGTCCAGGGCGGTGGTGTCAGTCTTCGACCACGGCCTCCTCTACGGGGACGGGATATTCGAAGGGATACGGGCGTACAACGGGAGCGTCTTCAGGCTCGTCGACCACATCGACAGGCTCTACGACTCGGCGAAGAGCATCAGGCTGAAGATCCCCCTCACGAAGCACGAGATGACCGAAGCGGTGCTCGAGACAATGAGAAAGAACCAGCTCAGAGACGCCTACATCAGGCTGGTCGTGACACGAGGCACCGGGGACCTGGGGGTGGACCCGACGCTCTGCAAGAACCCGACGACGTTCATCATCGCCGAGCCGATGGCGAGCCACCTGGGGCCAAGGGCGCCCAAGGTGCTAAAGATGGCAGTGTCGTCGTACAGGCGGGACGCCGTCGACGCCACCTCGCACGAAGTGAAATCCCTGAACTACATGAACAGCATACTGGCGAAGATGGAGGCCAACAGCGCAGGCGCCGACGACGCCATCCTCCTCGACCACCGCGGGTTCGTGTCCGAGGCGAGCGTCACCAACATCTTCCTCGTCAAGGACGGCAAGGTCGTGACCCCGTCCAAGGCCGCCGGGATCCTCCACGGCATCACCAGGGGCAGGATAATCAGGCTCTGCTCAGACCTCGGGGTGGAGGTGGAAGAGCGCGACGTGACGCCGTTCGAGCTCACCGTGGCCGACGAAGTCTTCATCGTCGGAACAAAGTCGGAGCTGGCCGCCGTCGGTTCGATAAGCGGAAGCAATGTCGGAGCCGGAGGCGCGGGCCCGCTGACGGTGAGGCTCTACCAGGAATTCTCGAGGGTGGTCCAGCGCCCCGAGGAAGGGACGCCGGTCTACGAGGCCGCGGCCGAGAGCGTCTAGGGCTATCCGCGAGGCTAGCCCCACTTTTCATGTCGAGCAGGGTCAACACTGACCAAATCCGACCGTCTAGCCTGATGCAAGCCCTCCAACAGCT
>JAGWHE010000034.1 GCA_028866945.1 Nitrososphaerota archaeon
GCCAACGGCTATTCTGAGGGGCGCTCGGCCCAGTTCGTCACGGCCACGACCTCGGTGACCACCGAAAGTGTTTCCTCGACGACTCTTCAACCTGTGCCGCCGAATTCAGCTACGACCACCTCGACTCAAACCTCTCTGACCGAGAACCCCACGACCACAATTACGACCCCCTCGACCACCAGCTCCACCTCCATAACGACCACGACCACCACTACCAGCAGTTCTACTCAGGTCATGTCGTCCACCACTTCGATTTCGGAAACAACCACTTCGTCCTCGACATCGAGCTCTTACACCACGACCACTTCGAGCACGTCGACCGCAAGCTCGACTACAACCAGTTCAACGACCATCACCAGCACGACCGCGACCTCAAGCACGAGCACCTCCACCAGCACTTCGACCGCCAATACCACGACCGCCGCAGCATGCACGGTGACCTGGTCACTGCCGAGAGGGACTTTCCAGAACGGGACGACCATAACGGCAGCGGCCACCGCCGGCTGCGAAGGCGAGGCGAAGTGGCAAGTCAGCCCGGGAAGCTCGGGCACGACCCATTGCACGGCGGACACGACAGAGACTCTCTTCTCCTCCACATACCCGCCCGGGAACTACACGGTCACGGTGAACTTTGACAACGGACATGGGGTCAGGTCATCCGACTCTTCGAGCTTCACGGTTGCAGGGGGCCAGACTTCCGGGTCCCTCGTCGCAGTCTCCGCGTCTGTGGTGGCTGTCGCTCTCCTGGTGGGGCAAATGCGACTCGCCCGGCCTCTGACAGGATACGCCAAGGGCCGGCCCCGGACGACAGCTGGTCTGACCGGGCTCGTTGCGCCCAGGGATAATGGAAGATCGCGAATAAACCACTGGTCGACTTGATTGACCAAGAGCGACAGACCTGCCCATCGACCATGGACGAGGCGCAATCGGCGTCTCCTTGTGTGGGGTCGACGCACAAGGCCTCCTGAGCCCCTGGGGCCCTATACCAAGTCAGCCTCCTCGCGAAGCACTGCCGCTTGAAACTGACTACGCTGTCGCTTTCGCCGGACCTGACGGCCCCGGCTCCGAGTCGGTGAGGAACCTCAGCTCGACTGAAAATGGCCGCGCCTTCAATTCAGCGTCCAACTCCCGTTCGCGGGTGGCGAAGAGCACCGGCATTCCGAGGGACTCGCCTGCAGCGATGGTCACGCAGTCAACGACCGAAAGGGCCCGGCCGCACTTCAGCTTGGCGGCTGCCTCCAGGAACTCTCGGTTACCGTGGATCTCGAAATACCCCGCCTTCCTCACCGACCCGATGACCTCCGCGGCCTTTGCTTCACCGCTTCTCCTGCACACAAGATAGGACAGTTCGAAAAGGTTGAGGTCTGTCAGGTGGGGGACAAGAGAACCACTCTCCAGCCGAGGCTTCAACCCGTGGCCCAGGCGAGACCCGTTTACGATCTCGACGAGGACGCCGGTATCAAAGACCATACTTTCGCTTTGCTCTCTGCTCATCCCTGGCCCTCTCGTTGAGGAGGTCGTCAAGCGACAGCTCCGGGACGGAGCCGAAAATCGAAGCCAAACTCGCCGGGTCCCTCTTCCCGCTCTTCAGGAGGTGCTTTATCGCTTCGTCGAGGTCGACCCTCCTTCCACTTTGAGCCTGGAGGGCTGCAGCTACGCGGACGAGCTCCGCCTTAGCCTCCTTCGAAACCTTGATCGTCTCAGACACTTTCTCTACCTAGTAGAGCGGGTGCCGAAATATGATTTAAGCCTTGTGTACCTTCCCCTCCGCCTTCCAGAGAGCTCGGGGGCGGGGCTCAGCCGTGACGGTCAGGAATATCATCCCCTGTGAAGCATGGCAGTTCGGGTCGGTGACCCCCGCGGGTCTACCCTCCGCCTGTCGGGGACGTCGACATGACCGTGACGGCGGACTCCCCGTCGTCGGCAACCACTGCGGCCCCGACCCTCCGCGGGAAAACGGGAACCTGGTCGTCGGCCAGGACGGGGTCGGGCTAGGGGGGGGTGACCATCATCTTTCCGCCTGGACCGGCATGTCTACGCGAAGGCAGGGGACCCTAAACATGCGTCTTGACCGACCGGGCTCTTGGCGCCCGGTGCACGTTCTTCCTGAACGGGGCTCCCAGTTTAGGCGTCAGCTGAAGGTAGAACCCGAGGGCCTCGAATCCCACCCCCGCGAACAGCGCTCCCTTGTACAGTATCGGTACGTCGGCCCAGCCGGGGAGTATCCCCGTGACCACGAAAAGTACCCCTGCGACTACGACCGGCACCCCCGCCATAAGGACTCCCAGGACCCTCACCCTTCCGTCCATAGCGAAGGCGAGAGCTATGCCCCCTATCACCACCACTTCTAGGACTCCCATGAGCCACTGTTCAAG
Source organism: Nitrososphaerota archaeon (assembly GCA_028866945.1). Taxonomy (GTDB): domain Archaea; phylum Thermoproteota; class Nitrososphaeria; order Nitrososphaerales; family Gagatemarchaeaceae; genus UBA183. Next base: position 2,376 of record JAGWHE010000034.1, read on the forward strand.
GACAGTGTAGGGGTAATCCCCCGTCGGCAGGTAGTTGACTATGTTCCACAATATGAGGAAGATCAGGGGGAGCATCACCAGGACCAGCCCCACCGCCCTCATTAGCTTCAACCCCATGCCCCCGTAAATGCTTGAGCTTTGCTTTAAGTCGAAAGGAGCCGAAATCGGGATTCTGGCTTCGATGAGAGCTGGAGGAGTGCTAGTCCCGGCTCAACGAGCCTGACTCGAGCCTGTATGATACCGTCCCCGCCTTCGCCTCGTCCAGGTCAGTGGTAGTCATCACGACAACGGTGCCGAGCTCCCTGTTGAACCTCGAGACAAGGTCCAGAAACACTTTGGCGCTCTCGTCGTCCAGCGAGGACGTGGGCTCGTCGGCGAGGATTATCCTCGGCCTGTTCACCAGGGCCCTGATCGCCGCGACCCTCTGCTGCTCCCCGTGGCTCATCTCCCTTGGGTAGCGGTCCGCGAGTTTCTCGAGCCCGAAGCGCCTGAGGTCGGCAAGTGCCCTCTCCCTCCTTTCTTGTCCCCTGACCCCGACCAGCCACATGGGGACCTCGATGTTCTCTACGGCGGTGATGTGCGGGATGAGGTTGAAACCCTGGAATATGAAGCCCAGCCTCTCCCTCCTGATCCTGGCCGACTGCGACGGCTTCAAGGACGCGGAGTCGGAGCCCAGCACCTTCACAGACCCCCTGGAGGGGATGGCGAGCAGCCCCATCAATCGGAGCAGGGTCGACTTCCCGGAGCCGGAGCGGCCGTGGATTCCCACGAACGAGCCCGCTTCGACATCAAGCGAGACCGACCTCAGGACGTGCTCCCCGTCCGAATACGATTTCCAGACGTCGTCGAGGGCGAGGACTGTTTCGGCCATTTCGGGGTCTGTCGCTGCCTCGTCCGGTCGGGTCGCTATAAGTGGATGGGGAGGTTCGCGAGGGGGTGGGACGATCCCTTTGGTTCCGTCGAGTTGAAGACTATTATATTCAAAACGGACGGCGTCGGCAGTTGAAGCGGTCTAGGATAATTCTTGCCCTCAATGCGCTCATAGTCGTCTCGATGCTCGCCGGCGTCGCCGTGCTCGCTCTGATAGGGATCGGGGGGGTCTCGTCAGTTTCGTCCTTCTCGATCGGTTCGCCCACGACCACGACGGCGGGGGGCGCCACGCACATACAGGTACCATTAACGATTGGCAACGGGGGTTCCTTCGGCTACTCTGGCATCGACGTTCAGGTCGACGTGAAGGACTCGGCAGGAGACCAGCTGCTGACGGGGAGCCTTGGGCCCTTCGACGTCCCGGCTGGCCAGACGAAGACTGTCAACGCCTCCCTCGTCCTCGACACCTCGAAGCTTTCACAGCAGGCCCTCCAGGAGCTTGCGACCACGTCCCAGAACCTTACGGTGGGTGCGACCCTGGCGGCCTCCGAGCCTCCCTTCGTCGGTGTTTCGGGCGCCGTGTCTGCTCAGCTGGCGTGGGGCGCGCCCGTCTCCGGCCTTAAGGAGGGGACGCCGAGCTTCTCGCAGTACAACTCGACGACAATCGAGGTCAAGGTGCCCGTGTCGTTCAGCAACCAGAACCAGTTCCTCACGATCTCTGGGAACGGCCTCGTCTCCGTCCTGAACTCCAGCGACGCGAGGGTAGGGAGCGGGAGCGTATCCCTGTACGTCCCGCCCAACGCCCAGTTCGACCAGGTGGTCGACCTCTTCGTCGAGCTCCCCTCGAGCCAGCTTCAGTCCCTTCTGACGACCGACCAGAACATTGCCTACACCGCGGCGCTTTCAATCCTAGGCGGGGCCCTGAGCGGTTTCTCGCTGAGCACCCCCATCGCATATCAGTGGGGCGCGCCTTTCTCCGGGCTGTCCGTGGGTTCCCCCGTGGTGTCGGCGTACAATTCGACGCACTACAAGGTATCTGTCCCCCTCTCGTTCGCCGACCATTCGGCCTCCATAGGGGTCAGCACGGTGCTGAGGGCGACCCTGGTGAACTCCACCTCGGGGGCGGCAGTCGGCTCTGGCGCCCTGCCTGTCCAGGCGTCTCCGGGGACGAGCTTTTCGAACGACCTGGTGATGTACGTGAAGGTCACCCCCTCCGACCTCGGCACGCTCTTCTTCAACGACGCCACCGTCCACTTCACCGCCCAGATCTCAGGCAGCTCCGGCGGTGTCGTCGTCTCTTTCAGCAAGTCCTTCGACGTCCCCTGGGGCGCGCCGGCTTCGTCCCTGAAGTTCGGGACGCTGTCCGCGGGCCTCTACAACTCGACGTACTCGCAGTTCTCCACGTCGTTCAACTTCACGGACAACTCCGCTTTCATAAGCCTGAACGGGGACGTGAGCGGCACGATAACCGACCTGTCGGGGAACATCGTGGGGTATGTCTCCCCTGCCACGGTGACTGTCAATGCGGGGGAGCACTTCGCCGGCTCGCTGACGGGATACATCAGGAACACGGCGCTCGGCCAGAGCAGCTACGTCCTCCATCTCACATTCCAGACCCCCTTTGGTACGGTGACAAAGCTGGTGACGGTGAATGCCTAGGCTTCTTGGACTGGAGTTGAGCGGGGGGAGGCTGGCCCTGAGGGCGGTCCTTGCGGCCGTGTTCGGCGGGCTCGCGTTCATCGTGTTCTACCTCGTCCCAGCTGCACTGGGGGGCCTGATTTCGCAGTCCGCAGGATCCGCCGGAGGGACCTATGCCGCCAGCGTGGCGGGCGCCCTGGTCAGCCCCGCCCTCCCGATCGTCGGCCTCGGGGTGGCGGCCCTCGTGTTCCTGGGGGTGCTGCTGAGGGGGACCAAGGTCTACGGCCCCATACTCGTCGTGCTGGGGGTCGTACTCCTGGTGTACGTCTACACCGCGTTCCAGGGAGGGACAGTCAACCTGGCGATACCGAAGGGGGCCCAGTACTCCGCCACTGGGAGCGTGGCCATCGACCTCGCGCCGCTGATGTACCTGCTCATGCTCGCGCCTGCGCTCACACTGCTGAAGGGCGTCGTCATAACGGCCGTGAAGCCGGACGGAAGCCAGACGGAGTAGCCTCCTCCGGGGCCCCGCTACACGTTCGAGGTAGACCTGTCGCGGACGTCGTCCTTCTTCGGGGTCCTCTGCCAGGGGACCTTGACGTGGAAAAGGAACGCTCCGAGCGCTGCCAGAGCGGCCGCCCCCTGTATCAGCATGTAGGGGACGGAGAAGAGGACCACCCCCGTCCTGCCGCGCCGGAGCTTCGAAGTGGACATCCAGGCCGCGACAAGCTGTAGTGCCAGAAGTCCCAGAAGGGCGGGGAGGATGACACCGGGCCACAGCGGGGAAAGCAGCAGCAGGACGAGGAAGGCAGCCGGCGCCATCGGGGTGAGGAGTGTGACGGCGACGTCGATGCCCTTCCCGAGCGGGAGCCTGAGGAGAAGGCGTGCGTTCCACCAGAGCGCTTCGAGCATCCCTTTGTACCAGCGCACCCTCTGCAGGAAAAGGGCTTTCATCGTCGGGGGGGCTTCGATCCCCACCCTGGCTGTCGACAGCCTGGTCTTCCACCCCTTGACGTACTGCCTGACAGACAGCTCGGTGTCCTCGGCGAGGGCGTCCTCGTTCCAGGCGGGGGTCCCCGAGGGGCAGTTCAGGGACTCCCACCTGATCAGGGAGAAGAACCCCGGGGCGGGGAGGAAGAGCCCGAACCTGTCCCTGGCCCTCGCCACGGCGGCCCAGGCGCCTGCTTCGAGGGAGAGCGTCCTCTGCAGCACCCCGGAGTCCTGGTTGCTCGGGTACGGGTGCCCCACCACGGCCCAGACCTTCTCGTCTTCCTTCAGATAGGGGACCATCTTCGTGACGCAGTCGGGGTCGGGGTGGGAGTCCTCGTCGAGGAGCAGGAAGTAGCCGAGCGTGTGCCAGAAGCCGCGGTTGAGTGTGTATGCCTTCCCTCCGCTCCCTTCGGCCTCGAACACGTCGAGGGGGCGCAGGATGTCCCCCTGGGACTCGGTAAGGTCCTCCTGCTCCATGCCCAGGGCCACCAGGAGCCTGAGCTTCGGGCCGCGTATCTCGTCGACCCACTGCAGGGTCTCCTCGAGGGCGGGGGACCGGTTGAGGGCGGCGATCAGGACGTAGACCTCCGTCCCCCATTCGACGGGGGGGAGCTGGGTCTGAGGGAGGGACGAGCCGATGGCGAACAGGACGACGGAGTAGGCGGTCGTCACGAGAAGGACCAGGCCCGCGACGAGGGCGACGGCGGCTGGGAGGAGGAGAAGAGGTCCCAACGGCGCAGCGCTCCAGGGGCGCCATTCTTCTGCGTTGCCGGGAGGTGTCCGGGCCCTGTCCGCCGCCCAGGGACATGCCCGGGGTCCTCACCGCGGCGGGAGACGGTCGAGGGAATCATAACGAAGACAAGCTTCGGCGTGGGGGGCCTGGGCCCGATCCCGCACCCAAAGTTATATACAGGTAACAGTTTTGTTACGTGGAGAGAATATCGCGTTTGAACGGCCGGTCGATGAGGGACGAAGCCCTGAGGAGCGGAAGGCTCGTCTTCGATTATGGCCAGCTGGCGACACTCGGGGGGATGCCGAGGGGTCATGCGAAGGTCTACGCCTCTCGGCTCGTGAGAAAGGGCCTGGCAGCGAAGGTCGCGAACGGGATCATAACATTCACCGAAGACCCGTTCCTGGTGGCGACTCAGCTTGTCGAGCCCTCCTATGTCTCCCTGAACTCCGCGCTCTACCTCCGCGGGTCGGTCACCCAGGTCCCCTCCGTCGTCGAATGCGTCACCACCAGGACCAGCACGACCATAGGTTGGGCCAAGATCAGCTATCACAGGATAGTCCCGCCCCTCATGTTCGGGTACGAGCGGGTCGCCAGATACGGCGGCTACCTTTTCGCAGCGACGAAGGAGAAGGCCGTGCTGGACATGGTCTACTACGGGATGACACCGAGGACGGAGGAGCTGGACTTGGACGAAGGGAAGCTGCGACGTATGGGGAGGCCCTACCACACGTCCGGGGGGCAGAGAGGACGAAGGGTCGTGAAGTGGGTGAAGCAACGCGCTCAGTAAGGAGGAGGTCACCCGCTTGGCCAAGGTCAGGGGTCTGTCTCCTTGGCAGGAGGAGAAGAGGTACGTGCAGGCCCTCGTCCTGCATGCCCTTCGTGGAGAGCCCCTCGTCTGCAAGGGAGGGACCTACCTTTGGCTCTTCCACGGTCTCGACAGGTTCTCCGAAGACCTCGACTTCTCGGCCAGGGGTCAGATCGGGCCCAAAATTGCGACTGTCTGCACTGACACCCTGGGCCTTTTCGGGGTCGAATCATCGTTCAGGCCCGTCAAAGACGATGCCTACACCTACTCGTTCAGGCTCGATTCGAGAGGGCCACTCTACGTGGGGGAACCCGACGTCTGCAGGGTCCGGGTCGACATAAGCAGGAGGGAGGGCGTGGTCCAGCGGCCCTTGACTGTGAGGCTCGACGAACCGCAGTATCTGGTGCCGATCGACCTCGTGAACGGGATGACCCTCGAGGAGGTGCTCGCGGAGAAGACAAGGGCCCTCCTTCGTCGGAAGGCCTTGAGAGACCTCTACGACGCGTGGTACCTCCTCAAGAGGAAGAAGACAGTGCCTGACTGGGAGCTTATCAGCCGGAAGCTCACCTTCTACGGCCAGAGGTTCAGCTCTTCGGGCCTAGCCCGTTCCATCGAGGTCGCGGGAGAGAACTGGGAGAAGGAACTCGGATCCATCGTTTTTGGCGCCATCCTGCCGTACGCCGAAGTTAGGGCAGACGTTCTCAGGCTGATGGAGCCTCTCGGCGAGTAGTGGGGCTGTGAAAATGACCGCTGCCGTCAGGAGGGCGGGCCAGGTCCAGTAGGGGAGCTCGAAGCTTCCGAACGACAGGGGAGCGAGGAGGTAGAAGAAGCCGTTCCCCGCGAAGACGTCGTAGCTCAGGTGGGCCGCCACCGCCGAGAGGGTGACGGCGAAGACACCCATGTCCGGGCCCCGACCTCTTCTGGAAAGGTAGGCGAGGAGGACGGCAGCTGCCAGGGCGAAGAAGACGGAATGGGCGAGCCTCCCCTCGACGGGGTAGCCCAGCGCTGCGAGGAGGTGGTCAGAGTCGATCAGCACGCTCTCCCCGCCGGCGAGGAGTATCAGTCCGGGGTCGAGGGAGGGCGCGGCCGCCAGCACCCCGAAAATGACGTGCCCGCCGACCTCGACCACCAGCGCCGGGAAGGCGTATTCGTGGAGGTGTATCGGCGTGACTGGCGAGGCGAAGCCGAGGAGGCTCCAGAGGAAGGCTGCGGACGTGAATACGAAGGCGAGGCCGGAGGCCCAAAGGAAGGTCCCGGCGAAGCCCTTGGGGAGGGCCAAGGCGCCTTCGCGGGCTTTACCCACACCTATGTCGGTTGCGCTAGGCAAAGGCGGCCCGTGGGATATCCTGAGGAACCCCAGTCCGACAGAAGGGATTTGCAACGGAGCGCATGTGTAGCACGTTGAGCCCCTGCGCTGTCCTTGGAGGGTTTCAGCGGACTGGCGTGGGGGCGTCTGTCAGGCTGAACAGAACGCCCGGTCGAGTCCATCGGAGTAGGTGACCCGGAGCGAGGGGTTGGATGGAAGGCCGCCCACCAACGTCATGTTGACCGGCAGGCCGTAGGTGGGGCCGATGTAGCCTATCTGACTCACCAGGCCGCTGACGAGAAGGCACCCTTTCCCCAGGCCCTGGACCCCGGCCAGGTAGACGAATCCTCCGCCGACGTCGATGGCCTTCCCTGGGAGGTAGTAGGACGCCAGGTAGGAGGCTCTCGCGTCCCCATAGACTGCCTGGTTCGCGGGGAGCCTGGCGACCCAGCCGAGGGCCGCTATATCTGCAGGACTGTAGAGCCTCTGGCTCCCCCCGGCGGGGCCCGACCAGAGGGCGGTATACGGGACGACGAGGACCGAGCCCAAGACCAGAGCTCCCACCGCGCCCACCGCGGCCCAAGTGCGGACCCGACCTGCGCCCATGAGGGAAGACAGGGCGATGGCCCCAAGGATCGCGACACCGGGGTAGACGAAGTCAGCTATCCTCAGGCTAGTCCCGACGGCGCCGGGCGTGCCGAAGATGGTGAAGGCGACGATCCCAAGGAGTCCCAGCGCCCAGAGAGAGGCGAAGACCGGCCCTCGACCGTCTCCCCCCGACACGCGGATCCCTGCCGCTGCAAGGAACGAGACGACCAGATATGGGAGGACGAGGAAGAGCAGGTAGGGCGAGACGAGGGGAGAGTCGAGGAGGGCGTGGAACGCCAGGGCGGAGGCGAAGAGCCCGGAGACACCGAGCGCAGCCAGGCCGAGCCAGAGGGCCGCCCAGTCGTGGGTCCGGAGCCGGAGTGCCCCGCCGAGCCATACCGGGAGCGTGAACAGGGCCTCGTAGGCGAAGAGAGAGACGACGTCCGAGGGCTGAAGAAGATATGGTAGGTTCGACACGGCGTAGACGTAGAAGTAGAGGTAGGAGAGCGCCGAGAAGAGGACGGTGACGAGCAGGACGGCGCCGGCCCGCTTCCTGGCCGGTCCCGGGAGCAGGAGGTAGGCCGCACCGAGGTAGGCGGAGAGGAGGAGCCCCACGACGCTGGTGAGGCTGTGCGAGGCGAGGAGGACTGCGAAGGCAGGGACGGAGAGCCAAAGGGAGGCACGGCTCCCTTTGAGGAGCCAGAGGTTGAGGAGCAGGAGGACGAGCAGCATGAGTGGGATGGCGAAACCCTCCTTCGTCACCCCGGTCGATATCATTGTGGACCCGCCCGCGACAGCGAACAGGAGGGTAGCCACAGCTGACGCGCGGACGTCGATGCCGAGGGTGAGGAGAAGGGCGAGGAATAGGACAACCATCAGGCTGCTCACGAGTGGGGCGAGGAGGGGCATGACGCCGACAGGGGGGCCCCCGAGGACGACGGAGGAGACGGAAAAGAAGAGCAGGTCGGCGGGCCAGAATATGTTGTAGGAGTCGAAGCCGCCGGCAGGGCTGAGGGAGACCGGAGTGGAGGCTACGAGGTTCCTCGCGTTTGCGAGCTGGGGGTAGGTGTCTGTGTGGTAGGGGACGCCGGACGCGAGATATGGGGAGGCGCGGAGAAGGAAGGCCAGGGATACGATCGCCGCCGCCATGAAGATGAGCCTGCCGCGGGTCGCCTGACCTGTCATCTGACTCCCCCAATCGCAGGCTTGGCACGGCCATGGGCGATAAGTATCGAAAGGGCGACGGCCGCCGCAGGACCGACGCACGCCAAGGCGGCTGTGTCGGGGTCGACGGTGACGACAAGCGGCTGGAAGAAGAAGCTGAGCGCGCCGGAGCCCGAAAGGCTCTGGACCGTCAGACAGGCCAGTAGGTAACCCGCGATCCCGGCGACGATAGCGGCGGGGACGGCGGCCACGAGCAGCCACAGCAGGAGGCTCCGCCCGGCGAGGCCCAGGGACGACAGGGTCTCGGCCGTCGGCCGCAGCCCCTCCAGCCAGTTGGCAGTCGCGAAATAGACCGCGAGTAGGGACACCAGGAGGACGACCGCATCGAGCGACTCGAAGGCCGTCTGAACCAGGCCCAGGCCCTTGGTCAGGGCCGTGGCCAGGGTAGGCTGGGAGTTCCCCCCGGCCGGGAGGATCGTGATCAGACTGCTGGTGGGCGCGAGCTGGAGTTGCTGGATGAACGGGTTGGGCTGGCCCCCTCTGCCGGCCGACGACGGCACCCCCCTGAGCGTCTGGACGAGTTGGGTCTGGTTGAAAACAGCGGGGTCCACCTTCAGCCTGACGAAAGTAACCTGGTCGCCGGAGAGGCCCCTCAAACTCTGAGCCATAGGGAGGGGGGCGAGGACCTGGTCGTCGAATGGTTGACCCGCGGAAAAGACAGCCCCCACCTTCGCGGTCGTGGTGGCATTGGCGAGGAGGCCCCTCAGCTCGAGCGAGTCACCGGCGGCGACCCCCAGCCGTTCGGCGAGACGTACCCCGATGTAGACTTCGCTTCCGGCCAAGGGTTCGCCCGCTCCTTTGATAGTGACTGGCTGGATGGCGGTGAACTCAGGCCAATCCACCCCTCTCGCCACCACTACGCTCCCCAGGGCAAGAACCGGGGCGTACACCTCGGGGCTGGCTGCCAGCACCCCGGGCAGGTCGGTAGCGTCCTGGACCTGCCTCAGGTCGATGGCTCCTGTCTCAGGGACCCTGCCTCCCCCGGAGAGGACCACGATGTTTGTCCCGCCCCCCAGGCTCGACACAAACGCGCCCGATGACCCGGAGAGGAGCATGGCCGTCGTTGACATCCCTGCTGAGAGGAGGAGCACGAGGACGAGGAGCGGGACGAGCTGCCTCCACTTCGTGAGCCTGGTGAGCACCGCCTCAGGGCCTCCTTATCCTGGTGGCCGCGACAAGCACCCCCGACCCAAGCAAGACGGCGGACAGGCTGAGCAGGGCGACGAGGCCGAGGCCGGCAGGAGAAATCTCAGGGACGAAATATTGCGCCCCCAGCAGCACGAGGAAGGCGCGAAAGACGACCTGGGTCGCGACCAGCCCCAGAGACATGCCGAGGAGGAAAGACAGAGATGCAAGAAGCGTGAGCCGGAGGAAGAACAGCCCCTCGGTCCTTGAGCTCGCGCCTCCAAGGTCGAAGAGAAGCCCCGAAGTCCCTCCGAAAGCCCGCGCCGAGTCGTAGGTCACGACGAACGCAGCCGCGGCGGTCAGGAGCCAGACAGGGACCAGCCAGGCGGAGAGCAGGGAGTCCACCTCCGCGAGGAAGGAGGCCAAGAGCACGGCGACCCCACCGCCGGGCTCGAGCGGGAGAGCTGAAGCGACTACCTCCCTTACGCCTTCGGAGGCAGCAAGGAGCGCCACCAGGGAGGACATGGCAAGGAGGTGCAGGGCGAAGGCGCGCCCCTCGCCCACCGCGAGCCGGACGCTTGCGCTCACGGGGCGGTCACCTGCCACTTCAACGGGGACGGGGAGAAGAGCCGAGCTATAGAAGCGTTCGAACCCCGGGCGGCGTCAAAGACGTGCCAGGGCCGACCATCCTGTCCGCTGATAAACCCTGATAAATCGGGTAGGAGGGCCCCACCCCGAGGGCAATCCATGAGCATAACACGGAACGAACTTCTGGGGAAGAAGGTCTACAACCCTGACGCGACTCTGGTGGGCGAAGTCTCGGACATCGGATTTTCGGTCGGCGCCTCCCAGCCTACGGTGATCATCAAAGGAGCAGACGGGAGCACGATGGAGCTCCCGTGGGACTCCGTGAGCTCAGCCAAGGACATAGTGCTTCTGAAGGAGAACGTCGACTCGTCAAAGTTCAGGCGCGCTGCCGCGTCGGCAGCCGCTCCCCAGGTCCAGGCCCAGACGCAGACCATGGGGCCGCCGACGCCGGGCCAGAAGAAGTTCTGCACTGGGTGCGGCAAGCAGCTGCGATGGATTGAGCAGTACAAGCGCTGGTACTGCGACTCCGAGAAGAGATACGTCTGAATCCTTCGGGCAAACTGAAATAATTAACAGAATCCTACAGACTGGACGCTTCTGCTACGCGTGTCCAGCCTTTCCACCGCGCGGGGTGCGCGACGCTTAACCTCTGTGGCGAACGCCGGCTCTGTTAATTTAATGGCTCACGACGCGGGATCGTCTCGGAGCTAAACGTCGGCTCAAGACTGCATTGGGATCGTTAATTGTCATATCAGGGGAGGCGTCGGGCCCTCCAGGAATCGTGCAAAACGGTGAAGCGGAGGACACAATGCCTCAAGTCCTGCTTTAAACTGACTGGGGACATGATGATGCATCTCATCGTTTCCGGAGGGTCGGTGTCCCTTCACAACCCGAAGGAGACCCTCAACGGCTACAAAAGAGACGGGTTTCGCGAATGAGTTTAGGTTGCCTATGCTCCGTTCGGGGGAATGCTCGTTTAGGCTTGAATACACTTCGGAACGTTTGGTTAGTGTATCCCCCTTGAGTGGAGGCACTACGGTTTTCGACTCCATATGTGTTATTTGCTCTGGACGAACTCTTTTAATGTTGGGAAAAGAGGAGAAGATCAGACGATGAAGGCTCAGGGCATGAGCGAGTACGAATACGTTCTCTCCGTAGGAGACAAATTGGGCGACTACGTTGACGAATGGATTGCTGTCGTAAACAACCAGATCATCGCACGGGGCAAGACAGCAAAAGAAGTGTACGAGAAGGCCAAGAGGCAGAGCCCC
>JAGWHE010000005.1 GCA_028866945.1 Nitrososphaerota archaeon
CTTCGCCCCTCACCGCCTCGGTGATCAATATCCCCGAGGGGATCAGCCCCGAAGGGTGGAACTGGATGAACTCCATGTCCTTGAGCGGGATCCCTGCCCTGTAGGCCGCAGCCATGCCGTCCGGCGTGGAGCTATAGGCATAGGTCGCGAAGCTGTAGAGCCTGCCCGAACCTCCCGTCGCCATGATACCGGCCTTGCCGAGGATCTGAGCGAAGGCTCCTGTCTTCATTTCTATGGCGGTGAAGCCCCTGAACTCCCCGCCCTCGGCCAGGATCGAGGTGACGAACCACTCCTGGTAGAAGTGGATGTTGTCGTACTTCGTCGCGGTGTCGTAGAGGGTCTGCATCTCGAAGAACCCCACCTTGTCTTCGGCGTAGGTCGCCCTCGGGTAGCTGTATCCTCCGAACCACCTCTGGGCTATCCTCCCGTCCTCCCGCCTGCTCCATGGGAGCCCCCAGTGGTCGAGCTGATAGATCTCCCCGGGCATCGCGCCGACGAACCTCTCGACCGCGTCCTGATCGGCGAGGTAGTCCGACCCCTTCACGGTGTCGAAGGCGTGGGACTCGAGCGAATCTCCCAGCTCAGGGTAGAGGACCGCGGCCGTCCCTCCCTCGGCGCTTACGGAGTGAGAGCGCATCGCCTGGACCTTGGTAATTACAGCGATGTCCTGCTTGCCCCCGCTGGCCCTGGCCGCTTCGATTGCTGCCCTGAGGCCTGCGATCCCGGACCCGACAATCACTACGTCGTGCCTCGCGGTCTCGACCATTGGCTCCCAGTCGGGGTCTCCGGATTTTCATTTTCTTAGGCCTTTCCCTAAAACCACCCGACCGCCGGAAAACAGATGCTAACGCGAGCAAACGCGCGTTTTCGGGGCGCCTCAACCTCGTTTCATCAAGGACACGTTTATAACCGCATCAGCAATCGGCCGGGTCTACGAGAGGGATAAAGTGCCTCATTACGGTTACAGTTTCGAGGGTTTCGACCCGGCGGTACATGTCAGGGCTAGCGCGAGGGAGGTCAACATCTCCCCCAAGGCCGCCCGTGAAGTAGCTGTCACGATAAGGGGCATGCTGCTCACGAAGGCAATCGACCTACTAGAGCTCGTGGAAAGCAAGAAGATGTCCATCGCCTTCAGGAGGCACAAGCTCAAGGTGGGCCACCGAAGCGAGCTCCAGGGCTTCCCCACGGGATCCTACCCGGTGAAGGCCGCCAAGGCGTATCTCAACGTATTGAGGAACCTCCAGGGCAACACCGAGTTCAAGGGGCTCGACCCCGAGAAGGTCAAGATCATCCACGCCGCCGGCTACGCCGGAAGGACGATGAAGGACTACGTCCCCCGCGCCTTCGGCCGGAGCTCACCCAACTTCCACCAGCTGGTGCACATCGAAGTCGTGGGCAAGGAAGTATAGCCATGTCAGTCCAGCAACAGCGGCGAACCACGGTAAAGTCGATCCTCATCACGAGCAAGTCATACGCCGACCTGGACGAGTTCTTCGAGAAGGAGCTGAGGGACGCAGGTTACGGCGGGCTGGAGATTCAAAAGTCCCCCATCGGGACCACCCTGAAGGTGTACGTTGCCAGGCCCGGCCTCGCCATCGGGCGAAGGGGGACGGGCATCAAGGACCTGACCGACAAGGTCAACGCGAAGTACAACCTGCCCAACGCCCAGATAGCGGTGACCGAGGTGGAGAACCCGGAGCTCAACGCGAGGATAATGGCCGCCCGCATCGGCCAGATCGTGACCCGCGGCACAGCATTCCGCAGGGCAGCCCAGTGGTCGGTCAACAACATAATGAACGCCGGCGCCGCCGGCGTGGAGATATCGGTCGCGGGCAAGCTCAGGAGCGACAGGTCCCACGGCGAGAAGTACAGGGCGGGGATAGTCCCCAAGAGCGGGGACACGGCTGACAGGTCCGTCAGCGGGGCGACGACCGACGTCCTGACGAAGATGGGTCTGTACGGAATCAAGGTGAAAATCGCGCTAAAGGACGCTCTGCCTCCGGACTTCCTGATGAAGGAAGACGTGAAGGAAGAGAACACAGAGGAAAAGAGAGAAGATGCCACAGCTCAAGCCGAAGGAACTCAGGGAACAGGACGCTGACAAGCTCAGGCAGATGCTCTTCGACCTCAGGTCGGAGCTCTCCAAGCTTGCCGGCGGGGCCCAGAGGGGGCTGGTCAAGAAGGACGTCGGCAACATCCACAGGATTCGGAAGGACATCGCGCGGGTGATCACCGTGATGCACGAGAAGGGGGTAAAGGAATGAACGTAATCGGGGAGAAGATCAAGGTGCTGACAGCCACAGACCCGACCCTGGTCGGCAGGACGGGCCGCATCGTGCTCGAGACGGCCAACACCCTGACCCTGGACGCGCTGGGGAAGAACCTCCGCGTCGGGAAGGCCGGGATATCTTTCATGCTCGTAGGCTCCGGCAGGATCGTGACCGGGACCGACATCGCGGGGCGGCTTCAGGACAGGCTCGGGAGGCGGTCACGATGAGCGCCGCGGGCCTCGACATCGCCGCGCCCAAGAAGAAGTGCGAGGACACGCGCTGCCCGTTCCACGGCGGGGTCAAGATCAGAGGGAGGCTCCTCTCGGGGAGGGCCGTCTCCACGGCAGGGAAGAGCTTCACGGTCGTCGAGATGCAGTACCTCCACATGATGCCGAAGTTCAACAGGGGGGAGAGGCGGAGGAGCCGCGTCAGCGCCCACGTGCCGCCCTGCATCTCGGTGAGGGACGGGGACGAGGTCACCATAGGGGAGTGCAGGCCGCTCTCGAAGACAATCTCTTTCGTCGTTGTCGAGTCTAGGAGGTCCGCCTGATGTCCACCAAGTCCCGTGCAGTTTCCGCCAAGGGCGTCGAGGAGTTCAAGAACTACATCACGAGGGCGATCCCGATATACGCGGTCATCACCTGCGCGGACAACACCGGCGCCAAGACCCTCAGGGTCGTCCAGGTGACGAAGTGGAAGGGGAGGCACAGCAGGCTCCCGGCGGCTTCGGTCGGGGACTCGATCGTCTGCGTGGTGAAGAAGGGCCCTCCAGAGCTGAAGAAGACGGTGTTCGGCGCGGTCATAGTGCGGCAGAAGTATCCGGTCAGGCGGGTCAGCGGCCAGCGGGTGGCCTTCGAGGACAACGCCGCGGTCATAATCACGCCGGAGGGAGACCTGAAGGGGACCGACATCAAGGGACCTGTCGCCAGCGAGGCCGCAGAAAAGTGGCCGAGGATAGCCAACCTGGCTTCCATCATAATCTAGGTGATATCATGAAGTTCGGTTCTGCGCTATCTGAAGAGCTGAGGGGGAAGCACCACAAGCGGGCCGTCCGTCCCCGCGTGGGCGACTCTGTGAGGATCGTCAGGGGCGAGTTCAAGGACATAGAGGGGAAGGTCACGAAGGTCGATCCGAGCCGAGGCGTCGTGAACGTCGACGGGGTGACCAGAGAGAAGCTGAAGGGAGGCACCGCTCCCGTCCCCATAAACTCATCCAACCTGGTTGTCACCTCGCTGACCTTGGAGGACAAGTTGAGGAAGAAGAAGATGGAGGTGCCGCAGTAGATGGGCAAGAAGGGAGGGCGGAACAAACTGAAGCGCCTCGCTGCGCCGCGGAGCTGGGACATCTCACGCAAGTCCGACAGGTTCGTGTTCAAGCCGATGCCCGGGCCGCACCCGATCTCGTCGTCGTACCCGCTCGGGGTGGTCCTCAGAGACATGATGTCTGTGGCGGACCTCTCTAAGGAGCTGAAGTACATGGTCAAGACAGGGAAGGTGCTGGTGGACGGCACGGTGAGGGAGACCTCCCGGTTCCCCGTCGGCCTGTTCAACATAGTGAGCGTCCCCGCCGAGGGGACCGACTATCGCCTGGTCCCATCTCCCAAGGGGCTCGTCCTCGCCAAGGTCGGCGCCGAGGAGTCGCGAACCAAGCTCTGCAGCGTCCGCACCAAGACGAAGATCAGGGGCGGTCACATACAGTATGGGTTCCACGACGGCAGGTCGCTGGTGGACGACGGCCTCAACCTGTCCCCGGGGGACGCGGTACTCCTTGAGGTGCCTTCTCAGAAGGTGGTCGGCCAGGCGAAGCTCGCGAAGGGCTCGTTGGGCCTCGTTCTCACCGGTGACAGGGCCGGTCAGCTCGGCAAGATAGCAGAGGTGAAGAAGGGCACCATATCACGCGAGAAGATGGTCAGGCTCACCCTCCCCAGCGGAGATGCGGAGGTGCCGTCGCGGCTCGTCTTCCCGGTGGGGACCACCGCACCCATGATCACGGTAGGAGCTGGAGCAAGTTGAGCCAGAAGGCCGTCCAGCAGAACCCGATGAGGAAGATAGGGGTGGGCAAGGTAGTGGTGAACATAGGCCTGGGCAAGTCTGGGGAGGCCATCGAGAGGGGGAAGAAGGTCCTCGAACAGGTCACCGGCCAGGCCCCAGCTCAGACCAGGGCGAAGACCTCGGTGAGGGACTTTGGGATCCACAAGGGCGAGCCCATCGGCGTCGTGGTCACCGTCAGGGGAGACGAGTGCGTCCCTCTCATCACGAAGCTGCTGGCCGCGAGGGAGAAGAAGCTCCAGGGGTCCTGCTTCGACTCGCGCGGTTCCATCTCCTTCGGGATAAAGGAGCACATCGAGATCCCCGGGATCCGCTACGACCCCGCCATCGGCATCCTGGGCATGAACGTGTCCATCCTGCTCGAGAGGCCGGGCTTCAGCGTGGCCCGGAGGAACAGGCGGACCTCCAGGGTCGGCAAGGCACACCGGGTCAGCCGGGACGAGGCGATCCAGTACTTCGCGGACAACTTCGGAGTGACTGTCATATGAAAGAAAGACATCCAAAGGAGCGCAAGTACGGCAAGTCCACCCACTACTGCAAGAGGTGCGGACAGTACGGGGCGGTCATACGGTCATACGACCTTGTGCTATGCAGGCAGTGCTTCAGGGAGGTAGCCGAGAAGCTTGGCTTCAGGAAGTACGATTAGGTGATCTTTGGATGCCAGCCACAAACGTCCTCGCAAACCTATTCGCCAGCCTCCAGAACGCCGAGATGAGGAACAAGAAGGAGTGCGTGGTCATCCCAGCCTCCAGCCTCGCCAGCGAGGTCCTCAAGGTGCTCCAGAAGCGGAGGTACATCGGTGAGTTCGAGTACATCGACGACGGCGTCGGAGGGAAGCTCAGGGTGCAGCTCCTCGGGAGGATCAACAAATGCGGGGTCATCTCGCCCAGATTCCCCGTAAGGTCGTTCAAACTGGTGGACTGGGAGCACAGGTATCTCCCCGCGGTGGGGGTCGGCACTCTGATCGTCTCCACCCCGCAGGGGGTAATGTCGCACGTCGAGGCCCAGGAGAAGAAGATCGGCGGGAGGCTCATCGGGTATGTCTACTGAGGCCTCCAAAGAGACCTACGTGACCCTCCCGAGCGGGGTCGCCGCTTCCATGTCTGGGAGGATCATCTCCGTAAAGGGAAAGCTGGGCGAAGCGCGGAAGAACTTCGAGAAGATCAACGTGAACATCTCCGTCCAGGGGGACAAGGTCGTCCTGTCGCCCTTCTCTAAGAAGAAGAAGGACAACGTGATAATCAACACGGTCACCAGCATCCTGAACAACATGGTCACTGGGGTGACCAAGGGGTACACCTACAAAGTGAAGGTCGTCTACGCCCACTTCCCCATCACGGTGAAGACCAAGGGGAAGCAGGTCCTGGTGGAGAACTTCGTGGGTGAGCGGTCCCCCAGGGTCTCGGCGATCGTCGGCGACTGCAAGGTCACCGTCGACGGGGACGACGTCATCGTCAAGGGGGTCTCGCTCGAGGACGTGGGCCAGACAGCCGCCAACATAGAGCTGGCCACCAAGGTCAAGCGCAAGGACCAGAGGGTGTTCCTGGACGGACTCTACATATACCATAAGGAGGAGGGTTCGTAAAAACCATGCCGAAGGCGAAGCAGTCGGAGGAGGCGCGCATGAAGGCCCTGGTCGCCAAGCGCAAGCTGGCCAACGAGGCGAGGCCCGCCTTCGTGAGGCAGGAGAGCTGGCGCTACGTCAGGATACACCCCGAGTGGAGGAAGCCCAAGGGAGTGGACAGCAAGATGAGGCGCCAGGACAAGGGGTGGCCCGTGCTCGTCAGAGTGGGCTACCGCGGCCCGGCGGAAGCGAGGGGGCTACACCCGAGCGGTCATCTGGAGGTCGTCGTCCACAGGCCCGCCGACCTCGCCGTCCTGGTACCGGGACGAGACGTCGCAAGGATCGGCGCGACGGTCGGGGCGAAGAAGCGCGCGTCCATACTCGAGAGGGCCACAGAGCTCGGCATAAGGGTCGTAAACCCGACAGGATTGAGAGTGATTGAATCTAAAGAGTAAGAGGCGGCTCGCCGCGTCGGTCCTCGGCGTAGGCGTCGACAGGATCATCTTCAACGACGAGTACTCGGACCTGATTCAGGACGCCATCACCAGGAGCACCATAAGGGGGCTCGTCGGCTTCGGGGCCATCAAGGTCGCGCCCAAGAAGGGGGTGTCCCGGGGGAGGTTCAGGGCCAAGTCAAAGAAGCTCCAGCGGGGCCGTGGGGCGGGCTCCACGGAGGGCAAGGCCACTGCCAGGAACCCGAGGAAGCAGGCCTGGATATCCAAGGTCAGGGCGCTGAGGTGGAGGCTGAAGGTCGCCAAGGAGAGGAAGGAGATCAGCAACGGCGACTACAAGCGGCTGTACAAGCAGGTGAAGGGTGGCCAGGTCAGGGGAGTCAAGCACGTCCTCGACCTGCTGAAGGAGGCGAAGAAGTAATGCCAGGGCACGTCCAGATACTAAGAAGGAGGAGGGAGGGGGTCACCGACTACAGGTCGAGGCGGAAGGCCATCACCTCGCACAGGCCCCTGCTCGTTGTGAGGGTCTCCAACAAGAACGTCACCGCCCAGTTCGTCCGCCCGACCGTGAAGGGAGACGTGGTCCTCTCGTCCTCGCACTCGAAGGAGCTTGCCAAGGCCGGCTGGCATGGGTCTGCAAAGTCAATCCCGGCATGCTATCTGCTCGGGCTCCTTGCGGGGAAGAAAGCCCTTGCGTCCGGGGTGAAGGATGCGGTGGCCTACAACGGCCTCATCCCGTTCATCCGCGGCTCGAGGGTGGCTGCGCTCCTGAAGGGCGTGGCCGACGCCGGAGTCGAAGTCCCGATGGGCGAGGAGGCGTTCCCGGACGAAGGTAGGATGTCTGGCAAGCACATAGCGGAGTACGCGGCGAAGCTCGCGGCCGAAGACAAGGATGCCTACTCCAAGAGCTTCGGAAGGCTCGTGAAGGGCGGCTTCAAGCCCCAGGACTATCCGGCTGAATTCGAAAAGATCAAGGCTGCGATCTCGGGGGCGGCCAAGTAATGGCATACCCGAGGCGCGAGCGCCAGGAGGAGGAGCAGGTCTGGCTCCCCAGGACCAAGCTGGGCCAGCAGGTCAACGACGGCAAAGTCACCTCTCTGGACGAGATATTCAGGAGCGGCCAGAGGGTCCGCGAGGCTGAGATTGTGAGGAAGCTCCTCCCAGACCTGAGGAACGAGGTCGTCGGTGTGAGCGTCGTCCAGAAGCAGACTGACGCCGGGGAGCTGACCCGCTTCCTTGCCGTGGTCGCGGTCGGCAACGGAGCCGGGTGGTTTGGGGTGGGCAAGGGAAAGGCAATGCAGACGAGGGAGGCCATCGAGAAGGCCACCACTGCGGCGATGCTCAACATCATCCCCGTGAAGCTCGGGTGCGGTTCGTGGGAGTGCAGAGACGGAAGGCCCCACTCGGTCCCTTACAAGATCAGGGGGAAGGCCGGGAGCGTGACCGTGGAGATCATCCCGGCGCCGAGAGCGCTCGGCCTCGTCGCGGGTCCCGCCCTCAAGAACCTGCTGCAGCTGGCCGGGGTCAAGGACGCCTGGGTCAGGACCTTCGGCTCAACCAACACCATGTCGTCCCTGGCGAACGCGGTCTACGACGCCTTCAAGATGTCGCACGGACTCAACGTATAGGTGGTAGATGATGGCTCTCATCCTGATAGTCAACCTTCACGGCTCGATCAACAGCTCGGCCCCGGTCAGGAAGTCGCTCAACGAGCTCTGGGTCGCGAAGAAGTTCTCCGCGTCCGTGGTCTCGGACGACGCCCCCACCCTCGGCATGCTGAGGCTCTGCAAGGACTACATCGCGTGGTCCCCGATAGACGAAAAACTGCTCGCCGACCTGCTCACGAAGCGTGGGATGGTCAGCACCACGAGGCCGCTGGACGCGGCCGCCCTCAAGGCGCTGGGGATCAAGAGCCACAAGGACCTGGCAGCCAAGATGGTGAAAGACCAGTCGAGGCTCTCGGCGGTCGCAGGCGTACTGCCCTACTTCCGGCTCGCCCCCCCGAAGGGGGGCTTCAGGCGCTCGATGAGGCGGCAGTTCACCGAAAAGGGGCTGCTTGGGAGCAACCCGAAGCTGGAAGAGATAGTGAGGAGGATGTTCTAGAATGCCGACCAGAGCCCGCAAGGGAAGGCGGTACAGGGGCATGAGGACCCACGGCTACGGGCAGATCGGTCAGCACCGCCACTCCGGAAAGCAGGGCGGGCACGGCAACGCCGGACTCCACAAGCACAAGTGGAGCTGGTTGGTGATCAACGACCCTGACCACTTCGGCAGGGATCCGTTCAGACCTCCGGGGTACGTCCGCCCCGCGAAGTGGCTCAATGTGGGGCAGCTCGACGCCCTGGCCATGGGCCAAAAATCACTGGACCTTGCGTCCCTTGGCGTGGACAAACTCCTCGGCTCGGGCGAAGTCGGCGGCGCCTACGAGGTGAAGGTCGCATCCTTCACAAAGAAGGCTCAGGCTAAAATAGAGGCCGCGGGCGGAAAGATCCTGGTCCAGGAGTAAGCCTCACCCATTGGCTTCGATGCGAGAATTCATCAAGAGTGTAGGCACAGTCCTCCCAGAAATCCCCAAGCCCGAGAAAAAGCCGTCGCTTAACGAGCGTTTCATCTGGACCGCGATCGCCCTGGTCGCATACCTGGTCATGGCCACCACTCCCCTGTTCGGCCTGGCGGGGACAGCGGCCGCGAACAACTCCTCCACCTTCCTGAGGGTGGTTTTCGCTTCGGCCCAGGGGACGCTGATGACCCTCGGAATCGGGCCCATCGTCACGGCGGGGCTGATCCTCCAGCTGCTGGTGGGGAGCGACATAATCAAGCTCGACATGAGCGACTCGAGCGACCGCGCCATCTTCGGCTCAGCCACGAAGTTCCTCACCCTCATAGTCATCGTGGGCGAGTCTCTGGCCTACATCTACGGAGGCGCACTGGGAGCTCTCGCCACGAACCAGGAGCTCATCATCTTCATCCAGCTGGTAATCGCCAGTATCCTAGTCCTGCTGCTGGACGAAATGATCCAGAAGGGGTGGGGGATAGGGAGCGGGGTCAGCCTGTTCATCCTCGCGGGGGTCTGCCAGACGGTGATGTGGTACACCTTCTCGCCCATCCAGTTCCAGCCCTCGCAGGGCGTGTTCCAGCTCTTCGGGTTCATCCCTGAGACCATAAGCGAGTTCTTCAACAACAACGTCAGCTCGGTGCTCATCAGGGAGTTCAAGTATCCGAGCCTACTCACCTTCTCTCTCACGCTGGTGATGATCCTGGTCCTCATCTACGTCGAAGGGATTAGGATCGAGCTCCCGATCACGTCGATAAAGTACAGAGGGTTCCAGGGAGTCTACCCCATCAAGCTCCTGTACGTGTCGAACATCCCCGTCATACTCGTCTCAGCCCTCGGAGCCAACGTGACCTTCTTCGCCAGGCTGATGGCAAACTACAACTCCAGCAACCCGCCCTGGTGGTTCCACTACATCGCGGAGTTCCCCGGAGCGAACTCGACGAGCGGGTCGCAGCCCATAGGCGGGCTGGTGTACTACCTCACCCCACCCCAGTCCTTCCAGCAGACCCTCGCTGACCCCGTCCACTCGGTCATCTACCTGCTATACCTGGTGGGAATGGCCGTGATCTTCGCCAGGCTCTGGGTCGAGATCGGCGGTTTGAACCCGCGCGCCGTAGCGAAGAACCTGATGGACGCCGACGTCCAGGTTCCCGGGTTCAGGAGGTCCGGGCTCTCCATCGAGCAGATGCTGAACCGGTACATACCTACGCTCACCATCATAGGCGGGATCCTCATCGGGCTGATCGCCGGGGTCTCCGACCTCTTCGGCGTCTTCGGCACCGGCATCGGCATCCTCCTGATGGTGGACATCATACTCCAGTATTACCAGATGCTCATGAAGGAGCAGGTGGAGGAGATCTCCCCAGCGCTGGCGGGCCTGATCGGGGCGAGCTGAGACTTGGGGCTCCGCGTGGTCGTCGTAGGGATACCCGGGGTCGGCAAGACCACCGTGGTCGACAAGGTCGTCGCGGGCTACAAGGGGGCGAAGCTGGCGAACTTCGGGACTCTGATGCTAGAGACCGGGATCTCGATGAAGATGGTGAAGCATCGGGACGAGCTCAGGAAGCTCACGGTCGAGAAGCAGAGGAAGCTCCAGAGGGCAGCCGCGTCGAGGATCGCGCGGATGAAGGACAAGCTGGTCGTAGTTGACACGCACCTGTTCATCAGGACCGCGGAAGGGTTCTGGCCCGGCCTCCCCTTCGAGGTGGTCAGGGCGATGAAGCCCACTCACCTGGTCCTCGTCGAGGCGAGCCCGGACGAGATCTCCGCCAGGAGGGCCACAGACACCACCAGGTACCGCGACGCGGTGACGAGCGAGAGCCTCACCGAAGAGCTCGCGCTTGCGAGGAGCTTCCTCACGGCTTCGTCCACGCTCACCGGCGCCCCCATGACCATCGTCAGGAACGGCCACGGGATGCAGGACGAGGTCGCTTCCAGCCTCGTCAAGATGCTCATGGGTGCGACCAAATGATCGCGAAGAGCAGGGCCAGGTCCCAGCAGGGACAGGGCTCCGGCGGGACCAGGATCGTGACCTACGCCCTGATCGGGCTGATCGCCATCCTTGTGGGATACTACGTCGTCCTGCCCGCGTTCACCCCCAGGTCCCCGGTCACGACCACCACCACCACCGGCCCCGGGTCATCGGCGATCGCCTCACTCAACCCGGGCACCGACATCTCCGGAGCCTCGGTCACGGTCACCGGCCAGGGCTTCACTGCCAGGTCCAACGTCACCATCACGTTTGATGGCACCGCGGTGGCGGTTACGAACAGTTCTTCCCAGGCCGCCAGGTGCAGGACCAGCGGGAGCGGTGCGCTCGCCGCATGCACCTTCTGGGTCCCCCTCAACTCGGCCTCGGGCTCCCACGACGTCGCGATCACCGCCGGCACCACCACGGCCAAGGCGACGTTCAAGATCCCTGAGTACCTCCCCCCAGTCTCGACGCTGCTCGTCACCCTCACCTCCGTCTCATTGGGCATCATCACCCAGGTGGTCACCAAGCGGATGGTTGACCTCAACGCCGAAAGGAAGATGAGGGCCGAGGTGAACGCCTTCAACAAGGAGAAGCGCGAGGCGACCCTCGCCAAGGACAAGGCGAGGCTTGACAAGCTCAAGAAGCGCGAGCTCCAGGTCCAGCAGGAGCAGTTCAAGATCCAGCGGGCCAGGCTCAAGGTCACGGCCATCACCTTCGTCCCGCTGCTGGGCGTCTACTACCTGATGGCGACCCTGATGGGAGGGTATGGCGTGATAGTGGCCTACACCCCGATACCGATCCCCTACTTCTCAGGGCTGACACAGAATCCGTCCGTGTTCCAGGTCAGCCTCTTCTGGTGGTACTTCCTGAGCTCCTTCAGCTTCTCCACCATGCTGAGCAGGCTGTTCCACACCACACCCTAGGGGCTCTTGTTTGAAGGCGATAATCATCTCCGGGATGCCGGCAGTAGGCAAGACGACCGTGTCGAGGCAGGTCGCCGAAGCCCTCGGGACGCCCTTGGTCGGCGGCGGGGACGTGCTGAAGGAGATGGCGGTGGAAGAGGGGTACACCCCAGGAGGGGACGACTGGTGGGACAAGGGGGACGGAATGAAGTTTCTCCAGGAGAGGAAGCGCTCTTCCGACTTCGACAAGGAGGTGGACGCCAGGCTCATCGCGAAGGCGAGGAAGGGAGGGGTCGTGATCACGAGCTACCCTGTCCCGTGGCTCACCGGCGACGGGGTGAAGGTCTGGCTCTCAGGGGGGGTCGGCAGCAGGGCCGCGCGGATGGCGAAGAGGGACGGCATCCCTGTGAAGAAGTGCAAGGAGATCCTGTCGGTCAGGGACACTGAGAACTTCAAGCTCTACAAGAAGATCTATGGCATCGAGTTCGGCAAGGACCTGAAGCCCTTCGACCTGGTGGTGGAGACCGACGACATCGACGAGGCGAAGGTGGCTGAAATAGTGATCCACTACGTGAAGCACCGAGGGGACTGACATGCCTCCCCAGAGAATGGTGGTCCTGGACGAGGAGGATGCCGACACGACCCACGGGTCAGACCCAAGGTCCCGCCCGGTCCAGGCCCTGCTCGAATACGGGCTGATCCCCCTCGACAAGCCCCGCGGTCCCACCAGCCACGAGGTCGTCGCCTGGACCCGCCGGCTCCTCGGGATGGAGAAGGCCGGCCACAGCGGCACCCTCGACCCCCCCGTCTCGGGCCTGCTCCCCATAGGCCTGGGCCAGTCCACCAGGGCCCTGAGCCTCCTCCTGATGTTCCCCAAGGAGTACAAGGGGGTGATGAGAATCCACTCGTCCGTGCCGCGGAAGGAGCTCGACAAGGTGCTGGGGGAGTTCACCGGCGAGATCTTTCAGCGCCCTCCGCAGCGCTCCTCGGTGAGCCGCCAGACGAGGAGCAGGACCATCCACGAGCTCGAGGTGACAGAGTCCGAGGGCAACCTGTACCTCTTCAGGGTCCTCTGTCAGTCGGGGACCTACATCAGGAAGCTCGTCTACGACATGGGCGAAGTGCTCGGAATCGGCGCCACCATGGTCGAACTGAGGCGCACGAAGGTCGGCCCGCTCACCGAGGAGAAGGGGCTGGTGACCCTCCACCAGCTCAACGACGCGGTATTCAGGCTCAAGGAGGGGGACGAGGGCCCCCTGAGGAAGGTGGTCATTCCCATCGAAGAGAGCCTGGGAGACATCCCGAAGGTCGTGATGCGCGACTCGGCCGTGGACGCCGTCTGCCACGGGGCCAGGCTGGGGCTCCCCGGGGTACTCGCTGCGTCCGAGGGGATCAAGAAGGACGACACCGTCGCTCTGCTCAGCCCTAAGAGTGAACTGGTCGCCATCGGGAAGGCCCTGATGTCTTCCGACGAGATCAAGTCGCAGAAGAGGGGGCTCGCCACCACGACTGAGCGGGTGGTGATGAAGGCCGGGACCTACCCGCGCCTGTGGAAGTCGCACAAGGTCAAGGCCGGCGCGACCAACGCCCCGGGTTGAGGTTTTAAGCGCCCCCGGGCGGGCCTTCGAACGCCGGGATCGCCTAATCTGGTAGGGCGCAGGCCTGGAAACCGAGTCCAGCCAGCCTGTCTCGCGAAAGCGGGATCTGGGTTCAAAATCCTTTCCCGTTGGAGAGGAGGGAAGTCCCAGTCCCGGCGCTCAATCCAAAACGCTATAAGCAGTCGAATCAAGCGGAAGTCAAGTGAAGGGTTCCGCATCCGACTTCCGGGTCGGCCTCACTTTCGACGACGTCCTGCTAGTCCCCAAGTTCTCCGACGTTAAATCCCGCAGAGACGCCGACACCCGCACGCGGTTCTCGAGGAGGATCCAGCTCAGCGTCCCTGTAGTCAGCGCCAACATGGACACGGTGACCGAGTCGTCCATGGCCATCGCCCTTGCCCGGCTGGGCGGCCTGGGGGTGATACACAGGTTCCTCTCGGTGGAGGAGCAGGTCGCCGAGGTGCTGAAGGTCAAGAGGTCAGAGGGCGTCGTCATCGAGGACCCCGTCACCCTCGGCCCCGACAGGCCCGTCCGCGAAGCGGTGGCCATCATCAGCGACAGGGACGTGGGCGGCATTGTGATAGTCGACGGGTCCAGGAAGGTCGTCGGCCTGCTCACCCGCCGGGACATAACCCTGGAGGACGACCTGGACAGGAAGGTGAGGGAGGTAATGACCCCCAGGGCGAAGCTGATCACCGCGCGCAAGGGGGTCTCCATGGAGGAGGCGAAGAAGATCCTCCACTCCAACAAGATAGAGAAGCTCCCCCTCCTTGACGGCAGGGGGAAACTCGCGGGCCTCATCACCTCGAAGGACATCATGAAGCGAAAGCAGTTCCCTTCCGCGACCAAGGACGCCAAGGGGCGCCTGAGGGTGGCGGCGGCAGTCGGAGTGAAGGGGGACCACATGGAGCGGTCCCGAAGGCTGCTCGACGCAGGGGCGGATGCCCTGGTCGTGGACATCGCCCACGGCCACTCGGCCTACGCCATCGACACGCTGAGGGGGATCAAGAGGGCGCTGGGGGACGTCGAAGTGGTAGCCGGAAACGTAGCCACATCCAGGGGGGCCCTCGACCTGATCAAAGCGGGGGCAGACGCAGTCAAGGTGGGGGTGGGCTCGGGGAGCATCTGCGTCACCCGGGTGGTCACCGGCTCCGGGGTCCCGCAGCTCACAGCGATATTGGACAGCGCCCAGGGGGCCGCCGACAGCGACGTCCCCATCATCGGGGACGGAGGCATCCGCGTCCCGGGCGACGTCACCAAGGCGCTGGCGGCCGGCGCGTCCTCAGTGATGGTCGGGAGCCTCTTCGCCGGGACCGAGGAGAGCCCCGGCCCCACCATACTCCGGGAGGGGGTCAGATACAAGCTCACGAGGGGCATGGCTTCGCTGGCGGCCACCGTGGACCGCAGGGTGAGGGAGACCAGGACCACGGGACCGGGGGAGGATGAAGTGATCGAAGAGGTCATCCAGGAGAACGTCCCCGAGGGGGTCGAAGGGCTCATCCCCTACAAGGGGCGGGTCGAGGAGGTGGTCAAGCAGCTGGTCGGGGGGCTCAGGTCAGGGATGAGCTACACAGGCGCCCACTCGCTGACTGAACTGAGAAAGAAGGCCGAGTTCATGAGGATAACTTCGGCGGGGTACAAGGAGAGCCTCCCCCACGACA
Organism: Nitrososphaerota archaeon; assembly: GCA_028866945.1. GTDB lineage: Archaea > Thermoproteota > Nitrososphaeria > Nitrososphaerales > Gagatemarchaeaceae > UBA183. Next base: position 15,025 of record JAGWHE010000005.1, read on the forward strand.
TACAGAGGGTGGCCTGACACGGCCAACCTCTCCGTGGTGGGCCTCCAGTGGGGGGACGAAGGCAAGGGGAAGATCGTCGACTATCTCGCGGGGGGCTTCGACGCCGTGGCCCGCTTCAACGGGGGGAGCAACGCGGGGCACACCGTGGTCATCGGCGACAGCAAGCACACCTTCCACCTCGTCCCCTCGGGCGCCCTGAAAGGGAAGCAGCTCCTCATCGGGGCGGGGGTGGCAGTCGACCCGGCCGTCCTCGCCGAGGAGCTCTCCCTCCTCCCTGGCGAAGCAAGGGAGCGGCTCCTGGTCGACGGGCGGTGCAGCCTCGTCACCCCGGTCGACAAGGAGTTCGACGTCAAGGTAGAGGAGGCGCGCGGCGAGTCTGCCATCGGCACAACCAGGAGGGGGATAGGGCCGTCCTACGCCGTAAGGGCCCTCAGGCTCAGCCCGCGGGTGAGCGATCTGGTGGCAGGGTTCGACTTCCGCGCGCTCACCAGGTTCTACGAGGAGCTTTCACTGGACACCAGTGGCATCGGCCCCTGGGCGGCGGAGGCGAGCGAGCTCCTCAGGGGGGTGGCCGGGGACGTCGCCCAGCGCGTCACTGACGTCACGGGTGCAGGGGGGAGCGTCCTGTTCGAGGCGTCCCAGGGGACTCTGCTGGACCTCCTTCACGGCTCCTACCCGTATGTGACCGCCACCCACACAACTTCGAGCTACATCCCTGCGGCCCTCGGGATCTCCCCCCGCCTGGCCGGCGAGCCGCTTGGGGTGATGAAGTGCTACAGCACCAGGGTGGGCGCGGGGCCCTTCCCCACCGAAATCGGGGGTCCGCAGGCGGAGAGCCTCCGCGGCCTGGGGAAGGAGTACGGCGCGACCACGGGGCGCCCGCGAAGGGTGGGGTGGCTGGACATCGTCGCCCTGCGCTATGCCGTCCGGCTCAACGGCGTCGAGGAGGTGGCCGTCACCAAGCTCGACGTCCTCTCCCAGGTGAAGGATGTGAAGGTCTGCACCGCGTACAAGCTCCAGGGGAGCGAGATCACCGACTTCCAGCGCGCATCCGGCCGCCTCGACGAAGTGGAGCCAGTGTTCGAGTCTCCGTTCTCCCTCCACGGCGCAGACTTCGGGGCCGGGCTCCCGCCCGGGGGGAAGCAGTTCGTCGGCTACGTCGAAGAGCAGCTCGGCGTCACGGTGAAGGTCGTTTCGCACGGCGAAGAGAGGTCGAGGACCATTGAGCTATGACTCCATCTCCCCGATAGACGGAAGGTACCGCCTGGAGGCCGCCGGCCTTGAGCGGTACTTCGCAGACAGGGCGCTCATGGAAGCACGGGTCAACGTCGAGCTGTCGTACCTCAAGCTGCTGGTCAGACTGGGGGTGGCGCCGAAGGGGAAGGTCCCCAAGGTCGCCGCCGACATGGCCGAGCTCGCAAGGCTGGAGGCGAAGCTGGGGCACGACGTCAAGGCAGTGGAGGTCTACCTCAGGGGGGCCCTGCAGAAGTCTGGTTCGCCCGCCCTCGCCCCCTTCGTGCACCTCGGCCTCACCAGCGAGGACACGAACAGCCTCTCCTACGCCATCCTGCTGAAGTCTGCCATGCGGCAGTCGCTGGGCCCCGCGTACTCTTCCCTCGCCGTCGGCCTGGCCCGCCTGGCGGCTGCAGAGGCTGCGACCGCCATGGTGGCGAGGACCCACGGGAGGCCAGCCGTCCCCACTACCTTCGGAAAGGAGATGGCGGTGTTCGCGGTCAGGCTGGCCGAAAGGGTATCCTCCCTGGGCAGGCTGACCCCCATGGCGAAGTTCTCCGGGGCCGTGGGGACCTACGCCTCGTTCGGTGTGCTGGCGGACATCGACTGGCCCGCCGAGCTCGCCCGGTTCGTCGCCGGCTTCGGGGTCGAGGCGTCGGCGTACTCGACCCAGGTCGTCCCGGGGGAGAGGCTCTCCGACATCCTGCACTGCGTCATCAACATCAACCAGCTCGTCTCATCGCTCTCGAAAGACCTTTGGATCTATCAGACCTTGGACTACGTCCACTTCGCCCGTCCGGGGAAGGTGAGCTCTTCGACGATGCCCCAGAAGGAGAACCCCGTGGACCTCGAAAACGCCGAGGGGCAGGCGGACATTTCGAACTCACTGCTGGTGATGATGGCCTACAGGCTGCAGCAGACGAGGCTCCAGCGGGACCTCTCGGACTCCGTGGTCCGGAGGATGCTGGGCCAGGCCCTCGCGCACTCTCTCGTCGCGTGCAACAGGCTGGCGGGCTCGCTTGCCGCCATCAGGGTCGAGCGGAGGGCCATGGAGGAGGATCTCAGCAGGCACCCGGAGGTGCTCGCGGAGCGGGAGCAGATACTCCGGCGGCTGGCGGGGGACGCCAGGGGGTACGAGAAGGTGCAAGGGTCACTGGCGGCCGGGAAGTTCGTCCCTGGGTCCGAGCCGGCCGCATACCTCGGCCGCTCGGTGGAGCTGGCGAGGGACTGCAGGCGGGTGGTCCGCGACCTTCTCGGCCCAACGCCGCGAGACCCCGTTAGTTCTTGAAAACCCAGGACAGGTCCGGGGGATGGCTCCGGCCCGACGTCTTCTCGCTGAGCGCGTGGGCCACGATCGGGAGCGCCAGCGTGATGTCGGCGTAGAGGGTCGCCTTCTTCGCGTCTGACTTTATCTTCCCCCAGCTGATTGCCTCCTCCAGGGTGCACCCCGACAGGCCCCCCCACTGAGGGCTGTCGGCTGTGATCTGGATGGCGTACTCGTGCGGGGTCTCCTCCTCCCCTCCCTTCGACAGCGACTTGATTATGGTGGAGAGCTGGATCGTGTCCTTCGGGACCCCGCCCCCGAGGTAGACCACCCCGGTCCGCTTGGTCCTCTCTGCTATCTGGGCGAGCTCTTCCATGTCCTTGGTCTGGTCGAGCCTGATCATCTTCCCCTTCTCGCGGTTGAGAAGGCTGAGGGCGACGCCGTAGCCGCTGTCGATCAGCCCCGGAGAGTAGACCGGCACCTTGGCCCTGTGGGCGGCAGCTACGATGCTGTCTATCCCCTTCTTGTTCAGGAACCCGCCGAACTGATTGAGGAACTCGCGGGTCGAGTAGATCTGCTTCGGGTCGAGGGTGTTCGCGAAGTTGTAGATGGTCCTTTCGAGCTTCCTGTACTGCATCTCGTCAGCGTAGACGTCGTAGAACCTGTCGACCTTCATCCTCAGAAGCGCTTCGTCGTCTGCGAGCCAGGTCCCCTGGTAGTAGTGGTACCCGAGGGCCTCCAGGATGTCTTCGGAGATGTTCGCCCCGGTGCTGACCACCACGTCCACATATCGATTCTCCACCAGCCAGCGGATTATCTTCCATTGTCCCGTGGTGCTGAGGGAGCCGGTGAGCCCTAGGAACACCGTCAGGTCCTTTTGCTTCGCCATCTCGGACCAGATCTTGGCCACCTCCCCGAGCTTCTTCCCCTGGAACCCGGTCTGGGACATCTCGTCGAGCAGACCTGAGATGCTCTTCTTGCCGACCTCTATCGTCGCCACTGGTTTTGAAAGGACTTCCTTCTTTGATACCACGGCGCAGCGTCCGTAGAGTTCGCTTAATTGTTTTTGCGGAGCGGCTGCTCTGCCCGCCCCGGCTACTTCACCGTGACCGACTTTGCGAGGTTCCGCGGGTAGTCCGGGTCGTTCCGCCTGGCGACGGACATGTGGTAGGCCAGGAGCTGCAGGGGGATCGCCTCGACTATGGGGGCGAACTTGGGCTGGACCCTGGGGACATGGATGTAGTGCCTGTACACCTCGTCGTTCTCATCGGAGATGCCGATGACGTCGGCCCCCCTCGCCTTCAGCTCCTCTGCGTTGGACAGGGACTCGGCGTGGATGGGCCCGCTCGGGTTGATCACGACGACAGGGGTCCCCTTCTCGATCAGGGCCAGGGTACCGTGCTTGAGCTCGCTGGCCGGCATCCCCTCGGCGTGGATGTAGGAGAGCTCCTTGAGTTTCAGCGCCCCCTCCATGGCCACCGGGCTCTCGTACCCCCGGGCGACGAAGTAGAAGTCCGGCCTGTCCCTGTACTGGCGGACCAGCTCCTGGACCTGTCCTTCGCACTTCAGCGCTTGGGCGACCGCGTCCGAAAGCTCCGCGAGCCCGTTCGGGTGCTTCCTCCCCAGGACGGCGTCCACCACGAGGTTCGCCACCACCACCTGGGCCGTGAAGCTCTTCGTCGCCGCCACCCCCACTTCCGGGCCGCAGTTGAGCAAGAGGACACCGTCGCTCTCCCTGGCCAGGGTCGACCCGGCGGCGTTCACTATCGAGTAGACCTTCGCCCCGTGCTTCTTCGCCTCCTTCACGGCTTCCATGACGTCGGCCGTCTCCCCGCTCTGCGAAAGAGCGACCACCACCGACCCCTTCCCCAGGAACTCGGTGTGCTCCTTGAGCTCCCCGGCGACGACGACGTCCGCCCTGAGCTTCGCCTCCTTGTTGAGCCTGAACTTCATCAGCAGCCCAGCATGGTACGATGTCCCGGACGCCGTGATGTACAGCGACTTCGCCTTCCTGACCGCCTGGGCAAACTCTTCCAGCTTCTCCTGGTCCTGGACCGCGGCTGACACCACAGTCCTCGGCTGCTCGTTGATCTCCTTCAGGGTGTAGTGGGCGTAGTCGCTCTTCGAGACGTCAGAGAGCTCCCAGGCCACCTGGTTGGGCTCCCGTTTCACCTTCTTGCCGTCCAGCCCGACGATTCTCACCGAGTCCTTGGTTATCTCGACGACTTCGTAGTTGTCGAGGAATATTGTGCGGTCGGTGTACCCGATGAACGCGAGCACGTCGCTGGCAAGGAAGGTCATCCCCTTCCCGACCCCGACTATCAGCGGGGCGTCCTTGCGGGCCCCGGTCATCACATCGGGCCTGTCCTGGAACAACACGGCAATGGCGTACTGCCCCTTCAGCTTCTTCACCGCCGCCAGGGTGGACTTCAGCGGGTCCCCGAGCCGCTTGTACTCGTCCTCGACGATGTGCGCGATGACTTCGGTGTCCGTTTCGCTCTTGAACCTGTGCCCCTTCGCCCGCAGCGCCTTCCTCAGCGGGATGTAGTTCTCGATTATCCCGTTGTGGATGACGGCCACCGTCTCCCTGCACGACGCGTGCGGATGGGCGTTAGCGTCGGTCACCCCGCCGTGGGTGGCCCACCTCGTGTGCGCCATGCCAGTGCTCCCCAGCATGGAGGACATGCGATGCCTCCCCTCGATTTCGCTGACCCTCCCTGCGCCCTTCTTCACCCCCAGCCGCCCCCCGCTGATCGTGGCCATGCCTGCCGAGTCGTACCCCCGGTACTCCACCCGCCTGAGACCCTCCAGCAGGATGCCAGCGACCGGCTCCTCGGCTACGCACCCGATTATGCCGCACATTGCCCCGCGAGCAGGGCCCCGGCGCTTTAAACCCCGCAAAAGATTCTCATGTAGCAGTCAAAGGCGCTTGTGCATGGTCAGACCGTGAGGCACAGGGCGCAGGCTGTCACCATGCAAAACCGTATATGTAGGGTGCTGCGCCCCGTCCCCATGCCGCGGGAGAAGATACTCTACGACCCAAAGTCGGAAGCCGGGCTGGCGAAGCGTGTCCTGGTCTCCGACCGGCCTGACGGCTTCAGGCCGGCGTCGGGGAGGCTTGGGCAGCGCATCCTGGTGCTCCTCTCGACCGGGCCGAAGTACCCCGCCGAGATGGCACGCTCGCTCGGGGCCCATCACCAGACGGTCTACTACCACATCGGGCGGCTGGAGAAGGCGGGGCTAATTACGAGGGTGAGGAGCGAGCAGATCAGAGGGGGAGAGGCCAACCTCTTCGCGCTGGCGTCCGACGGCTACGCGGTGGAGTTCCCGGTCAAGGGGGAGCCCCTGCCGACCCTCAGGTCATCGGGGCGGTCGAGGGCCCTCGGCCGGTTCTTCAAGGAGTTCCTCGACGACGGGGAGTTCGACGGCTGGGTCGTGGTCGGCTCGCCTATGGAGCACGGGGCGGCGGGCACCCAGGCCCGAGACGGGCACTACGCGGTGCAGCTTGGCTTCGCCCTCGGGCAGTTCGTGAACCTCCCGGAGAAGTTCCCGGTGAAGCTCGACGTCGACCTTCGGGCCGAAAAGCTCCTGTCATCGAACATGGTAGTAGTAGGGGGCCCGAGGAACAACGTCATAGCCGAAGAGCTGAACCCACGACTCCCGTTCAAGTTCAGCCAGGGGGGGTTCTGGAGCGCCATAGTCGACGACGAAGGGAACACCCACGCTTCGGAGCTCGACTGCCTCGTGGCCAAGATACAGAACCCCTGGGACCCTTCAAAGACCTGCGTGGTGATCGCGGGGCTGACCGGCGCCGGGACGAAGGCCGCGATCATAGGCGTCTGCAACCATGCGGACGCCCTCTTCGGAAAGTACAGGTCCGGCCCCTTCGCCGCCCTACTGCGCGGCGTCGACAGGGACGGCGACGGTAAGGTCGACTCGGTGGAAGTGACGAAGCAGACCTGAGGCCTAGGCCCTTCTTCCTCTACGGCCGCCCTTCTTCCTGGTGGTGTCGTGAGGGATCGGGGTGGCGTCCTCGATCCTGCCTATCTTGAAACCTGCTCTGGCTATGGCCCTGATCGCAGCCTGGGCTCCGGGTCCGGGGGTCCTCGGGCCTGTCCCGCCCACCGCCCTCACCTTGATGTGCAGCGCAGTGATCCCCTTCGACTTCGCGACCTCGGACGCGGCCGACGCGCTCCTCATCGCCGCGTAGGGGGACGACTCGAACCTGTCTGCCTTGACGTGCCTCCCTCCCGAAGAGAAGGATATCGTCTCTGCGCCCGTCAGGTCGGTGATGTGCACGATCGTGTTGTTGTAAGAGGAGTAGATGTGGCATACGCCCCAACGGTTGGCCAGGACTTCTTCTTCCGACATCTATGTCACTGTGCCTGAGCCGCCTCTGCGGCCGGTTCCGCCTTCGCCTCGGGCGCCGCTTCAGGGGAGGCCTCTTCCCTGCCCTTGGCTCCTCCGGCGAGGGCTATGACCCCCTCCTCTCTGCTCCCGACTTCGTACCCGGGGATAGTGATCGTCCTCCCTCCCACCGAGACGTGCCCGTGAACTATCAGCTGGCGCGAATGAAGCGGTGAAAGGGACATCCCCTTCTTGAATACCATGGACTGCAGCCTCCTTGCGAGCATGTCCTCGACCGTAAGGCTGAGGATGTCGTCCAGGGTCGCCGCTTCTGCGATCAGCCCCCTCCGCTTCAGGCTGTCCAGGAGCTTCTTCTCCTCGCGGAGCCTCACCGCCTGGGTGGCGGCGAGCAGCGTCCTCGCCTGCTTCCTGACCGAGCTGAGCTGAGTCTGCGCCTTCCAGAGCTCCCTCTTGTTCCTGAGCCCGAACGTCCCAAGGAGGTAAAGCTCCTGCGCAAGCTGGTCCGCCCTCCAGGGGCTCCTCGGCCTGCTGTACTGCTTCCTTGACTTCTTAGGATCTCCCAATCTACTTCTCTTCCTTCTTCGTGGCCGCCTCCTTCGCGGCGGCTACCAGCGTCGCCTTCCTCACACCGACCGTCCTCCCCTTCCTTCCTGTGGTCCTCGTCCTCTGGCCGCGGACCTTCAGCCCGAGGCCATGCCTTATCCCTTTCCAGCTCTGGATGTTCCTCTCGTCCTCGATGTCGTTCTTCTGGATGAAGTCGAGGTCGGCGCCGAGGAGCTGTCTCGCCTCCCCGGTCTCCGGGTCGTTCCTCCTGTTGTAGAACCACTCTGGCAGGGCAGACTTCGTCGTGCTCTGGATTGCGGCTTCGATCTCCTTCACCTGCTCCTCAGTCAGAGTCCCGAGCCTCACCCGCGGGTCCAGGCTGAGCTTCGACGTGATGACGTTCGCAAAGTTGTACCCGACCCCCTTCAGGTCCGAGAGGGCGACAATCAGCTTCTTCCCGCCAGCGAGGTCTCTGCCTGAGATCCTCACAAGGTGCCTGAACTCTTGGGCCTCCGACATATTCTGGGGCTGCCCATCCCCCTTCGGATATAAGGTTTGAAGGCTCTCATGATGAAACCCCGGCCGGTTCGTCTCCCGACGCCTTGCTTTCATCTCCAAAACTTTTTAACCTGAACGAAATCCCGACTTCAAAATACGACGTCTCATGATAGCTAGTTTCGCAACAGCGGGTGAAGTGATTGGTTGAGGTCAAGGTCCTCCAGGACAGCGGGAACACCGTCTCGCTGCAGCTCGAAGGCATAGACAGGTCCTACGCCAACGCGGTGCGCAGGTTCTGCATCGCCGAGGTCCCGTCCATGGCCATCGACGACGTCGTGTTCCTCGAAAACTCATCCGTCCTCTACGACGAGATACTCGCCCACAGACTCGGAATGGTGCCCATCAAGACCGACCTCGAAAGGTACAACCTGCCGGACGAGTGCGACTGCGGCAACCCGCTCGGGTGCCACAAGTGCAGGGTGCTCTTCGTCCTCGACGCCAAGGGCAAGGACAAGGTCACCACCGTGACCTCAGGGGACCTGGTCTCCGAAGACAGAGAGATACGCCCGGTAAGCGAGTCGATCCCGCTGGTCAAGCTGGCGACGGGGCAGTCGGTGAAGCTCGAAGCCTACGCCCGGCTCGGCAGAGGGAAAGAGCACGCGAAGTGGCAGCCGTGCACCGTCGCGACGCTCACCGACGGGAAGAAGGAGGGGGCCTTCGTGCTCACCGTCGAGTCCGCAGGCGGCCTGCCCGCGAAGCAGATCGTCCTTAGGGCAATAGACCTCCTCGAGAAGAAGTTGAAAGACATCCAGGCGGCTGTGGAGGGAGCCGCATGACCACGTCCAACCCCATCCTCAGGCACGCTGCGGTGATGCTCGAGAGGGCCGCGAAGAAACAGGAGGCGCCTATCTGGAACGAGGCGTCGAGGCTTCTTTCGGGTGAGACGAAGAACCGCGTCGAGGTCAACGTCGGAAGGATATCCAGGATAGCCGAGGACGGCCAGGCGCTCTTCGTGCCCGGGAAGGTCCTTGGCACCGGCGTCATGGAAAAGAAGGTTGTAGTCGGCGCGTTCTCATTCTCGGAATCCGCGAAGTCCAAGCTCGAGTCCGTGGGCGGGTCTGCGCTTTCCGTCGAACAGTTCCTGAAGAAGTACCCGAAGGGGAGCGGAGTGAGGCTTGTCAAGTAGCGAGACCGTCTACATCGACGCCGCCAACCAGATTGCCGGGAGGCTCTCGTCGAAGGTGGCGAAGCTGCTCCTCACCGGGAAGAGGGTCATCGTCGTCAACGCCGAGAAGTGCCTGATCTCAGGCGCGAGGACCTCGGTCGTCAACCAGTGGAAGGAGAGGCTGGAGCTCGCGAGCAAGGTCAACCCGATCTACGGCCCGATCCATCCGAGGCGCCCCGACAACATCCTCAGGCGGATGGTGAGGGGGATGGTTCCAAGGAAGAAGCCGAAGGGGGCCCTCGCCATGAAGAGGCTTAGGATCTACATCGGCGTCCCGACCGGCATCGACGCATCCAAGCTAGCGAAATTCGACGACGCGGCTGCGACACGGCCGATTCCGGTCTACGTCACCATGGGCGACCTGTCCAAGAGCCTGGGGTGGAACGAGTAGCCATGCCAGCCCCATCCAAAGCACAGGTGAAGAAGGCCCCGAAGCTCTACTCCGGAGCCAGGAAGACCGCCAGGGCTACCGCGGCCATCTCCGCCGGCGCCGGGAGGATCAGGGTCAACGGCACCCCGGTCGAGCTCTGGGAGCCAGAGCCTGCCAGGCTGCACCTCCTGGGTCCTGTCCAGGTGGTCGGCGAACTCCGCGAGAAGTACGACGTAGACGTGAGCGTCGCGGGAGGGGGCTTCATGGGCCAGGCCGACGCCGCCGCGATGGCAATCGCCAGGGCCTACGTCGACCAGGTGAGGGGGAGCGAAATCAGAGACAGGCTGAATGCATACAATAAATACCTGCTATCGGGCGACCCGCGACAAGCTGAGCCCAAGAAATTCGGCGGCCCTGGCGCCCGCAGAAAGCGCCAGAAGAGTTACAGATAGGCCATGATGATACCGATCCGCTGCTTTACCTGCGGCAACCTCATCGGCGACAAGTTTGCGCCGTTCCAGGCAAGGGTGAAAGCCGGGGAAGACCCGGGGAAGGTCCTCGACGACCTGGGGCTGAAGCGCTACTGCTGCCGTCGGATGCTGATCTCCTCCATCGACGTGATTGACCAGGTTCTGCCCTTCTACAGCAGGAAGGCAGAGTTCTAGGCAAGGGGAAGGTAATGTCGGAATTCGACGACGACGACGCAGGTTCGTCTGACAAGATGGTCGCGCCGGGATTCTCCGAAAAGGCGTTGCTGGCCACTGGAATCCGCATCGGCACCCCCGTCCGCACCAAGACCATGGAGCAGTTCACTGCCCGCCCTCGCCCCGACGGCCTTCACATGATCGACTACGGCAAGACCCTGCAGAGGATAGACACCGCAGGCAGGTTCATCGCCGCGACCGGCGCAAAGAACACAGTGGTATACACGAGCAGGGAGCACGGCGCCATGGCCGTGGAGAAGTTCTGCGATCTCACAGGGGCGATGCGGAGGATCGGGAGGTTCATGCCAGGGACGTTCACCAACCCGCTCTATCCGGGGCACCTGGACGCGGAGCTCGTCGTGGTGGCCGACCCCATGTCTGACACGCAGGCCATGGTGGAGGCCGGGAAGCTCGGGGTCCCGGTGATCGCCGTCTGCGACACGGACAACGTGACCGACGACATCGACCTGGTCATCCCCGGCAACAACAGGGGCCGCAAGTCCATCGCTGCCATCTTCTGGCTGCTGGCGAGGGCGACCCTGGTCCACTCAGGCCAGCTGGCCGAAGACCAACCCATGAAGTACGGCATCGAGGACTTCGAGACGAAGGCAGAGGAAGAGCCGCGCCCCGAGGGCCCCGAGGAACGCATATCAGAAAGGCGCGAATAGCGCCCTCGTGCCGCTTAGGAAGCCAGCCGTAGCCGGACAGTTCTACCCTTCCGACCCGTCAGAGCTCTCCAGGCTCATCGACAGCTGCTATACCCACCCGCTCGGCCCGGGCAGGACCTCTCCGGCCCCCGCGGCGGACGCAGGGACTGTCGCGGTGGTCAGCCCTCACGCTGGGTACATCTACTCCGGGCCTGTAGCCGCTCACTCCTATCTCCACGTATCGTCGATGAGGAAGCCCGACACCATCGTGGTCGTCGCCCCGAACCACTACGGCATGGGGAGCGGGGTCTCCACCTTCAGTGACGGGGAGTGGGAGACGCCCCTAGGGCGGATGAGGGTCGACGCTGCGTCGGCGGCCCGGCTCGTCGAAACATGCGATCTTGTGACAGTGGACGCGGACGCACATAGGCTCGAGCACTCCCTGGAGGTCCAGCTCCCGTTCCTTCAGCGGATCTACGGGGACTCGGTCCCGCTGCTCCCCGTGTCCATGCTCTTCCAGGACATCGACACGTCCATCGCGCTCTCGAAGGGGCTGGTCAAGGTCCTCAGGGGGAGGAAGGCAGTCCTAGTCGCCTCCTCCGACCTCACCCACTACGAACCCGCCGCAGCCGCCATGAAGAAGGACTCGGCCCTCATCAAACAGGTATTGGACATGGACCTGAACGGCTTCTACTCCACCCTTGAGAGGCTGGACGTCTCAGCCTGCGGCTACGGCGCCATCGCCACGGTCATGCAGACGGCAGCCGCCCTGGGCCTCGGGAAGGCCGAGCTCCTCAAGCACGCCACCAGCGGGGACGCCCAGGGAGACAACCTTCAAGTCGTGGGCTACGCCGCCCTGAGATTCGTATAGCATGAAGGCCGTAGCCGAGGCTCCGTCGAAGGTCATCATCACCGGCGAGCACTTCGTCGTCCACGGGGCCTGGGCCCTCGCCGCCGCCATCCCCCGGCGGGTCAGAGTGGTGGTGAGCCGGTCGCCTTCGCTCACTGTGAAGTCCGACAGGTTCGACGGGAGGTCTCCGAACCTCGCGCCGGTGCGCCGGATAGTGAATGAGGTGAGCAAGGAATTCTCGGTAAGCTCCGCCGTCAGCGTCTCGATCTCCTCGCAGGTTCCCGAGGGCGCCGGGCTGGGCTCTTCCGCATCTACCATGGTCGCGGTTGCTTCCGCCCTCTCCAGATTCCACTCGCTCGACCTCGGGGTCGGAGACGTCGTCCGCCTCTCCATGGTGGGGGAGCAGGACATTCACGGCAGGCCCTCCGGTATCGACCCCACGGTCTGTGCCCACGGCGGGGTGATTCTTTTCAGACCAGGCTCTGCGCCCAGGAAGGTCCGCCTCGGTGGCCCCCGGACGCTGATCGTTTCCTTCTCGGGAATCAACCGCGCCACCAGGGGCCAGATCGGCCGCGTCTCCCGGACGAAGGCGAAATACCCGGCGCTCTTCTCGACGCTCGCCCAGGCGGTCAGCGGCCTGAGCCTCGAAGCCGCTGAGAAGCTCGCCGCAGGGGACCTGAAGGGCCTGGGGGGTGACCTGGCGGTGGACCATGCGGCCCTGGACTCGATGGGGGTGTCAAACGACACCCTGGACTCGATGGTCGACCTCATGGCGTCTCTGGGGTGCTATGGGGCGAAGCTCACCGGCGCCGGAGGGGGAGGGAGCGTCCTCGGAGTGGCGCCCAAAGCAAAGGAAAAAAGCATTGTTTCAGGGCTCTCCGCGCGAGGGTTCGAAACGTTCACAGCGCGCATACCAACCGAGGGAGTGAAAAGCTGGCTAGAGCGGTAGTTGCGAAGCTGGGCGGCTCCGTCATAACCGACAAGTCGAAGCCCTTCTCCTACCGCCCTGACGTGGTGTCGGCGCTCTCGGAGGAGATTGCTTCCTCCGACCAGAAGGTCGTGGTGGTGCACGGGGGAGGGTCGTTCGGCCACGTGGTGGCCAAGCAGCATGGGATCAACACAGAGCCGGGGGAGGCGCCTGCGGCCGGCGTGGCCCAGACCAGGGGGGCGATGTACGAGCTCAACCGGCTCGTCTGCAAGACCATGATGGAGTTCAAGCTGAGCCCCTATCCGTTCTCCCCCTTCGACGCCGTGAGCAGGGCCGGAGGCCCCGCCGTGGCGGCCTGGATCAGGGGGCTCCTGAAGGAGGGGCTCACCCCGGTCACATTCGGGGACGTCGGGCTCGCGCCGGGGGGATTCAGGGTGATCTCCGGGGACGTGATCGTCCAGGAGCTGGCGAAGATCGTCGAGCCTGAGCGCTGCGTCTTCGCACTCGACGTGGACGGGGTCTATGAGGAGAACACGAGGGTTATCATCCCAGAGCTCACCCCGTCGAAGATCAAGAGGATGAAGGTCCAGAGCGGCGACGACGCCACCGGAGGGATGAAGCTGAAGCTCGACGTCGCGGCGCGCATCGCCGCCGGGGGCTCCAGGGTCTGCTTCGTCTCCGGCTACCGGAGGAACGAGTTCTCGAAGGCGCTGAAGGGACTGGACTTCTACGGGACAGTGGTCAGGTCCTAGTCCTCGCAGGGATAACCAGGGTCTGGGCATGTCCATCCTCCAGGACGAGATGAAGCGCGTCAAGGCGCGTGTCGACCGAGCAATCCTCGACGAGCTCCTGCCGAAGTCGAGCCCCATCAAGGAAGTGGACCTGCTCTACAGGATGATGAGAGACTACCCGGCCCGCCCCGCCAAGGGGATGCGGCCCTTCCTCTGCGTCACCGCCTGCAGGGCCGCGGGAGGTGGCGAGGACGACGCGATCCTCACGGCCGCCTGCATCGAGCTCTTCCAGAACTGGATCCTGATACACGACGACATCGAAGACGGGTCGGAACTCCGTAGGGGGTCCCCTGCCCTCCACATGTCATACGGGGTGCCCCTGGCCCTCAACGCCGGGGACGCCCTCCATGCCCGCACCTGGGAGGCGCTACTCCGGAACGTGCCCAGGCTCGGGCTTCAGCGCACCTTCTCCGTCCTCGGGGAGTTCTCCAGGATGGTCAATGAAACCACCGAGGGGCAGCACATGGAGCTCGGATGGGTCGTCCGAAAGCGGTGGGACCTGACCGAGAAGGACTACTTCGAGATGTGCACCAAGAAGACGTCGTGGTACACCGTCGCCAGCCCATGCAGGCTCGGGGCGATAGTCGCGGGGGCGAAGGCGGGCGTCCTGGCCGACCTGAAGGAGTTCGGGACCAGCCTCGGCGTCGCCTTCCAGATTCAGGACGACTCCCTCAACCTCACCGGAGACGAAAAGAAGTACGGCAAGGCGAAGTCGGACGACATCCTGGAGGGGAAGAGGACCCTGATCCTCCTCCGCCTCCTGTCGGAGGCGGGCCAGGGCGAGAGAGACAGAGTGGTCGCGATCATGGGCAAGGTCAGGGCGAAGAAGACCGAGAAGGACGTCGCCTACGTCCTCTCCCTCATCGAGAAATACGATGCCGTGGGCTACGCCAGGAAGAGGGCGGCCGAGCTGTTGAAAGACGCCCTGGCGACCCTGAAGGGCGTTGCCTGGGAGGGGGACAAGGACGCCGCAGCGCTCCTCGCGGCCTTCGCAAGGTTCGCAGTAGAGAGAGAATGGTAGCCGACTCGCTCAGCAAAGACGTGCTTGACGCCATCGAAAGGGCCGCCCTGACGAACGCGGTCAAGCACCAGGGCCGGGCCGACGCCGGCGCGGTGATCGGCAGGGTCCTCGCGGAGCGGCCCGACCTCAAGGCGAATGCCGGGCTGATCTCGAAGGAGTCGGCCGCGGCTGCCAAGAGGGTCAACTCCCTCTCCGCCGACCAGCAGCAGAGGCTGCTCGCGGAAAGGTTCCCCGACGCGGTGGAGGAAAAGCAGAAGCACGGACGGGTGGGACTGCCGCCGCTCCCGAACGCGGTCAAGGGGAAGACAGGATTCAGGCTCCCCCCGGAGCCTTCAGGGTTCATGACCATCGGCCACGCCATGGCGTTCACCATCAACTACCTGTACAAGGAGCAGTACGACGGCGAGCTCTGGCTAAGGTTCGAGGACACCAACCCCAGGAAGGTGCAGCCCAGATACTATGACAGCTTCCGGAGGGGCATCGCCTGGCTGGGCATCGAGTGCGACCACGAGAAGAACGTCTCCGACGACATGGAGGCCATCTATGCCAGCGGGAAGAAGCTCCTCGAGCAGGGGGACGCCTACGCCTGCTCCTGCGACGAAGCCAAGGTGAAGCGCCTGCGGTTCGACGGCGTCGCCTGCGAGCACAGAGACAACCCGGTCGAGACGAACCTGCGGATCTGGGACGAGCTGCTGGCGAAGAAGCACGGCGAGGGCTCCTACGTGGTCAGGTTCAAGGGAGACATGCAGAGCCCGAACTACTCCCTCAGGGACACGAACCTGTTCAGGGTCATCGCCCAAGCCCACCCGCTGACCGGGGAGAGGTACACCCTGTGGCCCACCTACGACCTGGCGAACGCCGTCGAGGACGAGATGTGCGGGATCACCCACGTCCTCAGGAGCTCCGAGTTCAGGAACGAGCTGCAGCAGCTCATCAGGGACGCCCTGAAGTTCAGGCGCCTGGAGGTCATCCAGTTCTCAAGGTTCAACTTCAAGGGGACACCGGTATCAAAGCGGCTCCTGCGCCCGCTGGTGGAGAAGAAGGTCGTCTCGGGTTGGGACGACCCTAGGATGCCTACGGTGGACGGTCTGAAGCGGCGTGGGGTGGTCCCCCAGGCCATCAGGGACTTCACCCTGCAGGTCGGCTATACCAAGACCGAGCACGAGTACGACTGGAGCATCTTGCTCTCGGTCAACAGGAAGATCCTGGACCCGGTGTCGAAGCGGCTCTTCTTCGTCCCCGACCCGGTCCCGCTGGCGGTCGAAGGGGCCCCGGACAGGAAGGTGGAGCTGCCGTTCCACCCCCAGAACGACCTCGGGAGCCGCACCATCAGCACCGGAGGCGAGCTCTTCGTCTCCTCGGGCGACGTGAGGGGGCTGACCAAGGGGAGCGTGTTTCGCCTGATGGACCTGTACAACGTGGAGCTGACGTCTGCCGGACAGAAGCCGGCGGCGAAATATGCAGGGGACGAGCTCATCCCCAACACGAGGAAGTTCCAATGGGTCACCCCCGATCACGCCGAGGTCGAAGTCACCGTGCCCGGAGAGCTCTTCCTCGAAGGGGACGTCTACAACGAGGGAAGCCTGAAGCTGGTCAGGGGGTTCGCCGAAGGCGCGGTCTCACAACTGAAGCCGGGGGACATCGTCCAGTTCCCCAGGTTCGGATTCTGCCGCCTCGACTCGCCCGGCCACTTCATCATGACCGGATAGGCGCCGACCGACTTTTGGCGGCTAACCGTTTATATGCTGGGCAAATCGGGCTGGTTTGGGAGATTGAAGGATGACCCCCGACAAGAAGCCTTACTACATCAAGTTCGAGACGCCCAAGGAAGTCTCTGAAGCTGCGTATGAGGTCCTGAGGCAGGCGTCGCGCACGGGGAAGGTCCGCAAGGGGACCAACGAGTCGACGAAAGCCATCGAAAGGGGCCTCGCCAAGCTGGTGGTAATCGCCGAGGACGTCACCCCGCCCGAAGTGGTCGCTCACCTACCGATCCTCTGCGACGAGAGGAAGATTCCATACGTGTTCGTGCCGTCGAAGGACCAGATAGGGCCGGCGATAGGGATCGACGTGTCCACGGCCGCGGCCGCGGTCCTCGAAGCTGGCGAAGGCTCGCAGATCCTTGAGCAGGTCACCCAGGAGCTTTCGAGGCTGAAGAAGGCCGCATGAGCAGCAAGAAAGAAGCAGAAACTCTAACCCCAGCCGAGGTAGTGCAGATTGTCGGAAGGACGGGGGTGGCCGGCGAGATCACTCAAGTCCGCGTCAAGATACTCGAAGGGAAGGAGAAGGGGCGCATCCTGACCAGGAACGTGAAGGGCCCGATCAAGCTTGCCGACGTGCTGGTCCTGAGAGAGACCGAGCGAGAGGCTCGGAAATTGAAGCTGGATTTGCTTTTGTGGTTCATTCTGGGCTTCGCATTAGTTGCCCGACTTGGGCTCATCCACTAGGCGCACGACGACCTCCAATTGGCCCTCTTCTTCGCCCATCTTTGAACCGTCTCGAACGACAACAATACCCCGAACTCGTCAAGGACCTTCTCTGAAAGTTGGGGAACCGACAGATCCTTGTCGCTCCTCTTGATGTAGTCCCTGATTTCAGGGGGCACCCTCTTCCGATGCCCAATGTGACCAGCTTTTGCCAGCTTCTCGAACCGGACCCACCTCACCGTCTTCAAATGAGGCGCGAACGGCGGGATCTTAGCCAAATTTCGAATTTGATTTTTGGTAACCGAAAGAGCTTCGCGGTTCCGAAAAGATGCTACCCCCAACGACCGCAGAATTTTCTTGTAGAAATCCCAGTTGGGACCAATCCAGAATTCTACTGTCTGCGATGCGATGCTAACAGATCCGTCCGACTCCGCAATTCCCTGGACCAGACCCCTCCTGAAATTTTCGGGAGTATCAACCGTCCAGTCCATTCGCACAGCATCATACGTCGTTCTTTCTCCGTCTCCCAATCCCAGCCCGATATTGAAGAACCAGTCAATCAACGGAGAAGCTTGCGAGACCCACTGGTAGAACCCGTGCGGTTTTCGTTCCGGTTTCGGCTGGTCGGAAACCCTGTGCATCCGTAATCCCAAGCTTCTTGCACAGAAGCTTGTGAACTCGCCAATGCTCTCGTTTGAAGCGTATTTCTTGCTCAATACAAGACCCAAATGGCGATGCCAATTCGATGACCTCGACTTGGCGCAATCTCCAGTCACCATTCCCAGAAGAAACCCAAAGATGTACTCGTTGGGGAACCCTTCCGTTTCCTCTCTTTGGTCGCTCAGTTGCAGGATGACGTCTGGCACGTCCTTCCACGACGAGATACTCTTTGGGACTTGCACAAATGGACCAAAGGGGATTGCGTGACCCGAGGAGTTGTCAACGCCAAGCCAAACCCAGGCCTCCCTCGGCTTCCCCAGCTGGATGTACAAACCAAGATAGTAGGCAAGCTTCGGCTTCTGTTCAAATCTCGTCCATTTACGCACCGAGTTGGCTTTGACACCAGTCGTTCGGGCAATGCCGGCAATGGTTCTCCCTTCCTTTAGCAATAGCATGGATTCAGCATAGAGCCGGTATCTCTTCAGTTCATGCTCATCAGGTTCGCACCCCTTCCAGAAATAATGGGTGAATGTGATGTCACTTCCAACCTGCGAGATATGTCCAAGCATCTTTTCTCTGATATCGGGCTTTTCCCAGGGAATATGGTCCGGGACCAAGGTATGAATGCCCAGCCGCTAGGCATGCGTTTAAGCCACTGGTAGATTCGAACGGTTTCTTCAGGAGTGTTCTCGGAAAGTGAGACCTACTTTGTGATCGCTTTCACAAAGTCCGCCATGCTTTGCGGCCGGGTGTATCTCCCATGCGTGAGCCTGGACACTTCCCTGAGCTCCATCGAGGCCGAGTTGGACAGCTCGATGGCGTCCACGGGGACCCGGGACTCCTTCAGTTCGTCTTCAATCGCCTTCAGCGGGCGGCCGTCGTTGTCCCCGTCGCTGATCAGCTTCACGACCCTGTCCTTCCTGATCGACTCGGCGACCTCGCCGATGGCGTACCTGACGGCGTCCGCCAGGGGGCTCCCTCCCCTGCACTGCATGTCGTCCAGCCTGTAGAGTTCCAGGGTGGCAGGGGGCGGGTTCAGGGGGACAACGACGTCCAGCTGCATCGACCCCGGGGTGCCGAGCAGCCTGTAGAACGTGACCCCGATCCGCAACGGCCAGGGGAAGTAGGATATGGGCCACCTCTCCGTTACGAAGCCCATGAGCCCCTGCTTGACCATCCCTATCTTTGTCATCCCGGATGACTTCAGCTTCCCGCTCATGCTCCTGGACCCGTCCACCAGGAAGAAGACGTCCTTCGCCGTGGTTTCGTCGTAGGCCAAGAGCAGGTTCGTGCCCTGACAAACGTATAAAAAAGATGGATTGAGGGTTCCAACGTTGGCATTTAGGGCTGCGAATCAGGCTCCTCTTGCGCCCAACCCGGTGATCATGGCCTGCATGGGCCACGCCGGTGTCGGCGTCGGCGCAGAAGCGTACCGCTGGGTCCTCATGGACGTCGGCGCGAACCCAAGCGCCCCCACGCTGAAGGGGGAGAAGCAGCAGCTCGAGGTTCTAAGGCGCTACGGGAGCACCATTCTGAGGTTCGGAGCCTCGCTTAGGAAGGGGGAGACCCCCCTCGTTCCGAGGGCGCTGCTGGTCGACCTCGACCCCCGCTCCGCCAACCTCATCCTGCAGTCTTACCCGCAGCTCTTCGCCATGAAGGACAAGCACGCGGTCTATGGCCTCGGCGGCGCCGCCAGGAACTGGGCCGAGGGGAGAACCAGGTTCAGGAACGAGATCGTGGGGAAGCAGGACATCGCTTCAAGGATTCAGGCCATATCCCCTGAACCGGTCAGGGGGTTCATCGTCCCCTTCAGCATGGGGGGCGGGACCGGAGGCTCGTTCTCCTCCGAGTTCATGTCCTATGTCAAGGGGAGCAACGTCCTCGGCCAGGCCACGATAGCCACCTTCGGCATACTGCCGGAGTTCGGCTGGGACCCGGTGATCTACGGCCCTGCCCACATCAGCATTGTGTTGAACCTCGCGTATCAGATAAAATACTCAGACGCGCCGATCCTCATGGACAACAAGGAGCTCCGCTTCCAGGCTGACCGACTGAAGGGGATGCTCGACGCGCGGTCCTCCATCGTGGACGAGCTCCCGAAGCAGATCAGGGTCGGGTGGCACGACTACAGGGACAAGAACCTCCTGGCGGCCCACGTCATCGCCGAGTTCATGGACTCCTTCATCCGGGAGACGGAGTGGGACATGTCGAACTACCGTACCTGGCTGGCGGCCAGCAAGCCGAAGTTCGTCATACCCTGGCTGATCCCACTGGTCCCTAAGGGAGGGTCGGACATGAAGGCAATCCAGCAGGCTCTGGACGACGGCAACGACGGCCTCCTCTTCGACCTCGAGCAGGAAGGGACCATGGAGAAGGGCAAGACCGACTCGGCCTGCGTCCTGATCAAGAGCTCGGGGCCCCTCGTCGCCGAGGACAGGGAGTTCTTCAAGAAGGTCCTGGCTGACAGGTACGAGATCGCCGAAAAGAGAGTCATCTTCATCAAGATCCCGACCATGCCCGGCGAGCCGGCGTCCGCCCTCATACTTCTGAACATAAGGGGCGTAAGCAAGAAGCTCCTCCCCATCGTAACCGAGGCAGAGGACGCCTGGGACTCCTACAAGGACGAGTACCAGAACAGGAACCTCGCGCACGAGGAGTTCAAGAAGGCGGTCATCGACGTCTCCAGCCACCTGGGTTAGGAGAAATTGAACCTCACGGAGCTCGAAGGCATCGCGGGCAAGCTTCTGTCAGAGCAGAAGCGCCTCCGGGACATCGATTCCGAGCTTCACATCCTGTCGCAGGAGATGAAGCAAGACCCCAAGCGGAACGAGAAGGACCAGGCGTTCTACGCCCTCATCGGCATGGACTGGTCCGACCCCGGCCACAAGGAGAGGTCCGAGTCGCTCAAGGTGGAGAGGGAGACGGTCCAGGGCGCGATAAACGACGACGAGGCGCTGCTCTTCGAGCGCATCAGCTCTGAGCCTCTTGTGGTCCCACTCGAACCGGTCCCCGCCCAGGAGGGGGGCCAGTTCCTTTTCAGATTCAGGGCCGGCGCAACCTTCCCGAGGACCGTCGAGGAACTCTCCCTGACCCTCGGCATCCCTGCGCCGCTGAAGATCGGCGAGGTCACCATGCATCCGGACCTGGTGGCGGTGACAGAGTCCGACGAGTACTTCGCGAAGAAGAAGGTCGTGGAAGCCTTCGAGGACATCAGGAAGGCAGTCAAGCGGCGACTCTCTCCTTAGAGAGCGACCGGAACACTCCTTTTAGCATAACCGCTCCACGGGTCCAGCGGAAAGCGTGTCAGCGGTAAAGCGGTTCACCGGCCTCTTCGACAGGGTGAAGGCCCCGCTCAGCAAATTCTCCAGCGTCACCTCAGGTCCGAAGGACGAGGAGCTGATCACAGCCGCAATCCAGAGGGTTGAGGTCGAAGGGGAAGACCAGCTTCCTTCGGGCGCCCTCGAGGACTCCGAGCAGGTCTACAGGAGGCTGATGCGCCGCCTCGACTGGCAGCTCAAGAACTCGGGGATTACCGTCGAGGAGCTCGTCCGGACCTACCCGAAGGAGGTCACTTCGCTGCTCCTGTTCAAGTCGTACGAGGTCACCAAGAAGAAGAAGAAGCTGGCGGTGACTTTCAGGGACAGGCTGATCGAGTCGGGGTTCAAGTCGATCCAGCCCGGGCTCTGGATTCTCCCGCCGAACAGGATGGCCCCCGGCCTCGACTCGCAGGACTCGCTCAAGATCTGGTTCAGGCAGCGCATGGCGAAATCTGTGTCAAAGGCGGTCGACTACGTCTTCCCGTTCATCTCCGTCGTCGACCTGAAGAAGGTCGTCTCGGAGCGCAGGGGGATCAGGAAGCTGCCTACGGCCAGGACCCTCTTCGGCGTCCTTTCCGTCGAAGAAGTGGTGCCTCCGAGCCACATGTACGCAACGATGAAGGCGAGGGGGCTCGGGATCAGGGAGGTGATACTCGCCGGGGACATCCCCTTCCTCGCCAGCGCCTTCGCCGAGAAGGAGGACATCGAAGGCATACACACCAACGAGCTCGAGATAGCCAGAAGGCTGAGGTACGCCACCGGTGCGTCGGGAATCAACCTCGAGGACATGGCCAACCTGGGCCCCGAGACCATCGCCAAGGCCCTGGATGGGTTCGTGGCGCACCCCAGGGACTTCTCCCAAAGGCTCATCGTGGAGGCCCAGTACTGGATGAGGTTCCTCGGAGGGACGGTCCCGTCCTAGAGAGGGGCGGGAAAGTCGCGGCCGCCGCATTTATATCCCAAGTTCGGAAGGGCAGCGAAAGAAGGTGCGGTAGCCTGAGATGTATGTTCCAAAGAAATGCGGCTTTTGTGGTAGAGAAGTCAGACTCGGCTCCGGCATCCTGTTCGTAAAGAACGACGGTTCCACGCGCGCGTACTGTTCGTCGAAGTGCAAGACCAACGACCTGAAGCTGGGCCGAGACCCTCGCAAGCTGAAGTGGGCGAGGAGGCCTTCCAAGAAATGAGTGCGGCCGCCGAAGAGACCCTAGTAGTCGTAAAGCCAGACGGGGTGAAGAGGGCCCTGGTCGGCGAAATCCTCGGCCGATTCGAGCGCAAAGGGTTCGTGATAAAGAGCGTCAGGATGCTCACGATGTCCAAGGACCAGGCGGAGCTGTTCTACAACGTCCACAAGGGGAAGCCGTTCTTCGGAGAGCTGGTCGGTTTCATCACCTCGGGGCCGGTGGTCGGGGCGGTCCTATCCGGGAGGGACGCCGTGGCCACGGTGAGGAGGATGGTCGGGGCGACCAAGAGCTGGGAGGCCGCCGCAGGAACGATCAGGGGAGACTTCGGTCTGGGGTACACCGACAACATCATCCACGCCTCTGACTCGGCCGAAAGCTTCGCCCACGAGCGGTCCGCCTTCTTCGGAAAGAGCGGAGGGTGAAGGCACCTTAGGGTGCCGGATGGGGAATGTCAGAGAGCAAGGGCCAGCTAAGACAGCCCATCGTCGTCATCCTCGGGCACGTAGATAGCGGCAAGACCAGCCTTGCCGACGCCCTCAGGGGGACCGGCGTCCAGGCGAGGGAGGTGGGCGGGATCACCCAAGAGATCGGCGCCAGCTTCTTCCCCATGGACACCCTGAAGCAGATCAGCGGCTCCCTCATCGACAGGGCAGGCGCGGAGCTCCAGATACCGGGCCTCCTCATGATCGACACCCCGGGCCACGCCGTCTTCTCCAACCTGAGGATCAGGGGCGGCTCGGCGGCCGACATCGCCATCCTGGTGGTCGACGTCCAGAAGGGGCTCGAGAATCAGACCCTCGAGAGCATTGACATCCTGAAGCAGAGGCACGTCCCGTTCCTCATCGCGCTCAACAAGGTCGACATGATAGCGGGGTGGAAGAAGGGGAGCCAGGGCCCGCTTGCGCAGATACTCAAGGATCAGCTTCCCTCGTGGAACGACGAGCTGGAGGAGAGGCTCTACAACGTCGTCGGAGGCCTCTCGCGGCTCGGCTTCCAGTCTGACGCCTACTACAGGGTGAAGGACTTCCGCCAGCAGGTGTCCATAGTCCCGGTGTCGGCGAGGACCCGAGCGGGGATCCCCGAGATGCTGGCCATGCTCATAGGCCTCGCGCAGCAGTTCCTCAAGGGGAGGCTGGAGGTCGACGGGGGCCGCCAGGCCGCCAGGGGGATCATCCTGGAGTTGCAGGAGGAAGTGGGCATCGGGGAGACCGCCAACATCATACTAACCGAGGGGACCCTCAACGTCGGCGACTCGATCAGCCTGGTGCGGAAGGAGGGCGCCTTCAAGTCGAAGGTGAAGGCGCTGTTCATGCCGAAGCCCCTCGACGAGATGAGGGACCCCCGGGACAAGTTCACCCCTGTCGAATCGGTCTACGCTGCGGCTGGGGTCAAGCTCATCTCGCCCGACCTGGCCGGGGTCGTCCCCGGGACGTCGGTCGTCTCCTTCAGGACGGACAAGCAGTTCCAGGACCTGAAGGCGGAGATGGAGAAGGAGCTCTCAAACGTCGTCGTGAAGACGAACAACATGGGGGTCATCGTGAAGGCGGGGAGCATCGGGGGCCTCGAGGCCCTCCTCAGGATGCTCGAAGAGCGGGGCATCCCCGTCAGGCAGGCCGACATCGGGGACATCTCCAAGAACGACATCGTGGACGCCCAGGTCGTAGGCGATCACGACCCGTACCTCGGCGCCATCCTCGGCTTCGACTGCAAGGTCCTCCCCGAGGCCAGGGAACACGTCGGGAGCAACCCCCTGTTCATCTCCGCCATCATCTACGAGGTGATCGACAACTACGCCAACTGGGCCGCCGACAAGAGGGCCTCCGACGAGAAGGCGGCGCTTTCGAGCCTCACCCGCCCCTGCAAGCTCAAGGTCATCCCCGGCGCCTTCTTCCGCCGCAACGGTCCGGCCGTCTTCGGGGTCGAGGTGGTCGCCGGCCGGCTTCGGCCCAAGGTCAGGCTCATGTCTGCCGAAGGGGCGGAGCTCGGGACCCTGGAGCAGATCCAGGACCAGGGGAAGGCGCTCACCGAGGCCAACCCCGGCGACGAAGTCGCGATCTCGGTCGAAGGGCCGACCCTGGGCCGCCAGATCAGGGAGAACGACACCATCTTCACCATGCCCCGGAGCCACGAGGCGAAGGTTCTGAGGACCAAGCTCTACGGCTCGCTCAGCGAGCCTGAGCACCAGGTCCTGAACGAGATCATAGCGATAAAATCCCCGGCAGACCCGATGTACGGGTTCTGAGCCCCGCCAACCAGAGCGAACCGGCCCACTGCTTATATCCCCGTCAGTTACGGCGACGCACGAATGGTCACCTACAAGCTGATCGTCTCGGACCCGAAGACCGGCAAGTCCGAGGCCTCAGAGGTAAAGGACGCCAGCGCCCAGCAGCTGGTCGGCCGCAAGATAGGCGAGGTCCTCGACGGCGCATCGGTAGGGCTCACGGGCAAGATCAAGATCACAGGGGGGAGCGACAAGGCAGGGTTCCCCATGCGCGGAGACACGCTGGGCGGGGGGAAGAACTACGTCCTCATGACCCGGGGGGTCGGATACAGGACGAAGGAGGAGGGGATCAAGAAGCGGAAGCTGGTCAGGGGCAACACGATAACCGAAGAGACTTACCAGGTGAACGCGAAGCGGGTCGAAGATGCGGCCGCGACCAGCTAGTTTCGCGCAATACTCCAGGCTTTCCCAGAATATTACTTCAGTATAGTCCGCAAAAGCAGAAATATCACCGGGTAATACGCGGCTCAGGCATGGTGAATGGCTCGGCTCGACGACCTGGACATGAAGATACTCTCGGCGCTCTACACCGACGCCTCCGTCTCCGTCCCCAAGCTTAGCCGGGAGCTCGGGGTCAACCTCTCCGTGATGTACAGCAGGATAAAGAGGCTCCAGAAGCGCGGGGTCATAGAGCGTTTCACGGTGCTCGTCAACGAGGAGAAGCTGGGCATGAGGGCGAGCGCGGTGGCGGGCCTGAACATCGACCCCAAGCAGAGGGAGTCCATCCTGGAGCAGGTGTTGAAGGTGGACGGGGTAAGGCTACTCCGCGAGGTGACCGGGCGCTTCGACATCATCGTCAACCTGAGGGGCCAGTCGCTGGACGAGCTCCATAGGGCAGTCTACGACGTGATTGGGAAGATCCCCGGGGTCATCCAGGCCGAGGTGTTCATGGAAGTCTCCAGGCGGAGCCCTGCCGTCGCATTCAAACTCACAGAGTAGCGCTTAACGTTCATATGGCCGCCGGGAAGGTCGCAAAACAGTTGGATCCTCTGATACTCCTCGACCAGGCCGTCGCCCAGGGGAGGGTGCCCAGGGCGCTGGCGAAGAGGGTGAGGCTGAAAATGAAGTACCTCCAGGGCGCGGTCCAGAGGGTCGAGAAGGCGAGCGGCCTGAAGTACCCGCCTTACTACATCGAGCCCGTCCTCCCGGTGTCGAAGACGGGGAGCGAGTACGGGCAGATGGGGGTCCTCTTCGCCAGGGTAATCCCCACGACCCTGAACGGGAGCGTGCTCATCCTGGTCCAGTTCACAGCCGCGCTGCTCGCCTACGGGACCAAGGGGACGGTCGAGGCGGTCGCGGCCCACGAGTTCACCCACTATGTCGAGCTCGTCCGGAAGCTCAGCACCACGAACGTGACGAGCGACGAGGTCGCCACCACGCTCTACGAGGCCTCCTACGCTGACGCGGAGAGGGTGGTCCCGCCCAAGCTGATCTTCACCGACAGGGCCCTCGTCTCCCTTGTCAGCCGCAAGTTCAAGGAACAGCTGTCCGACCAGGCGCTCAACAAGAAGGTCGGGGACTCTTGGATCGCGAAGGACCTTCCCATCCGCTGGGTGGGCCCCGAAGACAACCGGGTCAAGCTCCCGATGGGCGCCGTCGCGTCCACCAAGTTCGACCCCGCCGTGCTGGCGAAGGTCGCCCAGCTGGAAGAGAAGAAGCCCAGTTGAGACTGACAGCAGACGAAAGGCGCACCCTCAGTAAGCTCGCAGAGACGCTCGTGGAGCCGGCAAGGATCGCCGGGATCGCGGCCTACGGGTCGAAGGTCGCCGGGTACTCCCGCCCCGACTCCGACTACGACCTGATCGTCGTGTCAAAGCGCTTCCGCGAAGGGGTCCGCTACCGCTACGTCGACTCCCCCGTAGCCGCATCCGCGCTCATCGTGGACCAGGACATGCTCGAGCAGGACGCCCGCTCATCCTATCTGGGGGAGTTCGTGGTTGGGAGGCTGCTCAACGTATACGAAGCTATCACAAACCCGGACCTCTTCAGCGGGGTCGAGCTCGACTTCAAGAAGAGGGTGTTGGTCGAGGCGCTTCTCGAGCTCTCATCCGACTACGGGGAGTTCGGCAGGCACCTCCTGGTCCCCTACGACTACTTCCTCTTCGACATGCTCCACCGGAGGGCAGCGATCTACCCCCCCGCCACTTACAGCTACGTCCACACCTACACCTGCGAGCTGGGCGACGAGAACAGGAGGGTCTCGACCTCAGGGTTCGAGTCTGCGGCCCGGGCGCTCCAGCCCAGGGGGTTCCTCCGAGCCGAGGCCGACGGGGTGAGGATGGTCCCAGAGAAGTTCAGGGGGGACGCCTTCACCCGCGTCCAGTCCCTCTTCTCGGTCACCGCCCGCGGGGTGACCCAGTACGCCATCCACGGCTACGCCGGGAGGGTCGGGCCGTCGGTGTTCAGCAGGGAGGCGCTCTCGAAGCTGCGCAGGATGAGGGAGAACCCACCGCCCTTCCTCCCCCTGGAGGAACCGAAGTCGCTCCTCCGCCTCGCCGAGGGGACCGTGGTCCCCGACGCATCACTCTTGGTCAAGGAGCTCGCCCGACTGCTGGGGTTCGAGTCGTACTCCACGAGGGAGAACGACATCGGGGAGCCCTATTCAACCACGAGGGTGCTCACCTTCAAGGACTCCGCCAGGGAGAAGGCGGTCGTCGTCAAGAACTACACCGACGTGCGGTCTCTGAAGTGGGCGCTCCTGGGGATATGGGCTTCCACGGCGAACAGGTTCAGCACCGGCCCAGTGTCCCGCATGGACAGAGAGTACGGGATGACCCTGACGCTCAGGAGCAAGGGTATCCTTGTCCCGCCGATCCTGGCCGTCGCCCCGGCCGAAAGGATCCTGGTCAAGGGGTTCGTGGGCGGGCCGACCCTCGCCTCTCGGATCAACGAGTACCTGAAGGGGGGTGCAGGGGGCACCGAAGAGGTGGCGGCCTACGGGAGGCTCATGGCAGAAATCCACTCCCTCGGCGTGGCCCTGGGGGACACGAAACCAAGCAACGTGATCATCTCCGAGAAGGGGCTATGCTTGACGGACCTCGAGCAGGCCGTGGCCGGCGGCGACAGGGCCTGGGACATCGCGGAGTTCCTCTACTACACCGCGAAGCTCTCGGTCAGGGAGGACGCAATGAAGAAGGTGGCCGTCGCTTTCCTCGACTCATACGTTAAGGGGGGCGACGGGGCCAGCGTGTCGAAGGCGAAGGGGCAGAAGTACTTCGGACCATTCAGACCCTTCCTCACCCCTGGGATGGCCAAGATGCTGCGCGAACTGGTGTCCGCGTACGCCTAGGTCTTCTGGGTGTATGTGGTGTAGCCGCAGTGGCCGCAGGTGAGGCGATTGCCGTGCTGGGCCATGAAGTACCCCTTGCCGCATCTGGGGCAGTCTTTCCTTAGCCTCGCAAGAGACTCTCCTTCGACCTTGTAGAGCTTGTGAACCTGTATCCTTCTCTTTGGCGCCTTCGGCTTCTCCTTCTTCTCGGGCTTCTTCTCGTCGACTGGCGCCGCTGGTGCCGGAGCTGCCGGGGCCGCGGGGGCTGGGGCCGGGGGTGGAGCCTTTGACATGGCCTACTTCTTCGCCTCTGGCGCCGGTGCCGGAGCCGCCGCCTTCTTCCTTTCCTGCTTCAGCTTCTCCCTCTCCTCCTTGGTGAGCCTCCTCTCCTCAAGATACGACGGATGGACACGCTTCTTCGACGCAGCCGAGCCGTACACATAGAACATCCCCTTGACCTTCGTCGTCCCGGACTCTCCGTCCAACCTGATCAGGGCCACGTTCTCCGCTGCCACCCCGAGCTCCTGGGCGACCGCGGCTATCGCATCCTTCCTCGAAAGCTTCCCGGCCCTGTCATCCATGGACAGCTCCACGTAGGCCCTGTCCAGGACCTTTGACTCCGACTTCTTCTCTACAGGCAAGCGGGCAGCCCGAATCTGGCGGGGATATTAAGTTGAGGCTATTGGAGCCCCTTTATCCCCATCTCTGCTAGAATGGCTCTGTTCCTGGACTTCGACGCGGCGCTCACCCTGACCGCCACCACCCCTACCCCTGGCTGGCCATAGAACACCACCGACGAGATGGGGGCCATGGCTACGGCGAGCATGGTCATCAGGTCCTCCTCCCCGTCCACGAGGACCCTCGCCGGTTTCGTCCCGGAGAACGCCTTCCGCATCCCGGCTATCGCTTCCGAAGTGATCGTCCCGGCAGGGTTCTTCACCCGAATCTGGCGACGGTAGGGCAGCTCCGGGGGCTCCCTCCTGGTCCGCCGCTCGACGCCGTCCACGACCTGAACCTCGGGCGTTCGCCCCGCCTCTCCGAGTGTCTCGGTGACCCTGTCCCCCACGGTGATGACCATCGGCGCGAGGCCGGCAAGGTCCCTGAATTCGCTTCCGCCTGTCTCCTGGCCGGTGAAGACGTGTCCGAGCGGTTTCGCTAGCTTTGGCCTAAGCTTCTCAGGGAGCTTGTACGCCCTGCGCAACTGTCTAGCTAACCTTCAGCGCGTATCTTCCCGGCTTTGTGATCCCAAGCGTCTTGGCGACCTGGGATTTGTCCGAGTTGATGATGATGATCAGGCCAGACCATTCGTTGCTCAGCTCCGTGGATCCGTCGTTGGGGCAGGCCTTCTCAGTTGTCAGCATCCTGCATTTGCGGCAGGCCAGCTCTTTCACGGGTTTCTACTTCTCCGTTCGCTCTTCTGCCTTGCGCGCCTTTCCCGCCTTCGCCACTTCGTCGTCTATCCACTCGAGCGCGCCAAGGAAGGGCTGCCTGCAGGTGACTCCTATCTTCCCCATCGAGATTCCGTGACCAAGGCTTACGGCGGTGATCCTCACCCTCACCTTGCTCCCCACCCTCAGGGTCCGCTTGCTCTGGGAGGCGGTGATGATCCCTGACTTCACGTCGCTCGTGAGATAATCGTCCATTATCTGGCTGAGGTGCAGCAGTGCGTCGGCCGGCCCAACCCTCACGAAGGCCCCGAAGTCGGTCACCTCGACTATCTCTCCCTCCACGATTTCCTGCTTAAGCGGGAAGAAGGAGAGCACTTCGAACTTCACCCTGTGGTAGGTCGCCCCGTCGCCGGCGATTATCTTCCCCACCTTGTCCACGTCGACCTTGGTGACCAGGACGAGGTAGCCGTGGTCGGGGTTGATGGTACTCTCGTACTTCAGCTTCAGAAGGTCCATCGCGACCCTCTCCAGCGGCGACCCGAACCGGTCCGGGGGGACTCGGACGACGTCCTCAAGGTTGACTAGCTCAAACATGAATGAATCAGAAACTGAGGCACCCCACGGGGTCAGCGATTTTAATCTTTGGTCGAGATGAGACGAAACCCGCCGAAAATCGCGCTCTGGCTACATGAGTGCGCCGGGGTCACTGGCCGAGGGAAACCCTCCCCCCTCTCAGGGTGACCGCCCTTACATGGGCGGACCTGAGGGATTGGAGCAGCGCCGAGTCCGTGGTGGCTACGAGGGCGCCCACGGTGAGAGCCCGGGAGATGATCTCGTCGTCGACGGAAGCGCCGCCGCAGGGGCCCCCCTCGAATCCAGACGCGATCTCAAGGGCGACTTTGGCGGAGCTTGACTTCCTCCCCTGGCCCGACGCGAGCCTCTCCAGCTCCTGCCGCACGCACGCGAGGAGGACCGGCTGGAACTTGCCCACCGCCTCCAAGATGTCCTCGAACCATGTCGTCGGCTCGTCCGCGAGCGCCATCAGGAAGCTGCTGTCGAAGATTACTTTCTCCATGCGCTACTTCAGGACGCCCGACCCGATGAGGCGCCAGCGCTCGGCGATGCGCCTGCTGATCGCGGCTCGCATGCCAGTCTCGATGGCGACCGGCTTCTTCAGGTCCAATTCGACCACGTCCCCCCTCACCGACGTAGAAGTCGCGAGGGCAGACGCCGTCCCCAGGTTCAGCCGCACCGTCTCGCCAAGTCTCACCTTGTCGACCTTGACCAGGTCCGCCGCTCCCACCGCCGTCTCGAGGAGTGTGACGTCGAGGGTTATGTGCTCCAGGGTGTCCGGCAGCGCCCCCGGCTTCCCAATCACGCTCCCGACCATCTGGTCTCCCTTGACGAAGGTGGGGTCCAGATGAGTGCCGACTGCGACGAGCCCTCCAGGGCCGACCGCCCCCGCCTCCCCAGCCCCCGTCTGAAGGCTTGACACCCGAGTCACCACAGGCACGTACTTCCCGCTCCTCTCATCAACCATGCCGGGCCTGAGTTCGACCTCGTCTCCTACCTTCAGCTCTCCCCGGGTCAGGCTCCCACCCAGGACCCCGCCGGCGAGCCCTTTGACCTCGGCTCCCGGGCGGTTCACGTCGAAGCTCCTCACGACATACATCAGCGGGCTGGCGCCCACATCCCTCTTCGGCGTGGGGACCACGTCTTCGAGCGCTTCGATCAGCGCGTCGATGTTCAGGTGCTGCTGCGCTGAAATCGGGATGATCGGGGCCTTCTCGGCCACCGTCCCCTTCGTGAACTTCTGGATCGCAGCGTAGTTCTTCTCCGCTTCCGCGTCGGTGACCAGGTCCACCTTGTTCTGCGCGATGACAATCTTCTTCATGCCGAGCATCTGGAGCGCTTGGAGGTGCTCCCTGGTCTGTGGCTTCGGGACCGGCTCGTTGGCCGCTATGACTAGGAGGGCGCCGTCGATCAGGAACGCCCCTGCCAGCATGTTGGTCATGAGGCTCTCGTGCCCGGGGCAGTCGACGAAGCTCACGGCCCTGAGGAATGTCGTCTTGCGCCCGCAGATGGGGCACTTCGAGGCGGTCGAGTACGACGCGAAGCCGTGGTCCTGGGTGCACTTGTAGAACGCTGCGTCGGCATACCCCACTTTGATTGTGATCCCCCGCTTCAGCTCTTCGCTATGCGCGCTGGCCCAGATGCCCGTTATGGCCTGGGTGAGGGTCGTCTTCCCGTGGTCGACGTGCCCTGACGTGCCAATGTTCACCTCGGGCTGCTTCGGGAGCAGGGGCTTGGCTGCGGGCTCGACTAGTTTCTGGGTCGACAAGAGAGGCCTCTCCGCCGTCGGGGCTTTTTAAACTACCGAGGCCTCCTCCGAGTTCCGGGGACACTGAAGGAGACTGACGGGCCGCCTGGCCCGGCCATCCCAAGGGAGAAATAGGCCCCTGACCAGAGTTTCGTCCGTGAAGGTCGCGGTCCTCATCCCCGCCTTTGACGAGGAGGAGACCATAGCCAAGGTGGTGGTGAAGTCCAAGGAAGTGGCACAGGTTGTAGTCGTCTGCGACGACGGTTCGAGCGACATGACCGCCAAGATAGCTGGGAGCCTCGGCGCGGAAGTCATCCGCCACAAGAGGAACCTCGGGTACGGGGCGAGCCTATCGTCGCTCTTCTCACACGCCCTCCAGACCGACGCCGACATCTTCGTCACCATCGACTCCGACGGACAGCACGACCCGAGTGAGATACCCTCGCTTGTCGAGCCGATCGCCACCGGGAAGGCCGACATGGCAATCGGCTCGAGGTTCCTTAGGAAGGGAGGCGGCGTCCCGGGATACCGCAGCGCCGGGATCAGGGTGATCACCGGCGTCTCGAACCGTATCAACGACACGAAGCTGACAGACTCCCAGTCTGGGTTCAGGGCATACAACCGGAAGGCCATCGAATTGGTCGCACCCTCTGACATGGGGATGGGTGCCAGCACCGAGATCCTTCTGAAGGCCAGCAGGGCGGGCCTCACGGTCGCCGAGGTCCCGATCGCGGTCTCGTACTCCAAGGGGCCGAGCCGCAACCCCGTCTATCACGGCATCGAAGTGCTTCTTTCGTCGGTGAAGCACCTCTCGATACTGCACCCGCTCGTGGTGTACGGGATCCCGGGGGTGGCCCTGATGCTCTACGGGCTCTACCTCGGGTCGACCGCCCTTGCGGTCTACAGGGACATCCACAAGGTGATCGTCGGGACCACCCTCATAGCCATCGGCTCAATACTCGTGGGACTAATCCTCGCCATCACCGCACTCCTGCTCTGGATCATGATAACGCTGATGCGCGAGCCTGCGTACAGGAACGCCAGGGTATACGTTCAGCGGCTCGCGGCGCCTGCCCGGCTCGTTTCGGGGCTCGCCTGCGGAGTGGAGGCGCGCGGCGTCTTTGGACGATGGCTCGACCGGCTCTACCTCTTCGGCGCCGCGCCCTGATAGACCTCGAAGACCCTCCGGGCCGTTTCATCCCAGGTCCACGCCTCCGCCATTCTCCTCCCGGCCGCCCCCATGGAGTCTCGGAGGCCGCCGTCCTTCAGGACCCTCAGGATGGCGCCCGCGAGCTGATCATGGTCGTCGGGGGGGACGAGGAACCCGTTCACGCCGTCCTTCACCAGGCCCAGCACCCCTGACCCCTCGGCTCTCGCGGCGATCACCGGGAGGCTCGCTGCCATCGCCTCCTTCAGAACGATCCCTTCTCCCTCGGCCACGCTCGGCAGTACGAAGACCGAGCTCTCCTTGTAGAGCTGTGCGACCTCCCGATTTGACGCCAGGGTCCCCTTGAATTCCACCCCACCCGGGGCGACGGCCCCTGCGAGCGCTTCGAGCGCCCCCCTCTCCGGCCCGTCCCCCACGATCACCAGGTTGGCCTCTGGGCGCTCGCGCCTGACTCTGCCGAGCGCCCTGACCAGAACGTCCACCATCTTGTACTTCACGAGCCTTCCTACGAAGAGGACCTGCCCGGGCGACTTGCGGGTCTTGGCCGCGTCCAGCAGGCTGGCGTCCACCCCGTTCGGGATGACGTGCGCCCTCCCCCTTCCCAGTGCGGCGAGCTTCGCCCTGGCCTGCTCCGACACGGTGATGACCTGTCCCCCCGCCGCCATGACCGAGGCGAGCACCGCCAGATGCCCGAGCCCGCCCCAAACCCGAGACCCCGTAAGTTCCTCCCATGTTCTCAGGCTCGGGACGTCGTGAAACGTAGACACCAACGGAACCCCCTTCAACTCGGACGCCGCCCTGCCTGCGAAGACTGGGTAGAACGCGTTGCAGTGGACGAGGTCGCAGTCAATGTCTGCGGCCGCCGCCACCGTCTTAGCAATGTATTCCGCCACCCTCAGGGGCGACTTCAGCACGCCCCCCGTCTTTGGGTCGCGGGAGATCCCCGTCCTTCGGACGTCGACGCCGTCGACGTCGCTGCGCGTTGACTGGCCCGGAAGCCGGCAGGTGAGGACGGTGGCACGGTGGCCTGCCTTCACCGCCCGGCTCGCAACTTCGTAGAACTGCCGTTCCCCCCCGCCCCAGTAGCCGAGCCCGGTGTCTGGGTCAGGGAACAGCTCGGTGATGAACAGGATTCTGAGGGCTCCCGCTCTGTGGGCCAAGGTCAGCTCGTGAGCTTGGTCAGGACGGGCCGCCCCTTCTGCCAGACCTCATCCTCGCCGCGCATTTCCACCCTGACGCTCACGTCTCCCCCCAGGCGGTCCTCGAGCAGCGCCTTCACCCTGTCGGTGTCCTCCGGGCCAGAGTCGCCACCGGGCGCGAGTCTCAGGGTGAACTGCCTCGCCTCCGTCTGG
The DNA here is from genome assembly GCA_028866945.1 of Nitrososphaerota archaeon. Lineage (GTDB taxonomy): Archaea > Thermoproteota > Nitrososphaeria > Nitrososphaerales > Gagatemarchaeaceae > UBA183. The sequence continues at coordinate 48,825 of JAGWHE010000005.1, forward strand.
ACGATCTGGTAATCTCTGAGGTGCGTGTACCTCTCGACTTCTTCCGCGAGATCCATTGGGAGAATTCTCTCGCCCGACGCGGCCGACAACCCCTCCCCTGTCCGTCCCACTATACGGGAGATCCTCATCAGGCTGGACCCGCAGCTGCATCTTGAGGCGCTCCCGAGCTCCACGAGGTCGCCGGTCCTGTATCTTATGAACGGCATCGCGTCGTTGTGGAGTGAAGTCATGACCAGCTCCCCGACCTCGCCTGGAGAGACCGGCTCGTCATCCCTCAGGACCTCGCAGACCATGTAGTCCTCGTTCAGGTGGAGTCCCGTCTGCGACTCGCACTCCGAGCCTACGACGCCCATCTCTGTGGCTCCGATCGCGTTGAGGACGCTGCAGTCAAAGAGGTCGGCCAGCTCCCTCCGGACGGTGCTGGTGAAGTTCTCGTTTGCGCAGATGACGGCCCTGGGATTCACCCGCACTCCGTGCCTTCGCAGCCCCTCCCCCACCCGTCTCAGATAGGAAGGGTTCCCCTGGATGAAGTCGGGGGCGAAACGGGCCAGCCCCCTGGCTTCCCCCGCGGTAAGGTCGTAGGAGATGAAGAAGCCGCGGACGTTGGGCAGGTTCCTGGCCACGGTGGAGAAACCGGTCCTCCATGAAAGCGTGGTCGTGGGGACCGCCTCCCTCGACCCTTCGCGCTCCTTCCTCCAGTTCGACCGCGGAGGCCACAGGCTCGCTATCTTGGTCCACGGGCGGACCCCGGCCATGGTCAGCCGCCTGGAGAGCAGAGCGTGATTCAGGTCCAACTGTTCCGACGACCAGACGGTCTCGGACTTCACTCCGGTGGTGCCGCTTCCAGTCCTGACCAAGGCGGCCCGGATGTCCGGCCTCCGGACCCCTTGCGGGTAATTGGCGATGATGTCCCTTTTCGTCACCTGTGGCAGCCGTGCCAAGCTTTCGACGCCCGCGAATCCCGACGGAGTGATGCCCGCCTCATCGAACGCCGACCTGTACATGGGAAGGTGGGCGTACGCGTTCCGCACTGTCCGGCGAAGCTTCCGCCCCTGCAGCTCTCTCAGTTTGTCCCTGGGGAGCCGCCAGGTCCCCAGCGATTGCAGGTAGAAGTAGGCGAACCTTGCGAGCACGACTGTCCACGTCGATTTGGGCTTGCACCCGTTAAAAGTGCTCCTTCGTCGCCGCCAGTCGTCGGTCCTGTGGACGTCGTCGGGGAGGCGCCAAGGTCAGTGGTTCGATGGCTTCCACCCCTGCACGCGTGCCTCGAAGAGCTGGACCGCCGCGATCAAGATGACCGCGATGAGCACGACCAAGAACACAGGGACGAACATCTTGGTCATCTGGAAAGTGTCGGCGTAGGTGCTGATGATGTACCCGATCCCGTTCGTCGAGGCGAACATCTCTGCGATTATGATGAATACAAGCCCCCTTCCGATTGCAAGCCTGAGGCCTGCGAGGGTGTAGGGCACGGCTGCCCTGAAGGCGATGGTCCGGAAGATCTGGCGGTCTGTCGCACCGAACGAGCGCGCCATCTCGACCATGTAGGCGTCGATGTTCCTCACCCCGCTCTCCACGTTGATGGCCAGAGGGAAGAACGCTGCCAGGACGACGAGGATTACCTTCGAGACGTCGAAGACGCCGAAGAGGACTATGATGGCGGGCATGATGGCAATGAGCGGGGCCGCATAGAGGGCGGACAACAGCGGGCTGAAGACCTGGCGGACCCTCCGATACCACCCGAAGACGAACCCCGTGGGTATGGCGAGGGCGCTGGCGATCACCATCCCTATGCCGAAATTCCGAAGGGTGACTGAGAGCGCGCTGGTCAGGGCGCCGTAGTCTGTATCGGTCGCCGCGGCGACGACCACTGAAGAGAAGCTCGGTAGAAAGAGCGGATTTCTGACCACGAAGTCAGCGACCACCTCCCAAATGGCGAAGAAGACCAGGAACCCCCCGACGCCATAGGCGAGCCTCGTCATGGCACCGCCTTCTGGTCTGCTCAAGTGGCCCCTTCCTCCGGGCGGTGGAGCATGCTCCAGAGACGCCGGTAATACCCGGCGAACGCGGACGAGTCCCGCACCTCAGGCGCCCGGGGCCTGGGGATGTCGATCTTCACCAGCTCCTTCACCTTGGCTGGCCTTTGCGAGAGCACGGCCACGAAGTCCGACATGAAGACCGCCTCGGCGATGTCATGCGTGACGAAGACGACCGTCTTCCGCGTCTTTCTGAAGATGGAGAGGAACTCCATCTGAAGGTCTTCGCGGGTCTGGGCGTCCAGGCTCCCGAAGGGCTCGTCCATCAGCAGGATCTGCGGGTCGAGCGCCGCCGCCCGGGCGATGTTCACCCGCTGTTGCATCCCCCCAGAGAGCGCATGTGGGAAGTACGACTCGAAGCCGCCGAGGCCCACTAGCTCGACCGAGCTTTTCACGCGGGACTTGAGCAGCTCTCCCCCGACCCCGGTGAGCTCGAGCCCATAGGCGACGTTTCCGTCGACGGTCCTCCAGGGGAGTAGGGAGGGGTGTTGGAAGACCATTGCCTTTTCGGGACTGGGCGCGCGCACCGGCGCTCCGTTCACTTCGACCCTGCCCTTGGTCGGGACCAGGAGCCCGTCGACGAGCTTCAGCAGGGTCGTCTTGCCGCACCCGCTGGGGCCCAGGACGGCCACGAAGGCGCCCGGCTCGATGGAGAGCGTGACGCCGTCCAGGACCGGCAGACCCCCCTTCGCGGCTCCCAGGCCGTATTCGAATGACACCGAGTCGATGCTGACGCTCATGCGAGCCTCAGGGTAGGGACCTACTGGTGCAACGTGTCGTTGTAATAGGACACATCGACCATTCCTGACGGAACTGCGCTGGAGAGCGTCGGGTTGAAGTAAGATATGAGCCCGATGTAGTTCTTTACCCCCGCCAGGTCGGGCCTTATGCTGGCGCTCCATGCAGGTTGCCAGGCGTCCCAGGTCGCTTCTGCCTGAGACAGGTTCCCCAGCTTCAGGTAGCTGTTGATCACCTGCGAAGCCCCCGTCCGGTTGGTGGTGAACCAGGTATGCGTCTCATTGAGGCCCAGCATGAACGAGTCGATGGTCTTCCTGTTCGCCGTCAGGTAGGGGTCCAGGCCGTAGACCGTGTCCCAGGCGACGTGCTCGGGGAACGCGCTCGCGTTCGCGATGACGTGGAGGCTTGTGCCCTTGAGCAGCGGGAGATAGTCGGGTATCACGGCGGTCACTTGTCCTTCCCCGTTCTCGACCAGGCTGAGCCTCGCAGGGACCGAGGACCCTCCGGGAAGGTAGTGGAGGGCGGTCGGCTTTATGCCGCTGGCGTTCAACATAAGGGCAATCGCGAGGTAGTCTGACCCTGCCGTGCTGGTCACCACCGCCACCTTCCCCACCAGGCTCTGGGCGGTTGTGTAGTTGTCAGGGGCCACGACGGAGAAGACCACATGCTGCGCATACGTCGCGATGATGCGGGCGTTCCCCCCGGCGGCGTCGAAGAACGCGACGTCACCCGCCGTGCCGAGGGCCAGCTGCACGTCACCCTTGAGGAGGGCCGCCACGAGGAGAGTGACGCTGGAGAAGCGTATGGTAGAGACGTTGAGGCCGTACTTCGAGAAATACCCGTCTTGGATCCCAGCCTGGAGATAGGCCGTCGAGGTGGACGTGTAAGTCTCACCCACCTTCAGGGGCGTGAGCTGCTTCCCGCCCTGGCCCCCGGGCAGCGCGAAATAGACTATGACTCCAGCTACGACCAGTATGGCAACAAGGATAATCGCGACCGTCTGCGGCCGGGCCACGAGAAGAAATCCCGATGAAGCTTATTTAACTTCGTCGGGCGCCCGAGCCTGTTTCTTGTTCGGAGATTCCGGATCGTTCGGCCCCCGTTCAAGGGGCGTCGGGCCGTCCCTTGAAGCGGTTGGACCAGTCTTATCGGGGCAGGTCGTCCAATGAGCCGCGCGCGAAGCCGACGCAGGACGGGGTCGCTGCTCTTCCTGGCCCCCATCGCTGCCGTGGGAGTTCTGGTTGTTTTCGCCCTCATGTCTGCCTTCTTTTCGAGCTCTGGGACCATAGTGGTGAGGGCGCTTGCGGACAACGGCAAAGGAGGGACGACCGAGCTCCACGTCCAGGCGACCCTGAATGGGAATGACGTCCTGACGCCGTACAACACCTCTCAGCCCCAGGGCCCCTACACAGTCACATTCCCAGCCGTGAAGTGGTACGTTACCCCACTTCCCCACACGCTTACCCTGACGGCAGGGAAGACCGCCTACGCGGTGGGGGTCTACGAGCCGGTGCGGGTCGTCATCGGGGTGTCCTTGGCCGGCTTCAACCAGACGACCGTGGAGGCGCTGCACAACGTCACCCCCGTCGAGTGGTTCAACGTGGGGACAGCCTATGTCACGCTCAGCATCGGCGGCGTCGGCACTGTCGGACTGGCGCCCGGGCAGGGTTACACAACCGTCTTCCAGACGGCGGGGGTGTCAACTTTCGACCTACTGGAGGCCCAGGCCTCCGGCAACGTCACAGTCTCGTGAGGAAGAACTGGCCCGATCTGGCACGCCCGCCATGGACTGCCGCTCCTCAGGTCAGCCGGCCAGGTTCTGACTCAAACGTAGCCAAGGCTCCTGAGCCTCTCCTCGACGACCCTTTCCTCCTCGCTCGAGAGGGGCCGAGACTCCGTCTGTTCCCCGATGGTGGCTCCTTCCGACTTCGCCCCTCCCACCAGGGACTCGCCGTCGACATCGCTCGGCACCCCGAGGCCGAAGAGGGTGAGCACGGTGGGAGAAATGTCGTAGATCCGAGCGGTCTCCCGACCCTGCGGCGACACGCCTCGCCCATGCAGCAGAAACACCCCGTCCATCGAGTGCCCGTTCCTCGGAAGGTCGTCGACGATGGAAGCTCCTGGGACAGAGATGGACCTGTGCCGCGGGAAGAGGACCAGGTCCGGGGCATCGCGGACGTGGGGACCAGAGTAGACTTCGCCCGCAGGGAGGCACTTCTCGATCAACCCGGAGGCCGCAAGCGCGTCGAACTTTCCGCGAAGCTCTGACAGGACACGCATTTCTTCAGCCTCTCCAAGGACCCCTGCCTTCAGCCTCCGCTTGGAGTTGAGGCGTACCCCCCATGAGTAGTCCTGCGAAAAAGCGACAGTCGCAGCAGTGTCGGGCCTGAGGTCGCCCGCCAGGCTCAGTCCGCCCGACGCAGACCGCCAGGCTCCCACAATGACTCGCCAGAGCCGCGGATGGCGCGAAACGGCTGCGACTATCCGGCTCGGAACCCCCACTGCGACCCTTGAGGCGAGCTTCGCCCCCCCGGCAGGGTTCCCCCGCTGGCGAAGGTACCCCTCTCGGAGGAGCCATCTGTTGATGTTGAAGGCTCCCGGCGACACCTGGAAACCGTGGTCGGAGACCAGTCCGAGCCAGTCATCTGGCCCAAGCCTGGCCACGAACCAATCGACATAGGAGTCCAGGTCGCGGTAGAACCCCTCTGCCGCGGAGACTGCCCTCGACTTCAGGCCGTGCACAAGGTCGCCATACAGCTCATGCTGAACCCAGTCGGTCCCGCTGAACATGACGAACATGAAGTCCCAGTCGGCTTGGAAGAGCTCCCTGGCGCACTCGAACCTCGTCCGCTCCAGGTCCCTGATGTCCTGGACGTACGACGGGAGATCGTGCTTCAGGGACAAGTTCGGGAATGTCCGGTAGCTCTTGAACGGCTCCTTTCCCCTGAGCTCTGGAGGCTGAACCGCATGCTCCGGAGGACAGAGTATGTCGCCAAGGACCGCGCCTTTGACCTTCTTCGGGTAAGAAAACGTCGGGAGGTTGACCACCTGTGTCTTCAGCCCAGACTTCTCAAGCAGCTCGGGGAAGGTTGCGGCTTTGACGTCAGATGAGGTCGTCGCCCTGAAGCGGGCGATGGAATCGGCAGGCACGTGAAATGAGAAGACCCCTGACTTTCCAGGGTTCATCCCAGTGGACAGGGCCGCCCAGGCCGGCGCGGTCACCGGGGGGACGGTGGACCTCAGGTCCCCCCACCTGGATGACTCCCGCAGGTTCTGCAGGGTCGGCATGGTCCCGTCCTTCGCATATCGGTCAAGAAGGTCCCACGTCGCTCCGTCGAAACCCACCAGGAGGACTCGTTTGGCGACTCGCATGCCCTCTACTTCCTTGCTATTGGCTGCAGGAGCACATGTCAGCCCTGGCCATCGAGCTGGAACACCTTGACTTCAGTGTTGTTGTAGACTAGCGCCAGCCCAGCTGTAGGCTTGTAGGTGAACCAAGGCAGCGAGGGAGCCGAGTCGTCCGCGACGGGGGTCACCTGATCGTAGAAGACGCCGTGCCTGGTGACCAGTATGTAGTCGTCTCCGTTCTGCCTGGCGAAGGTGATCGCCCTCGACTCGTTCCCGAAGTACTCGTATGTGCAATTCCTGTCAATCTGTATCACGGTGTAGAGGAACGTGGGTGTGGTCACAGACAGGAAAGAGGCGGACGGCGCCGTGTTCCGATCCAGCCAGGTCATCGTCGCGTTCACCTGCCCCTGTGCGGCCGCCTCAGTGCCGGCGCCCGTCGTGATGTTCTGGACGAAGGAGGATGACCACCCGGTGGCCACGATCGGGGTCAGGAATAATACCGTGAGGACCACCAGGCCGAACCTGTAGGGGTCTCCCCTCCTCAGCCTGTCGCGCTTGCTCGACCTGGACTTTGGGATTATCGAGTTCAGGCCATACCCGGCAAGTATCGTAAGCGGCATGACTGCCTCCAGGGCAAACCGCCAGGCAGAGCCGTTCTGGGGCGCAGCCAGCATCAGAGCGAAGAACCATATCGCCGGCAGCAGAATCGACTGGTCTCGGAGCTTCGTGCTCCTGTACAGGGCGACTGTCAACAGCGTGAGCATCGCGATGAGTCCGATGTCGTTTCTTACGCTGAAGGCGAGGTAGGCTGCCGATGGGAAGAACGCTAGGGCGCTCGAGAGAAACGTGGTGGGAGGCTGGTTGGACCCGCTCAAGTAGGATATCAGCACTGCCAGATTGAACTGGCGGGTGAAGACGAGGGCGCCTAGGGCGCCGGGTAGGACGAAGACCAAAGTCGCTCCGAGGGTCCGGCGGAGCTCGGATCTCTTGAAGAGTGCCGCGGCAGCGGTCATGATCGCAAACGTGCCGAACACGGCCAGGACCGTGTAGTGTGAGAAGTACGCAGCGACCGTAACCAGCGTCGAGAGCGTCCAGAGCGGCCAGGTCCGCGGGCCCTTGACGAAATCGAGAAACGTGACCAGGAGGACGAGTTCGAGCAGCACGCCCACGAAATTCGGGTAGAGGCCGTCGGCGAACACCATCTGTGCCCATACGGTTCCCGAGAGTGCGTAGATTGAGGAGGCGAACAGACCAGCTCGCCTGTCCCCCAACATGTCAGCGGTGACCGCGTACACGACCGCGGGCGAGAGAATGGCCAGCAACGCCATCGCGGTTTCTGCTACTGCAAGGCTCGACGAGCCGGCGGCAAGAAAAGCGGCCGCCGCCTGATAGTATCCGGCCCCGTAAAGCAGGAGCCTCGGTATGGTGCCCTGGGTCCCATAAATCAAGTCCAAGGGCCGGCCCACGATGGCAAGGAAGTCCGGGTTGTAGTATGGTGGGAAGATGGGGTACTTTGCGAAGTATAGCCACGCGATGACTGCGACCACTGCAGTGCAGGCAAGCACCCCTCCCCCCTCCCTCGTCAATCCCGGAAGTCCCGCAAGCTTCTTCCTCCAGGCGTACGACACCGAGAGGAAGACGATCCCCAGTATCACCGTGAAGTAGAGGACGTATTGGTCCATCCCCAACAGGTTCAGCCCCGCGAACCTTACGCCGAGGGTCCTCAGCGCGTCGACAACCGTGTCTACGACGATGCCATACCCGACGGCGTAGCCCAGCCGCCTCACGAGGTCGTCGTTCCCATGCCACTTACCCGCGAGTTCCCCCAGACCGTATCCCGGGACAAGTACGGCGGCCAGGTAGAGGAAATAACCCAGAAAGACGGGTCCGGCCATTGCGTTCAAACCTCGGCCGGGAGGGTGGGATTGACCTGCCCCCACCTGGATATGGGGTCGCGGATTACCTCCCGCCTGGGGATCTTCCAGCGGGAGGCGAGACGACCAGCATTCCGACAATCTGGCTCCTTCAACTATGAAACCACCCTCTGGCCCAGTCGTACTTTAACCCGCCAGGGGTTCGATGGGATATTCGCTCCTGGGTCGGCCTAGGCCCTGAGATGCCCTCGACATAGGCCCTCCCTGTCAGGTGCGCTGGCCTGTCTGCCTCGGCTGAATTTCAAAGGCAGAACTTACTTCCGATTGTCCTGAAGACCAGATTTATCATAGCCTGGCCACAAAAGGCGGCGGATTCAGTCTGTTTCCGCCTATGGCGGCGCTAGAAGCCTATTCCCTGGCGCCGTGCGGCAAGAAGTAGACCATTTGTCCACTATGGTTATATACGGAATCAGGGGCAGTCGTCTCGAAAATATGTATACGCCTACGAATGCGTATCAAAGAAAATTTAGCTCAGGACTTCTTCTAGCACTTCTAGCATTCTCAGGTCT
>JAGWHE010000035.1 GCA_028866945.1 Nitrososphaerota archaeon
GTACAGCGCCCTTGGGTGGGGGAAGATGGAGGTCTACGAGGCGAGCGAGGACCTCGCCAGCTACAAGCTCAAACTCAGCAGGGGGTTCGAGAGCGAGGGGACCAGGGCCCAGAGGCCGAGTTGCCACTTCACCAGGGGGCTGATCGCAGGCTCGACTGAGCGCATCTATGGCGAACCAGTAGCGTGCGTCGAGGAGAAGTGCGTCGGCGCCGGCGACCCCTACTGCCTGTTCGCTGTGTCGCGGCGCGGCAGTAACTAGTACGCCTGGAAGTTCCTCGTCCTGAAGGCGCCTATCACGAGGGCCACGCCCACTATGATGAGCAGCTCCGGGAGAAAAGGTATCGTGGACCCGAATAGGAGGACGAAGGCGTTGGCGAAGGTGAGCACTATGCCGAGCCCCATGGTGAGGATGCTGAGCCTCAGCCTGAAGATTGACCTGGTGAGGTTGAGGAGCAAGAGCAGGGCGCCTGTCCCCAGGGCGAAGAGGGGGGAGTTGACGGTGCTGCCGAAGTCTCCTCTGAACATGACGGCGACGACCCCGAACCAGATGAGGAAGAGGCCCCAGAAGATGTTGGTGACTGTGCCGTTCTGCACGGGATGTCTGGGCCTCCCTTCGCTCTCATGTCTTTAAGGATACCAGGGCGTCAGAGTCTGAGAGGCCCGTCCCTGAAGACCTTCACCAGGAGGTCGACGACGCGGTCGGCCGCCCCCCGAAGATAGCGCCTGCCGACGAGCAGGCCTATGAGGGCGACGGCGCTCCCCAGGGCGACCCCGGCGACGACGTCAGTGGGGAAGTGCTCGAAGAGGTAGACCCTCGAGAAGCAGACCACGGCCGCCTCAACGGTCAGGAGGGAGGCCACCCACTTCCTGCGGAAGGTCGCAAGCGCATAGACGGCGCCTATCGACACAATCACCGCGTGGCCCGAGGGGAAGGAGAAGTCGGTGTCGAGCGGGATGCGCACCACCGGGGTGCCGCCACCGACAGCGGCGAGCAGTTCGTCCGGCCTCCCCCTGGCCACTATCGCCTTGGCCACCTCCCCGACGACTATCCCCCCTAGGAAGACGCCGCAGAGTCCGACGGCGACGAGCTTCGTCCGCCTGTCGCCGAAAGCGAGCATGATGGCGGCGACCGGGATCCAGAAGTACTCTCTGCCGTAGAGACTGGCAGCTATCAGGAGCGAGCTCGCCGCGCCGCCGAGGTCGAGGTTGTTCACCCAGAGTGCAGCCCCGAGGTCCGCCTCCGCGAAGGCGGGTGAGGCTTTCACTGCCGCCGCCAGGACGACGAACACGGCAAGGCCGAGGCCGGAAAGGAGCGCCAGGCGCCGGTCGTTCACGTGGCTGAGCCGGACGGCCTCCGTATTTCTCCCTTCCCAGCCCCCTGGAGGGTCAGAGGGGTGTTAGGATAACGGAAGGGCGTAGTCGCCCGCTTCACTCCGCTTAACTTAACGGCACAGGCACAGCAAAATTGTGCACAAGACATATAATCGGTGGGAGCCCGCGCACCTCAAGGCGCCAATGCCCATCCGGATGCTGACCCTGGAGGACCTGGACCTGGCCGGGAAGAGGGTCTTCTTGCGCGTTGACATCAACACCCCCGTGCACCCCGAGACGGGGCAGCTCATGGAGCAGGAGAGGCTGAAGGAGGCCGCCATGACGATCAACGACCTGCCCGATTCGAAGGTGGTTGTCGCGTCCCACCAAGGGAGGGTGGGGAGGTCGGACTACACCTCACTGGAGGCCCACGCCAGGGTCCTAGGAGAGATACTTGGCAAGAGGGTGGACTTTGTCCCCGACGTCTTCGGCCCCGGCGCGCTGTCGGCCATCGACTCTCTGGGGGACGGAGGGGTCCTGGTCCTCGACAACCTCAGGTTCACGGCCGAGGAGAACCAGGAGTACAAGCCCCCCGAGGCGGAGAAGACGTTCCTGGTCAGGAGGCTGAAGGACCACGTCGACGCCTGCGTCCTGGACGCCTTCTCGACGGCCCACAGGGCGTCCCCGACCATAGTGGGCTTCGCCGGGCTGGTCCCAACCTGCGCCGGGCGGACCGTGGGGCGCGAGCTGCGGATGCTCGACAGGATCGCGTCGGTGGAGAAGGGGCCATACGTGACAGTGCTGGGTGGGGCGAAGGTGAACGACAGGCTGGAGGCCATCGACGCCCTGATAGCCAACAAAAGGGCGGACAAGGTCCTGCTCTGCGGGGTGGTCGGCCTCGTCTTCCTGAAAGCGGCCGGGAAGCTGAAGGGGGATCTGGGGATAGACGGGGAGCAGAAGTTCGTGCTAAAGGCGCGCCAGCTGATGGACGAGGACCCGGAGAGGTTCGCCCTCCCCGTGGACGTGGCCATCAGGGCGAACGGGGAGAGGAAGGAAGTGGACCCGGCAGGGCTGGGTGCCCAGGTCAAGGTGCTCGACATCGGCTCGAAGACCGTGGACAACTATTCGCGCTTCATCAAGGGGGCCGGGACGGTGTTCATGAGCGGGCCGCCGGGCGCCTTCGAGTGGGACGAGTTCAGCCTCGGGACCGAGGGGCTGCTCAGGGCCATGGCCGCCTCGCTGGGGACCACGATCATCAGCGGGGGGCACCTCTCCACCGCGCTGCACAAGTACGGCGTCCACGACCAGATAGACCACACCAGCACGGCCGGCGGGGCCCTGGTGCAGTACCTGGCGGGGAAGAGGCTCCCCCTGATAGACGCCCTCGAGAGGGCCGCGGACAGGTGGGGGAAGGGCCAGGCGTGAGTTTCATAAGAGGGAGGGGGGCGTAGGTAACTTGGCGATGATCAAGGTCGGCATAAACGGGTACGGCACCATCGGGCGGCGGGTCGCGGACGCGGTCCGCAAGCAGAAGGACATGGAGCTCGTCGGCGTCACGGCCGCGCACCCCCACTACAAGTACGCCCTGGCGCGCGAGAAGGGGATCCCCCTCTACGCCCTCGACATGAAGAGCCTGGAGGCGTTCAACGGGGCGGGGTACGGCCTGAAGGGGACCCTCAACGACCTGCTCCAGCGGGTGGACGTCGTGGTCGACGGCGCCCCTGAGGACAGCGGCCCGGCCAACAAGGCGCTCTACCAGTCGGCAGGGGTAAAGGCGATATTCCAGGGGGGCGAGGACCACGAGCTGACGGGGACTTCCTTCGTCGCCCAGTGCAACTTCGAGGCGGCGAAGGGGAAGGGGATGGTCAGGGTGGTCTCGTGCAACACCACGGGGCTCTGCAGGACACTGGGAGCGGTGGACGGGGGCGTCGGCATATCGAAGGCCAGGGCCGTCCTCGCCAGGCGCGCCACCGACCCCGACGACGTGAAGAAGGGCCCCATCGACGCCGTGGTCCTGGACCCGACCACGGTCCCGTCACACCATGGCCCCGACGTGCAGACCGTGCTCCAGGGCATCCCGGTAGTCACCATGGCGTTCAAGGTACCGACCACCCACATGCACCTGCACAGCCTGATACTGAGCCTGAAGAAGCAGGCCTCCAGGGACGACGTCGTGAAGGCGTTGCAGTCCGCCCCCAGGATCACCCTCGTGGACGGCAAGTCAGGGTTCAAGTCGACGGCCAACATAATGGACTGGGCGAGGGAGAAGGGGAGGGACAGGAACGACGTCTACGAGGCGTCGGTCTGGAAGGACTCGGTCACCGTCGTCGACGGGGAGGCGTACATGTTCCTCGGGGTACACCAGGAGGCGATCGTCGTCCCGGAGAACGTCGACGCCATCAGGGCACTGTCAGGGGGGTACACCCGGGAGGAGTCCATGAAGATGACCGACGACTCGCTGGGGATCGCCCACCGCTAGTCGGCTAGCTTCGGGAACGACGTCAGGACGAACCTCGGCTGCTGGAACTGCTTGACCAGGGTCTTCACCTTCTTCTGGACGAAGTCGGGGGCCTTCTTGCCGAGGGCGATCTGGGCCAGCAGCTCCGCCACCGTCTCCATCTCGCCGGGGCCGTACCCCATCCTCGTCAGCTCGGAGGTGCCCACCCTCCCTCCTTCGTCGACGATTATGTTCGCCTGTTCGAGCCTCAGGGAGAGGGCCTTGAGCCTCGCCGGGTCGTAGTCGAGGAGGACCTGGTGTGACTCGCTGTATCCCTTCGACGCCCCTCTGACCTTCACCCCCTCGGCCACCAGCGCCTTGGCCAGGGCCTTCGAGTTCTTCACCACGGCCTGGGCGTAGGGCTTGCCGTACTGTAGCATCTCGATGAGCGCGACGGCCAGGGCCGCGACCCTGTCGAGGTGGATGTTGTCGACTATGCCCGGGTGTATCTTCCCGGCGACCCGGTTGAATACCTCCTCGTCGTTGGAGAGAATTATCCCCCCCTGGGGCCCTGGGAAGCTCTTGTGCGTCGAGCCGATCATGAGAGAGCACCCCTCCCTCAGCGGATCCTGGAACTCCCCGCCGGCAATGAGCCCCAGCACGTGGGAGGCGTCGTAGACGCAGACCCCCTCGGCCTGGGCCGAGAGCTGCCTGGCCGGATGCGGGAACGGGATGAAGCTTGAGCCGAAGAAGACCACCTTGGGGGCATTCATCATCGGGGCGGCCCCCTTGGCGTCGATGTTCACGGCAGTATCGTCGTAGGGGAAGTACTGGTTCTGCAGCCCGAGTATCTTTCCGAGGCCTAGGTGGGTGATCCCCGGGTAACCGCCGTTCTCGGGGTTGACGGAGACGATCTTGTCCCCGGGCTCGGTGAGCGCGAGCATCACCGCCATGTCGGCAGTGTGGCCGGAGAGGGCCCTCACGTCGGCGTAGCGCGCGTTGAACACCTTCCTGGCGAGCTCCTCGGTCAGGGACTGGAGCTCGTCGGCGAACTTCGTCCCCCTGTAGAACCTGTCGGGGGCGTTGTACCTGTTGCCGATGTCCGCGAGGAACATGGACCGCATCTGGGCGCTCCCGCGGTTCTCCGAGGGGATGAGGTTGAGGCACTCCTTGGTCCTCCACTCCTGGTGCTGCCTGATCGTCCGGTCTAGCCGTTCTATGTATCCTGACATCTAGCTCAGAGCCCCCGCCCTTCTCGTCGGCATTTTAGCTGTTGGCCTCAGCCGAACCTGTACCTTACGCCGTGGCCGTCCCGCTCGTGGCCGAACTTGACCAGATCCGGAGGGCCGATGGCGCCGCAGGTGCCGCAGGCCACGCAGGCGACGTGGTCGAACCTCAGCTTGGCGGAGCCGATGTCGTCGAAGGTGTCGGAGAGGGCCGCGCCCCGGTTGCCCCCCGTCTGGGCCAAGTTGTGCTCGTAGAGGTCCTTGAACGACGCGAAGACCCCCTTGGGGGTGAATATGGTGTAGCAGTTGGTGGGGCAGGCGGGGACCCAGGGCTTGGTGAGCGACTTCGACGCCAGCTCGGAGTCCACTTTGATGTGGGAGTATCCTTCGTCCTCGTCGTAGTTGAGGAGCCCAGTCCCGTCCTGGACCCGGGCGATGGAGTCCCTGGCAGGGCGGCCCTCTGGCCGGGGCTCGAAGGTGTAGACCGACGAGAGCAGCTTCGTAGCGAACATCAGCCGCGGGAGGGTGTGGTAGGTGAACGCGCTTTCAGACACGAAGCTGTCCCGGCCCGACCTGCTCACGTCCTCGTAGATGGGCGTAAGGAGCTCCTTGTACCTCGACAGGTTCTTCCCCCTGAACGACCCTGATGTGCTCGCGGAGAGGTAGGCGGAGGCGGCCATCATCCCCGAGGATATGGCCCGCCGAATCCCGTCGATCATCGGACCGATCTTGACGAACGAACCCAGTGCGTCCCCGGCGACCATGAACCCGTCGGCGTAGGGCTCCTTCAGGATCGCCTTGAACCCCTTGGGGATGTTGTGGGCGGCGTACTCGACCGCCTCGGCCCCGTCCAGTAGCTCGGCCACCATGGGGTGCGCCTCGAAGGCGTCGAGGACGTCGATGGCCTTCCCCACCTGGTCGAAGTGCTCGGTGGTCCGCCGGATGAGCGAGTCGAGCGACACCACCAGGCCGACCGAGAGCGTGTCCCTGTTGGTGTAGATGAACGCCCCGCCCCCTATCTCCTGCATGAAGTCGCCGAGGAAGAAGATGGCCCGGCCGTCCCCGCCGCGGACCCTGAACCTCTTCTCGAGGGCGTCCCGGTCGATCTTGTAGACGCGCTTGATGCCGTGGTAAAGCTGCCGGGGCGTCAGCCTGTCCCTCAGCCCCGCCTCCGCCACAAGGTTGGAAGTCACCCCCGAGGCGTCTATCACCAGCTTCGCCCTGAGCTCCTCGTTGGGGGTCCTTACCCCGACCACGGCTCCTCCCTCCTTCAGCAGCCCTTCGGCCGTCGTCCCTGTGGAGAGCATGGCCCCGGCGCCCACGGCGAGGTTCGCGAACCACCTGTCGAAGGGGCGCCTCAGGACCGAGTAGTCGTGGCCAGTCTCGAAGGTGAGCGGGAAGAGCCCGACCTTGGTCGGGAGCGAGGTCTTTGACAGGCGATAGTACCTGCTGCTGCCCCTCTTGTAGTCGGGGGCGCCCAGGACCACCACTTCGTGGGAGATGATCCGCCTCTCCAGGGGGGCGGCCGACTCGAAGTCGGGGACGAGGTTGATGAGCCCCCAGTCACCCGGGAAGTCGCCGTAGATCACGCCGCCCGTCATGCTCCGCTCGCCGGGGACCCGCGCCTTCTCCAGCATCAGCACATTGACCCCCTTGCGCGCAAGCGAGAGGGCGGCGGCGGACCCGGCCGGGCCGGCGCCCACCACTATGACGTCGAAGTCAGCCAGCGGAGGTCCCCTCCATGGCGGCGATCAGCCTGGGCAGCTCCTCGTAGACGTCTCCGACTATCGGGTAGTGCGCGATCTTGAAGATCGGGGCCTCGGGGTCCGTGTTGATCGCGACTATCTTCGCAGAGTTCTGCATCCCGACCCTGTGCTGCAGCGCCCCGCTGATCCCGACGGCGATGTATACCCGGGGTTTCACCGTCGCCCCAGTCTGCCCCACCTGGTTCGACCGCCCTATCAGCCCGTCGAGCTCCTTCACCTCGGCGTACACCAGGGCCCTGGTCGCTCCCACCTCGGTCTTCAGGCCGTAGCGCCCCTCGAGGAGCTCCTTCAGCTGCTTGGCGTAGCCGTAGGCTTCGCGGGGGTCCCTGGGGTGCCCCCCGGCGTCCTTCAGTATGCCCATCCCCAGGCTGATGACCACGTCGGCGGCCCCCAGGTCCGGGACCGGGGGCGGGAGCTCGGTGACCTCGGTGACCTTCGCCGGGTAGCTCCCGGGCTTGAACTCGACCCTCTCCACATTCCCCTTGCGGCCGGGGTCCGGGGCCAGGGGCGCGAAGCTCCCGGGCCTGACGGTGGCCATCTGGGGCCTGTGCCTCGGGGTGTAGATCCTCGCCAGCCTGGTGCCAAAGTCCGGCCTGATCTGGATGAGCAGGTCCTTGAACTGACCCAGGGCGGGGTTGGTGTAATCCTCCACCGCCAGCTGGACGTTGTCGGTGGCGAGGCCCGTCGGAACCCTGAACGCCACCCTGGCGGCGATGTCCTTGCCGATCTCGTTGGCAGAGAACAGGAAGACGTAGGGCTTCCGCTCCTCCACCATGGAGTATATCGCGTCGGCGTAGGCGAGGTTGAAGTAGACTTCGAGTGCCGGGTCGTCCACCACCAGGACCGAGTCGGCGCCGTACTCGATGGCCCTGTCCTCCATGGACTCGAGCCCGCTCCCGATCAGCACCCCCACCACCTTCTGCTTGAGCTTCTCGGCGACGCTCCGCCCGGCGGCTATGAGCTCCAGCGAGTCCCTGGTCAGGTCCCCCTTGGTGTGTTGGAGGTAGACCCAGACCCCCGTGGGCTGTGCGCTCATTGCAGCAGCTCCCTGGCGAGCATCGAGGTGTCGAAGACCCCGACCGACCCCTCGGACCTCAGCTTGTCAATCGCCCCGGTGGGGAGCCCCGACGCCAGGTCCCCGGGCGCGTAGGGGCCGTACTTCTTCGTCTCGAACTCGAACTGCTCGACCCGCTTCAAGAACACCATCGTCTCCCCCACCTTCTTCTGGACCGGAGGCTTGCCGATGTCTATGCCCGTCCCCACTATGGTGGGGGAGCCTGCCAGGCCGAGCCTCTTGGGGTCGGCGCCCAGGTCGTCGGCCGTCCACTTCGTAGCCTGCAGCGACTTGCCGCGGTAGCTCGCTGCCCGGGCGGCCGCCTGGCCTGACGCCGGCGCAGTGCTGGGCCTGTACTCGTGGGATATGGTCAGCAGCGCCGGGAGCTGCATCTCGAGCTTCTGGGAGAGGTAGCCGATCCGCCGCTCAGTGGTGACGGTGCCGGTCTCCGGGTCGACCTCGAACTCCTCGACGTAGGTGGCGTGGGGGATCGTCTTGCCGAGGAGCTCGGACACCCCCTCGGCCACCTGGGGGCCGACGCTCCCGGTCTCGCCGTCGGTGGTCTTGACCCCGGCGACGACAATGAACTTCGAAAGCTTGTCCTTCTCGGCGGCCAGCTCGGCGACGGCGGTGGCCGCGGTGGTCTTCCCGTCGAGGAAGCGGTGGACGATGGTGTCCTTTACTGAGGGGAGGTCGCTGTAGACCCCGTTGGGGAGCAGGTTGGCAGCGTAGAGTTCCTCGGCCTTGGCCTTCACCGCCTCGGAGTACCCTGACTTCCTGATGGCGGCGGCGAGCTCGTCCAGGGGCGCGAGGTGCCTCTCGACCAGCTTCTTGACCCCCAGGGCGACGGCGTAGGACGTTGCCAGGGTGTCGGAGCCCGCCATCTTCCGGTCGCTGAGGACGTACTCTTCGTCCACGCCCCCCACCTCGGAGTCGTAGAGGGGCTTCATCAGCGGGATGAGCTTCATGTCAGGGCCCATGGTCAGGGCCACTATCTTACCCCCGGCCCTCCGCCTAAGGTAGTCGGCGGCCTCCACCGCCTTGGCGTCGTGGGGGTTGAGCACCAGGTCCATTGCCTCGCGGTTGAGCACCCCGCCGATCTGCACGGCCTGAGTCGTCCTTGCGGGCACTCCCTTGAGCAGGACGACGATCAGCAAGGCTGATTCGACGCCGACCTGGGACTGTTCTTAGGCTTTCTGATGTCCATGTCGCCCTCGCTCACGGTGTCGGCGCTCTGCCGCGTCAGAGCTTCAGGGTCGCGATCGCTTCCCTGAGCGTGTCCGCGCCCTTGTTGAACCAGTCCCTCTCCTTGTCGGAGAGCTTCAGTTCGTAGATCTGCTCGATGCCTCCAGCTCCTAGCTTGAGCGGGACCCCGATGCAGAGCCCGCTGAGGCCGTACTCCCCCTCCAGGTAGGCGGACGCGGGGACGACCTCCTTGGTGTCGTCGACGATGGCCTTCGCCATCCTCGCCACGACCCTGCCGGGCGCGAATACCGTGGCCCCCTTCTTCGATATCACGTCGGCGGCGACCTTCCTCGTGTCGTCGATGGCCTGCTGGATCTCAGCCTCGCTGAGGAGCGTGGCGAGCGGGACCCCGCTGATGTAGGTGTGGCTCGCGAGGGGGATCATGTTCTCGCCGTGCTCGCCGAGGACCAACGACGAGATGGAGCCCCTGGAGACCCCGAGCTTCCGGGCCAGCACGTACTTGAAGCGTGAGTTGTCGAGGAGCCCCCCCTGGCCCACCACCCTCTGCTTGGGGAACCCTGAGGCCTTGAGCGCTACAAAGGTGAGGACGTCCATGGGGTTGGTCATCATCAGGAGGACCGCGTCGGGGGCGTGCTTGGCCACCTCCCTGGTGACTGGGCCGACGATGTCGGCGTTCTTTGCGAGGAGGTCCATCCTGGTCATCCCCGGCTTCCTCCCCATCCCTGCCGCGATCACGACGAGGCTGGCGCCCCGGAGCGCAGCGTAATCCATGGACCCGGTGACTTCGACGTCCACCCCAGCGTCCGAGAGCCTGTGGCTGATGTCGAGGGCTTCCCCCTCGGCGAGCCCGGGGACGATGTCCACCATGGCGATGTCGTCCAGCCCCATCGAAGCCATCTCGAGGGCGGACTGGGCACCTATCTTGCCTGCACCTGCTACTCCGATCATCGCCCTTGGGCGCGACGCCGACGCTATAAACAGGTTTTTCCGAAAAATACGCCGGAACCGGAGGCCTAGAGCCTGAGCCCGAAGGACTGGGCGAAGTCCTCGAAGGAGTGGTAGGCGGCCAGGAACTGGATCCCCTTCTCTGATATCATGTACTTTGATATCTTGTCCCCGTTCAGCTCCGTCAGGAGCCCCGACCCGACCAGCTCGGAGAGCAGCTTGGTCATCCTGCTGTAGGACATGTTCCCCCTGCGGAGGAGGGCTGTGATCCCCACCCCGGTCCCTTCGGTGTTCATGTCGCGGGCGGTGCTCAGCACGTCGGCGATTATCCTGACCTGGGTCCTATATTGCACCATCTAGCTTTGCTCCTCTCCTTGCGAAGCCTAGCACGGGCGTGAACAATATGAGTAATCCCATCTCCTGAAGTATAATCTGCAGTAGTGAAAGAACCCCCACATATTGGTACAATAGCGATAACCACTGGAAGAAGGTCCCGGCGCTGATCAGCGACAGCCCCAGGGCTATGAAGAGGGTGTCGGGCCTCTTCGTCCGGCTGTACGAGTAGATGGTCTCAACCACCCCATAGAGGACGAAGTAGAAGGCGAAGAAGCTCAGCACGTTCTGGAGCTGGGCGCCGCTGATGGTGAAGATCGGGAAGAGCATCAGGGCGGGCCCTATCCGCTTCGAAAGCAGGACGTCGACGGCGTGGGAGAAGGCGAGGAAGAAGTATCCGGTGGTCTCCAGGAGCAGCCCCCCGACCACTATGGCGGTCGCCGTGAGCGGGAGGAACGGGACCAGCTGGTCGAGGCCGACCAGCCCCTCCACCAGGAACCCGAAGCCGAGGAAGACGAAGGCTGTGGCGAGCCTGAGCAGGGCCGAACTATCGGTGTGCCTGACCCCCCTGTAGGCGACGTAGGCAATGGAAAACGACACGAAGACCCCTATGAACTGTAGCAGATCCCCTATCAGAACCATGTCGGACTGGAGCGGCATCTCTACAGCCGTGAGAAGCGTTTTCGAGTATAAAAGTGTGATGAACTCCGCGATCACTTGAGAGCGTTCGGCCCGAGGCTCACCTCGTGATTATGGTGAGCACGTCCTTGTCCATGAGCCTGTGGGTCATCCCGACCCTCTGCCCCCCGAACTTCACGCTCTTCCCCCAGACCTGGGCGTACCTGAACTCGTCCTTCATGCCGCGGTGCACCTTGTCGCAGACGTCCCCGATGGTGGCGCCCCCACGGACCACCATGGGCTCCTCGAAGTCTGTCTCCCCGGTCCGCCGCCGCATGTAGATCCTGACGAAATCGAGCCTGCGGTATATCTCCGCCTTCAGGGCGTTGATGTTCAGGTCCGACTCGGCCGAGACGGGGACGAACCTGTAGGGGAGCTTGCGGGTCAGCTCGGTGGTGAACCCCGCGTTCACCAGGTCGATCTTGTTCATCACCGTCAGCGAGGGGACGTAGACCCTGTTGCCGGAGAGGACGTCCACCAGCTGCTGGTCGTCCACGTCCTGCCGGATCAGAACCCTGGCCCCGTTGACGTCGTAGACGCGGAGTATGTCCTTGATCAGTCCCTCAGTCATCTTTGTGAGCTTCACCTGGGACGCGATGCTTATCCCCCCAGATTCCACCTTCTCTATGACCACGTTGGGGGGCGACTCGTCCGCCCTTATCCCCGTGGACCTGAGCTCCCGCTCCAGGAGCCCCCTGGCCTCGGGCTGGAAGACGTCAACGATGAACAGTATCAGGTCGGCGCTCCTGGCCACGGCGAGGACCCGCTTGCCGAGCCCCTTCCCCGACGAAGCCCCTTTGATTATCCCCGGGAGGTCGAGGACCTGTATCCGCGCCCCCTCGTAGTCCATCACGCCGGGGACGACGTCGAGGGTGGTGAACTGGTACGCCGCGACCTTCGACTTCGCGTTGGTGAGCCTGTTGAGCAGCGTGGACTTGCCCACGCTCGGGAGCCCGATGAGGACCACGGTGGCGTCCCCGGACTTCTTGACGTCGAAGCCGACCCTGGAGCCGCTCTTCCTCGACTGCTGCTCCTCCATATCGGCCTTGAGCTTCGCTATCTTCGCCCGCAGGAGGCCGATGTGGTGCTCGGTCTTCTTGTTGATCTGGGTCTTGTGGATGTCGTCTTCCAGCTTCTTGATCTTCTCCGGGAGCCCCATCTGACCCTTCGACCGGCGCGTCCGGTTAAGAAGTTTCAGGGTAAAATAGCCCCGGTGGGCGCAGCCTGAGCCAGTGAAGTCCATAGTGCTCGCACCGGCGGCCGGGGGCCACGGTTATGCCCCGACCCTGGTAGAGTCAGAGGTGCCGCGGCCCGGGAGGGGGGAGGTCACGGTCTCCATGGAGGCCTGCGGCCTATGCGGCACCGATTTGGAGAAGATACGCGGTGAGTACACGGCGTCGAAGCCAGTGATTGGGCACGAGGCGGTCGGGGTCGTGAAGGAAGCGGGCGAGGGGAGCGGGTTCATGGCCGGGGAGAGGGTCTTCCCCCACCACCACGTCCCCGACTACGAGTGCCACCTGTGCAGGGCGGGGAACGAGACCATGTGCGGCCACTACCGATCGAGCAACCTGAGCCCGGGGGGGTTCGCCGAGGTCTTCGCCGTCCCCGAGTGGAACGTGAGGAAGGGCGGGGTCCTCAGGCTCCCCGGCGCCATGGGGTTTGAGGTCGCCTCGCTCATCGAACCCCTCGCCTGCTGCGTCAGGGCGCTCAAGAAGTGCAGGGTTGAGCAGGGGGAGTCGGTGCTGGTAGCGGGCGCCGGACCGGTTGGGA
>JAGWHE010000036.1 GCA_028866945.1 Nitrososphaerota archaeon
AGACCTTGCGCCCCACATCCACCACTTCCCCGAGGGTGGCGTACTGCATGACGGCGTCGAGCATGGGATAGATGGAGTTCGCGGTCTCGCTCTCGAATGCCTTCCTCATCCTGTCGAGGGCCGCCATCACCTTGGCCTCGTCCCGCTCCCGCTTGACGGCGTTCAGCCTCCTCAACTGGCTCCGCTGCGCCTTGAAGTCTATCTTCAGTGTCTCGATGGGCTCCTTCTCCGCCTTCGCGTACTTGTTCACGCCGACGACCGAGTCCTTGCCTTCCTCCACCCGCTTCGACAGCCTGTAGGAGTTCTCAGCTATCTCCCTCTGGAGGTATCCTGTCTTGATCGCCTTCAGGAGCCCCCCCGCCGCCTCGATCCTGTCGAAGTACTTGTACGCCTCCTCCTCCAGCTGCTCCGTCAGCCACTCCACATAGTACGACCCGCCGAGGGGGTCTATCACGCTCGGCACCCCGGTCTCCTCGGCGATGACCTGCTGAGTCCTGAGCGCCACCTCCACGGCCTGTTCGGTCGGCAGGGCCCAGGCCTCGTCGTAGGAGTTGGTGTGCAGCGACTGTGTCCCTCCGAGGACCGCCGCCAGGGCTTCGATGGCAGTCCTCACCACGTTGTTGAGCGGCTGCTGCCAGGTGAGGGACGCCCCCGACGTCTGCGTGTGGAAGCGCATGAGGAGGCTCCGCTTGTCCTTGACCCCGTACTTCTCGCTCAGCACCGTGGCCCAGATCCTCCTGGCTGCCCTGAACTTCGCTATCTCTTCGAAGAAGTCCATGGTCGAGTTGAAGAAGAAGCTGAGCCTCGGCGCGAACTGCTCCACCTTCAGCCCCGCCTCCAGCCCCAGCTCCACGTAGCCGAATCCGTCGGCGAGGGTGAACGCCAGCTCTTGCGCAGCACTCGACCCGGCCTCGCGGATGTGGTAGCCGCTGATGCTGATGTAGTTCCAGAGGGGCATCTCCTTCGTCGAGAAGACCATCAGGTCCCTCACCAGGCGCAGGTGCGCCTCCGGGGGGTAGACCCACTCCTTCTGGGCGATGTACTCCTTCAGCATGTCCGCCTGGACCGTCCCCCTGAGCTTCGACATGGGAACCCCCTGCTTCTTCGCCACTCCGGCGTACATGCAGGTGAGCACCGTCGCCGGCGCGTTGATCGTCATGGACGTGCTCACCTTGCCAAGGGGGATCCCGTGGAAGATCACCTCCATGTCCTTCAGTGACGACACGTTGACCCCGCACCTCCCCACTTCGCCGTGGGCCCTCTCGTGATCGCAGTCGTAGCCGTAGAGGGTGGGCATGTCGAAGGCGACGCTGAGCCCGGTCTCTCCGTGGTCCAGCAGCATCTTGAGCCTCCTGTTGGTGTCCTCAGGCGTCCCGAACCCGGAGAACATCCGCATGGTCCACTTCCTCCCCCTGTACATGTTCGGGTAGACCCCCCGGAGGTATGGGTAGACCCCCGGGTATCCCTGAGAAGCGTAATCGGCGTTGGCGACGTCTCCGGGGGTGTAGATGGGCTTCAGTGGTATCCCAGACGCGGTCTGGTGGTCTCTCGCCTCTTCCGGGAATTGGTCCGTCCAGCCTTGGTAGACGCTCTCCTGCCACTGCTTCAGCCCCCTGCGGATCTGCTCCACTGCCTTCCTGTCGTAGAGCGACCCGGACTGCGCCCTCGACTCGACCAGGGCACCTGCCTTCCTCTTCCAATAGGCGTCGCGGCCCGTCCGGAGCATTGCATCGACTCCGCGCCCGGACTCAGATAAAGAATCCCCTTCCAACCAATAAAAGAGGGAACGGGGACGGCCCGGGCCATCCTTGCAGCTCCCGAAGCTGGCTTCGGCCATCAGGAAGGGCGACAGGGCCGCCCTCGCGAAGGGCATCACCGTGGCCGAGAACGACCCGTCGCGCGCCTCGGCGCTCATGCGCGCCCTCGGCCCCCCGACGAACAGCTTCGTGGTGGGGGTCACCGGGCCTCCGGGGACAGGGAAGAGCACCCTCGTCGACAAGCTCATCGGCTCATACCGCAAGATGGGGCTCAAAGTGGGGGTCGTGGCGGTCGACCCTACGAGCCCTCTGACCGGGGGCGCGCTGCTGGGGGACCGGATCCGGATGACCGCCCACACCGGTGACAGGAACGTCTACATCAGGAGCATGGCGTCCCGGGGGTGGACTGGCGGGCTCTCCAGAGCCGCCACCGACGCCATCCGCCTCATGGACGCCGCCGGGTTCGACATCATCTTCCTTGAGACGGTCGGCATAGGCCAGTCCGACATCGAAGTTGTCGGGGTTTCGCACGCCGTCCTGGTGGTGCTGATGCCAGGGCTCGGGGACGACATCCAGGTGTCCAAGGCGGGGCTGATGGAGGTAGGCGACGTCTACGTCGTGAACAAGTCGGACCTCGAAGGCGCAGACCCGATGGTCGTGAGCATCCTCTCGCTCTTCAGGGGGGCCAGCCGCTCCCCGCCCGTGCTCAAGGCGTCGGCCCTCTCCGGGGAGGGGACCGAGAAGCTCCTCGGGGCTATCGAGGCGGTCAGGGCAAGGTTCGTCTCCGGGGAGGAGGCCCTGAGGCTGAGGAGCGTCCGCGGGATGATAGTCGAGACCGCCCGGGGGGCGGCCATGGCGAAGTTCGCGGCTGTGTCGGAGCGCGGGGCGGACTCCCTGGCACGGAGGGTCGTGAAGGGAGAACTGACGATCGAAGCTGCGGCGGCCAAGCTGGCGCCCTAGGCCTTCCTTTCCCCGACGCTTGTGTACCTGAGGCCGCTGGGCCCGACATACGTCGAGTCCGGCCTGATCAGCTTGTTCTCCTCGACCTGCTCGTTATAGTGCGCCATCCAGCCGAAGACCCTGCTGGCCGCGAAGATCGGCGTGTACAGGGGCACCTCGATCCCGAGCAGGTAGAATATGGGGGCCGCGTAGTAGTCGAGGTTAGGCGGGATCCTCTTCCTCTCCCACATCTCCCTCTCCACCGCGTCGCAGAGCTCATAGAGCCAGGCGCTTTCTCGCCGCCTCTCCGTCATCTCCTTCAGATACTCTTTGCAGAGCCTCGCCCTGGGGTCGAAGTCCTTGTACACCCTGTGCCCGAACCCCATCAGCTTCCTACCTTGGCGAAAGGTCTCGTCCACGAATTCCCTCGCCTTCGCCGGGTCTCTCACTTCCAGCAGCATCTCCATGGCGGCTTCGTTGGCCCCGCCGTGCAGCGGGCCCTTCAGCGAGGCGAGGCCGGCGGAGGCGGCTGCGTAGGGGTCCGCCAGGGTCGACGCGACCACCCGCACGGTGAACGACGAGGCGTTCATGTCATGCTCCATGTAGAAGATGAGGGCCCTTTCGAACACCCACCGGTCGAAATCGCTCGCCTTCCGGTCCGTGAGCATCTGCAGAAGGTTGTCCGAAAACCCCAGCCCCTTCTTCGGCGTCCTCGGCCTCATGCCAAGAGGGAGTCTGCGGCTGTTTGCCGCCAGCACCGACATCTTCGCTTCTATGGATGCCTCCTTCCCTGCCATGGTCTTCTCGCCGTCCAGGCTCCCCAGGGCCGAGGCCGCCGTCCTGATCACGTCGATTGGGTGTGCTTTCCTCCCCAGCCCCTTCATTATCCTGAACACCCGCCTGTCAACCTTCGACCTCTCCACCAACCCCTTCGAGAAGGCGGCCAGCTCCACCCTCGTCGGAAGCCGTCCGTTGACGACAAGATAGGCAGTCTCCTCGAAGCTCGCCTTCGCCGCCAGCTCAGAGATGGGGTACCCTCTGTAGATCAGCGAACCGTCCGACGCGCTCTTGGAGATCCTCGTGTCCGTCACCGAGACCCCGGCCAGGCCCCTGGGGATCTTCATGGGGCCCGCGGCCTCGCTCATCTCGCCCTCTTCCGCAGCCGCCTCGCCGTCCCGAGCGCCTTGGCGTCCGCCTCTTCGTACCTCCGGTAGTCAATCAGGTCGTAGAATTCCTTTCGCGTCATCAATGACCCTATCATCCCCCTCTGCGTCCCATCCTTCTTCAACACCTCCAGCGTATCCTTCACCGCCTTCATCATCGCCCTGAACGCGGTGACCGGGAAGATCACGAGGTTATACCCCATCTCCTCGAACTCCCTTGCGCTCAGGTACGGGGTCTTCCCGAACTCGGTCATGTTCGCCATCATCGGGAGGGCTATCTTCCGCCTGAACTCTGCGAACTCCCCCCTGCTCCCCAGCGCCTCCGGGAATATCATGTCCGCTCCAGCCCTGGCGTAGGCGGCAGCCCTTTCGATGGCACCGTCGATGCCCTCGACTGCCCTGGCGTCGGTCCGGGCGATCACCAGCAGGTCCTTCCCCGCCTCCTCCTTGGCAGACACCAGCTTCTTCACCATCTCGTCCGTGTCCACGAGCTCCTTCCCCTCGAGGTGGCCGCACCTCTTCGGGAGGACCTGGTCCTCGATGTGCATGGCGGCGGCCCCTGCGCTCTTCAGTTCCTGGACGGTCCTTGCCACGTTGAGAGCCTCACCGAACCCGGTGTCGGCGTCGACTATGAGCGGGACCTTCACCTGCGCCGCGATCTGTCTCGCGGCCAGGGACACCTCGCTAAGCGTCGTTATCCCAAGGTCAGGGAGCGCCAGCAGGCTCGAGAACCCTGCGCCCGAGAAGTAGAGCGCGTTGAACCCCACCTTCTCCGCGAGCTTGGCCACCGCGGGGCTGAAGACTCCCGGGGCCACGACGATCTTCTTCCCGCCCAGCGCCCTGCGGAGGATCTCAGCCTGCCCCAAGCCCGAACGTAGACTGCATCAACATCACTTGTTTTAGGTTTGTCCCCCATCATCGTTAAATCGCGCACTCCGCCCGTCGGAACGTGCTCGACCACGCCTCTCACGGAGCCCCCCACGATGTCATCCTCGTCCACGGGGCCGGCGGGAACAGCCTGCTCTGGAACAGGACCCTCAGGCACCTCTCCGGCGACTCCAGGGCGGCGGCGGTGAACCTACCCGGACACCCCAGCGGTGAGATCTCCTGCACCACCGTTGAGGCCTACGCCGAATCCCTCCACCGGTTCATCGCCGAGGGCGGCTTCGACTCCCCCGCCGTGTGCGGGCACTCCATGGGCGGCGCCATAGCCCTGACCCTCGCGATCCTCTACCCTGACGACGTCGGCGCCCTCATCCTCGTCAGCACCGGGGCGAAGCTCGGGGTGGACAAGAAGCTGATCGAAGGCCTGAGCGACAACCCCCTTCGGGCCATCGAGAACATAATCACCCCCTGGAGCTTCAACACCATCGACCTTGGCCTGGGGCGTGAGGCGAGGACCGCCCTTTCGGTGTCGAACCTCCCTGTATTCCTGAACGACTACCTTGCGTGCCAGGGGTTCGACGTCAGGGAGAGGCTGAACGAGATCAGGGCGAAGACGCTCGTTGTCTGCGGTGACAAGGACCGGATGACCCCTCCGAAATGGTCCCACTACCTTCGCGCCAACATCGTCGGGGCGGAGCTGTACTTCGTCAAGGATTCGGGGCACATGCTCCCCCTGGAGAAGCCGGAGTCGCTGGCGAAGGTCGTCCAGGGGTTCCTGGCTGCCCTGGGACCTAGTCGGTGAACTCTTCGCCGCCCCGGGCGATGCGCGTCATCTCTCCGACCAGCGCTATCATCCCCTCCAGGGTGATCGACGAGACCGGGTAGAGGTCGGCCCCGAACGACAGCCTCCGTATGCTCCTGAACAGCTCGGAGTAGAGCGAGTACTGCTCCCCGTCCCTGGTCCCGGCCAGGGCCTCCTCGAAGAGCCGGGTGTCCCTGCTCCACTCCGTGATGCGCTTCACCCCGTCCCTCGCTATGTCTCGCTTCGTCAGGACGGAGATCTTCGGCACGTTCAGCCTGAGCCCCACCGACGCGGAAAGGAGCGCGAGGGAGAGGAAGTTGGACGGAGTGTTCGCGAGAAGCGGGTCGACGAGGAAGAGCAGGAGCTTCGAGTCCGCCTTCATCTCTCTTACGATGAACTCCCCGCTCTCCCTGAAGGCGAAGAGCTCTGTCTGTCCCGGCGTGTCGACGATCACGTTCTCGGCCTTGAACGAGTCGATCTCGTCCTGTATCTCTCCGATCCGGGTGGCCGTAAGGTCCGCGGCGAGGATAAGGGCCCCGTTCGGCCCCAGCCCGTAGTCCTCCATCACCTGCTGGAGCTGAATCCTGTCCCTGATGTCCACGTCGGGCTCATACGGTAGGTCGACGACCCCAGGGTCCAGGTTGACCGCGATGGCGTCTTCCCCCCTGTTGACGTACCAGGTCTTCAGCGCGTTGGTCAGGAGGGACTTGCCGGAGCCCGCCGTGCCGGCGATGAAGGTCACGTCCACCAGTCTTCTCCTCCCTTCAGTCCCCTGACCGACACTACCTTCCCTCCCAACCCGACCACTGCCCGGGCCATCTCTCTGGCGATCGCTCCTCCCTCATCCCCGGTCTGCTTCGGGTCGGGGCCCGTAACCGACACGTCGAGCTCGATCCTCGAGACCCCCTCTCTGACCCCCCGAGGGTGCGATTTGATGTATGCGCCAGGGTGCCTTCTCAGCTCCTTCGAGAGGACTGGCGCTAGGTTCGACTCGAGCACTCCGAACAGCTTCATCCTGACGTAGGTCCTATGGACCCTGCCGAGCCTCGCCTTCACCTCCGGCTCCACCGACGCCCTGAAGATGCTCCGCATCTCCGCCGGGACTCCCGGGAGGCAGAAGATCGCGGTCCCGCGCGCCTCGAGCCTCACCCCGGGCGCCGTGCCTGCGTCGTTTCTTAGGGGCGTCGACCCTGCAGGCAGCCTCGCCATCTTCAGCCGCGCGGGGGTGAGCTCGACTGGGGAGATCCCCCGCTTCGCGTAGTGCTCCTTGATCAGCCCGAGAGCTGCCGCGTTGCGACGGACGGCGAGCCCCAGCGCCCCGGCGATCCCTTTGAGCGTCATGTCGTCCGGCGTTGGCCCCAGGCCGCCGACCACCACGAGGAAGTCCGGACGCCTGGCGAGGGTCTCCTTCAGTGCCTTCCCTATCTCCCCCAGGTCGTCGTCGACGGTCGTGACCTCCTTGAGCATCGAGCCCAGACGGGCCAACCGGTACCCTATCCAAAGTGCGTTCGAGTTGAGGGTCCTCCCGATGAGGAGCTCCTTGCCGACGGCCAGCATCTCCACCCTGACCAATGCCTTATGCCCCCTCAGGCATGTCTTAAAACGAGTCCCGAACTCAACGGCCAACGTTGGCTCGCAGCCCGGAGATCGTACTTGGCGCGGGGACGGTGGTCCACAGGAAGGGGAAAATGCTCGTGGTCAAGAGGGCCGAGCCGCCGCATCTGGGCTTGTGGGCTTTCCCAGGAGGCAAGGTGGAGGAGGGAGAGAGTCCCCTCGAGGCCGCGATCAGGGAGACGGAGGAGGAGGTTGGCCTGAAGGTGAAGGTGGAAGGGATCTTCGACGTTGTGACATACCTCCCCGATCAGCTTGGCGACGGCGACTGGAAGCAGGTGGTCCTGATCGACTACCTGGCCAGGCCAGAAGGAGGGAGGGTCGTGCTGAACGGCGAGTCGTCGGACTTCAGATGGGTCTCGCCCGGAGAGCTGGGCAGCCTCGACACCACGCCGCAGATGAGGGCCTGCGCGAAGCGCTTCGAAGACCTGAGGGTCCACTGAACCGCGCCAGAGCAGAAGCTCCGCTGGGAGCCCTTGGCGTCGGGTCCGTAAGCTGAAGCTACTTTTCCTTGTCTCCGCTGAGCCACCACTCGAGGTAGTCGGCCTGCTGCCTCGACCGCTTCCGCCTCTCGTCGTCGTCAGGCGTCTTTGCCTTGAACCTGGCATCGGAGAGCTGGTCTCGAGTAAGGAACGCTCCACATTTCTTACACCCGTATCGCTTGGTAGGCGCGTCGTACAGCATTATTCCCACATGGCACTCGGGGCACATCTGGTCCAAAGGAGTCGTTCCCCTTCCGCACCGCCGTGTCCTTAACGGTTTCTGTCAGAAGACGACTTGTCCGCCAATTCGTTAAATACCGTTGAGAGCGGAGCCGTCCTGAACTAGAAGTGGCCGAAAAGCTGGTCCTGGCGGGCCCGGCTTCAGAGGAGCTGGGGCGGTCCGTTGCGGATAAGCTCGGCCTCCAGATGCTCAACGCCGAGTTCAGAGTCTTTCCAGATGGGGAGTCCAAGTTCACCCTCAACGACAAGGTGTCTGGGAGGAGCATCTTCCTGGTCCAGTCCACCTACCAGCCGGTGGATCAGCACCTTTTCCAGCTGTTTCTCGCGTCCCACCACCTCAGCGAGGAGGGGGCGAAGGTGACCGCGGTGGTCCCATATCTCGCCTACGCCCGGCAGGACAAGGAGTTCCTCCCGGGCGAAGGGGTTACCCTGGGGATAGTGGCTCACCTCATGCGCTCCGCCGGGGTTAGGCGCCTCGTCACCGTGGACATCCACTCGGCCGAGGGGCTCGCGCTCTTCTCATTCCCCACCTACAGCGTGTCTGCCATCCCGAGTCTCGTGTCCTACGCCAGGGAGAACCTCGGCCTGAAAGACCCCGCAGTGATCTCGCCGGACTTCGGCGGGTCGAAGAGGACCGAGGCATTCGCCCAGCTCTACGGGGCCCCGTTCCTGAAGCTGTCCAAGACCAGGGACAGGACCAGCGGCGAAGTCACGATAAGGGACTCCTCCCTCGATGTAAAGGGCAAGGACGTCGTGATCGTGGACGATATCATCAGCACCGGAGGTACGGTGAGGGCCGCGGCAGAGACGGTGATGAAGCAGGGCGCAAGGCGGGCTGTCGCACTCTGCGTCCATGGGCTCTTCGTCGGCAGTGCCGTCGACAGCCTGGAGAAGGCGTCGGTCAAGACCGTCGTGTCCACCAACACGGTGCCGGGGAAGAACGGGGTCGTGGACGTGTCGGACGCCCTGGCATCCCACCTAAGGACACTTGAAGAATAGGGCGCTGGCGCTCCTCTCCGGAGAGGCGACCACCGTCCCCCTGGCCGAGGCCAAGTCGCTATTCCTCGCCTACGACGAAGGGTCGCGCTTCGCTTCTCCTTCGCCCCGGGTGCTGCTCTGCGAGTCCGAAGCTGACCCGTTCCTTATCGGCTCGCGCATCGCCTTCGCCAGGCGCGTCGGAGTGATGGTCGATGGAAGGGCTGAGGCGGCTCCGCTCCTCAGGGGGCGGCGCGTCAGGTTCCGGGCCTTCGACCTGAGGAAAGAGGGGTCGCCCCCCGAAGCCGGCGAGTACCTGGCGGGGATTGACGCAGAGATCGACCTGCAGAGCCCCGAGGTAGAGCTCACCCTGGTCCGGGCCGACATAGACTACCTGGCCGTCACCGAGCCCATGACCATGGTCCAGGGGTGGTCCCGGCGCAGGCCCCGGCGCCGGCCGTTCTTTCACCCGGCCGCCATCTTCCCGAAGCTTTCCAGGGCGCTGGTGAACCTGACGAGGTGCAGGGAAGGGGACCTGTTCCTGGACCCCTTCGCAGGCACCGGGAGCCTCTCGATTGAAGCGCAGCTCGTGGGAGCGAGGGTCGTCGCCGTCGACGTCGCGGAGGCGATGGTCAGGGGTGAATTGGCGAACATGAAGCACTTCGGCCAGGAGTGGCTGGGCTCGGTCCGTGCGGACTCGACATCGCTCCCAGTGACCACGGTCGACGCCGTCGCCACCGACCTCCCCTACGGCCGCGCATCCAGCACCCACGGCAGCACGCCGGCGGCGGTGCTGGCCAGGTTCCTCCCCGCCGCTGCCGTCGCCGTGCACCCCGGGGGTTTCCTGGTGCTCATGCATCAGAAGGAAGTTGAGGTCGGCACCGGGGCAGACTTCTCGCTGGTGGAGGAACACGACCTTTACGTTCATAAGCTCCTGACGAGGACAATCTCAGTCCTGAGGAAGAGATAGTGCCCCCCAAGCTCCTGGTGACGTTCCTGGGGACGAGCTCCGCAGCCCCGACCAAGGACCGGGGGCTGCCGGCCATCGCCCTGCGCCGTGAGGGCCACGTCATACTGATGGACTGCGGCGAAGGGGTGCAGCGGAAAGTGCTGGAGCAGTCCATCGGCCTGGGGAAGGACACGACCATCCTCATCACGCACCTTCACGGCGACCATGTGAGCGGGCTCCTGGGGCTCCTGCAGACCATGAGCCTGGCCCAGAGGAAGAAGCCCGTGGACATCGTGGGGCCGGCGAAGCTCTTGCGCTGGCTGGAGGTCACCTCCGATCTCCTCCACATAGGGCTGACCTTCCCCGTCAGGTTCACTCCCGTGAAGCCAGGGGTCGTGCTGAAGACGCCCGAGTTCAGGGTGAGGGCCGCCCGGGCGTCGCACTCTGTCGAAGCTTACGCCTACCTCGTGCAAGAGAACCCAAGGCCGGGGGTCTTCCACCCCGAGAAGGCGAAGGCACTCGGGGTGCCCGAGGGGAAGCTCTGGTCTTCTCTTCAGAGGGGGCGGTCCGTGGTAGTCGACGGGAAGAAGATAGTCCCGGCCTCTGTGACTGGCCCCAGACGCCCCGGAAGGAAGGTAGGCTACTCGGGCGATACCCGCCCCACCGGTTCGCTCGCCCGGTTCTTCTCCGGGTGCGACCTTCTGATCT
Organism: Nitrososphaerota archaeon; assembly: GCA_028866945.1. Taxonomy (GTDB): domain Archaea; phylum Thermoproteota; class Nitrososphaeria; order Nitrososphaerales; family Gagatemarchaeaceae; genus UBA183. Next base: position 10,512 of record JAGWHE010000036.1, read on the forward strand.
TCGACTCGACGTTCAAGAAGGGGGACCAGGACAAGGCCCTGGAACGCAAGCACAGCACGAGCGCTGAGGCCGCGACCCTCGCCAAGAAGGCCGGGGCCAGGAAGCTGGCCCTCACTCACTTCAGCGCCAGGTACACGAAGGTCGGGCACCTGGTCAGCGAAGCTAGGCAGGTCTTCCCCGGCACAGTCGCGGCCTACGACGGGCTGACCCTTGAGGTCCCTTCGCCGCCTTCATAGGCGGTCAGCCAGTCGATGGCTCCGTCAAGCTTCTCCGATGAAAGTGTAAGGTAGATCGGGCCCAGCGGCGACTCCAGGGGCCCCCCGCATACAGCGACCACGCCGACGGCTGCGGCCTGTCTGTTGAGCAGCAGCGAGCTCGAGGCCCGGGTCTTGTTTAGGATCAGCTGCCTCCTCGCCGCCGACCGGATGTGCCTGTCCCGCAACTGGTCTCTTACGTGCTCGAGGGACTTCGCGTCAGTAGTGACGAGCCTCGCCCACTTCTGGCTGACCGACGCCGCCTCCGGGCCGAGGCCGACCACCTTCCCCAGGGCCCCTGCCACCTTCTCCGGGTCCTCCGACGGGGCGACAGTGGCCTTGAGCGTCAGCTTGAACCTGAACTCATGGAGCGACAATTCTTACCCAGCGGTCGACGACTTCGAGCATCTCCGCGTCCAGTAGGGCCGGGGTCGTCCGCTGGTTCGACACCGTCTCGTCGGCGAGCGCGATCGACTCCCCGATCCCGACGCCCAGCTCTCTCCTGTCCCTGGCTGCGAACATCTCGTAGGTCAACGGGTCGTCGCTCCTCCCCCTCTCCTTCAGGAGCTCGAAGCGCCTTGCCGGGGAGGCGAGGACCGCGACCAGCAGCACCTTGGCATGCTTCCTGAACTCCTCGACCTCGGCCATCGACCGTATGCCGTCCACCACGACTCGCTCCGCCCTGGCCTTCTTGATGGACTCTAGGCAGAGGCCGGCCACGGCTGCAGCCCCCCTCTCCTCCCTCAGCTGCTTCATCACCTCGCCGGTGTTCTTAGCATTCGGCTCAAGGCCCCTCCTCTCTGTCTCGGCCCGGATGACGTCCCCCATGACCACGCGCTTCCATCCCCCGTTCACGAGCGCGGCTGTGGCAGTCGACTTCCCTGCGCCGGGCATCCCCGTCACCGCGACGATGAGCGTCAACCTGTTCACCTCGGCCCGACCGATATCGAATTTAAAGGAACCATGGCCCACCGAATGTCGATGCGCGCCTTCGTCGCCCTCGAGGTCCCCGGGAACGTCCTCGACTCGCTGGTCGCCTTCCAGAGGGAGCTGTCAGCGTCCGGGGCTGACCTCAAGTTGGTGGAGAGGGAGAACCTGCATTTCACGGTGAAGTTCCTTGGAGAGATCACCGACGCCCAGGCCGCCGAGGCGGACTCCAGGCTAAGGAGGCTCTCCCTGAGGTCGGCCAGGGTCGAAGTCAAGGGGGTCGGCGCGTTTCCGAGCGCGTCACGTCCCCGAGTGGTCTGGGTCGGGGTCGCCAGAGAGCAGGAGCATCTCATCCTCCCGGCGGCCAACGCCGTCATAGACGCCCTCGAAGGCATCGGAGAGCGGGACGAAAGGCCGTTCCAGCTTCACCTCACTCTGGCCCGGGTGAGGTCCGAGAGGGACGTCCATGTGCTGCAAGGGGTCATCAGGGACAACGCCGAGCGCGTATTCGGGACCGCCGACCTCGTCACGCTGAAGCTGAAGTCGAGCCAGCTCACGCCCCAGGGGCCCATATACCGCGACCAGGGAGAGTATCGGCTGGTTTGACCTCCATCGCCAGGGTCATGGACGAGATGAGGCGCAGGGTCGTCCCCTCGCCAAAGGACTCCGCCAAAGTCACCCGCATCGCCGAAACCACCCTGGCAAGGACCAGGGCAGCGGCGTCTCACTATCCGACGTCGAGGGGCGTGATCCTCGGAGGTTCGTTCGCAAAGGGCACCTGGCTCACAGGCCACGTGGACCTTGACATTTTCGTGAAGCTCGACCCCGGGACTCCCCCGGACGAGTTCGAGAGAGTCGGACTGGAGATAGGCGCCACGGCGACCAGGGGCTACCCCCGGGGGAAGATGTGGGCCCAGCACCCCTACACCGAGGCTAACATCGATGGCACCAAGGTCAACATCGTCCCCTGCTTCGACGTGCGCCAGGGCGAATGGAAGAGCGCA
>JAGWHE010000037.1 GCA_028866945.1 Nitrososphaerota archaeon
TCAGAAGGTCCATCGAGGTCCACGCGCCGCTGCTCGGGCTGCACGGGCACATCCACGAATCAAAGGGGTTCGTCAAGATCGGAAGGACGCTCTGCCTCAACCCCGGGAGCGAATACTCTGACGGAATCCTGAGGGGGGCGCTCGCCAACTTGGTGGACGGCAAGGTCCACGACTTTGTCTTCACGAGCGGCTGAACTATGTGAACTCTTTCCTTTCGAAGAGCCAGAGGCCTATGACTGCCATCACTATGAAGTATACCACGAGTATCTCCAACCCTTCAGGGACGGTCGCATTGTAGGTGGTGATCTCAAAGCGGGCGCCTGTCCTGTTGGCGCCTCCGAGCGCCGAGCCCAGCGACTGAGTCTGGAGGTGGGGGGGATACTGAACCATCAGTATGCTGGTTATGATTCCCGCCCCGTAGGTAATGGAGAACCAGGGCTCGATGCCCACCACTGCCGACGACACCGTGTCGACCACGCTGAACACGAACAGAAGCAGTATCACGCTCATCAGTATGGATATGGAGCTGCTCTTGAAGAGCGAGCTGAAGGCGAAGGTGAGCGAAAGGGCGGCCACCAGGTAGACCCAGGCGAAGACGAACGACTGCTCGAACTGCCAGGGGACGTTCCCCGGGAAGTAGTACAGGCCGTTCGCAAGCGTAATGGCAGCGAATATCGCGAGGATTATGGTCGACGCTACGAGCGCCGCCAGCCACTTGCCGACGTATATCGCGGAGCGCCTTATGGGGTTCGGGACCAGGAAGTACCCCGTCCTGTTCTGGAATTCCCCTGAAATCGCGTCCCCTCCGAAGAAGGCGGCGGACAGTATCACCACGAGGCTGACGAAGCCTCCCCACCCAGCTCCGTAGAAGCCAAGCACCGCGGTCGACACGGGTTCACCCGGGAGCCCCAGGAAGCTGACCGGGCGATAGTATCCGACCACCACGGTCAGCAGCAGCGAGATGAGAAGTATGATAGCGAGCATCACATAGAACCTCCTCGCCCGGAAATAATTCAGGAAGTTGTACCTGGTGATGGTGCCGATCTGGGCCAAGGTGCCGACCCTGGCCTTGGTCTGCGAGCCCGACATGCTAGAGGGTCTCCTTGATGAGGCTGAGGTAGGCGTCTTCGAGCCCCTTCCCCTGCTCAAAGCTTACGGCTCCAGCCTTGAGGCCAGCGATGCTCTCGAACAGCCCGTCCAGGGACACGACCTTCGAATCGAAACTCACGGAAAGGTGCCTGTCGTTGGACTTGGCCACCGACTTGACCCCGGGCATGCGTGAAATCTTCGCCCTGACCTGGTCGTCGACCTCGCGCGCAAACCCCACTTCCACTGTCCCTCCGCCGCCTGCGAACTTCGAGGTGACGTTCTCTATGCTGTCGTAAACGAGGAGCTTGCCATGGTCGATCATGGCTACCTCCTGGCAGACCTCGGTGACCTCCGCGAGGAGGTGGGAGCTCATGAAGACAAGCCTGTCCCCGAGAGACCTTACGATGTCCCTGACCTCGCTCATCCCCCGCGGGTCCAGCCCCGTCGAAGGCTCGTCTAGGATTATGATCTCGGGGTCGCTAAGCAGCGTGGAGGCGACGTTGACCCGCTGCTTCATCCCCTTGGAAAAGCTCCCGACCTTCTTCTTCTCCCACTCCGTCATCTTGACCCGTCCCAGGGCTTCGTCGATCCTCTTGTTCCTCTCAGACCGGGGGACCCCCCTTATTTCGCAGAGCATGCCGAGAGCCTCCTTGGGGGTCAACGAAGCGTAGATCTCGGGCGTCTCAATGAGCGTAGCGCAGGACGCCAGAGCCGCCTTCTTGTCCTTCTCGACGTCAACCCCGTTGATCAGGGCGGAGCCGCTGGAGGTTCCGATCAGCCCGGTGAACATCTTCATCGTGGTCGTCTTTCCGGCTCCGTTCGGCCCAAGGAACCCGACGCACTTGGTCCCCTGTATCTTGAGGTTCAGCCCCGAGACAGTGGGGAATGACCCGAAGTTCTTTGTAAGCTGGACCGCCTCGATCGAAGGAGTCATTTAGGATACCACCTTTTGAGCAGGTACGGCGTCGCCCACATGGTGGCCGCCGGAATCAGACCGGATTTAAGCCTATCTAATGCGATATCTTATACTATTTATATAGCTGTCTAGCTGGCCGCCCCCAGACTACATGCGAGGATTGTCGCGGAGGTGGCTCCATCCCCAGACCGTGCCCAGGGGGTTCCTAAGACTGTACATCCTGACCCTGCTGTCCAAGGGGCCAGAGACAGGGTACTCGATAATGGGGAAGATAGACGAAAGGACTGACGGAGCTTGGCGGCCCGGCCCGGGTACCATGTATCCGCTCCTAAAGGGCCTGGTCGCCGACGGCCTTGCCAAGGTGGCCCCGGAGAAGCCCGCGTCAGGCGCGAAGGCCTACGTCATCACGCCCAGGGGCCGCAAGGAACTCGACGACTTGAAGGAAGGTCTCGGCAGCATGGGAAGGAAGGAGCGGGTGATCGGCCGGCTGTTCTACGACCTCGTGCCGGCAGCAGTCTTTGTTCCGGTCATGATCAACAGGTACAAGGAAGGCGTCACACTCCTGCGGCACAAATTCTTCGAGATCCCGCAGCCCGACAGGGACGCCTACCTGAAGGACATCAAACTCTTCATGGAGTCGCAGGTCGAATGGATCGATTTACAACTGGGGTCTGAGACCAGGGGCGCGCCTCGGCAGGCGTCCAGGGCCAGACGCTAGGCAAGAGGTCCTTCGCCATTGGTCGAATACAAGTGGGTCGCCCTTTCCAACACCACCATAGGGACCCTGATGGCCGCCATCGACGGAACCATAGTCCTCATCTCCCTCCCAGCCATCTTCAGGGGCATATCCATCGACCCTCTCACGTCCTTCGAATATCTACTATGGATTCTGTTCGGCTACAGCCTGGTCACATCCACCCTGCTCGTGTCCTTTGGCCGGATCTCCGACATCTACGGCCGCGTGAGGATGTTCAACCTTGGCTTCGCCATATTCACCATAGGTTCCCTGCTCTGTGCGGCCACGCCGAACACCGGCGACCTGGGCGCGACGGAGCTCATTGTGTTCAGGATCGTGCAGGGGGTGGGCGGGGCGTTCCTCTTCTCCAACAGCGCTGCGATACTGACCGACGCCTTCCCGACCAACGAGAGGGGGAAAGCCCTCGGAATCAACATGACGGCCGCAATAGCGGGGTCGCTTGTGGGCCTCGTCCTCGGAGGGGTGCTCGCGCTATTTGACTGGAGGTACATATTCCTAGTGAGCGTCCCAGTAGGGGCGCTCGGGACCGGCTGGTCCTACTGGAAGCTCAAAGACATCGCGCCCCGAGGGAAGGGACAGACCCTGGACGTCTGGGGGAATCTCACCTTCGCGTCAGGCCTGACCCTCGTAATCCTCGGCGTGACCTACGCCCTCGAGCCCTACGGCAATTCCTCCATGGGGTGGGGGGACCCGTGGGTGGTCGCTTCCCTCGGGGCAGGCCTAGCCATGCTTGTGGCTTTCCCCATAATCGAGACGAGGGTCCGAGACCCGATGTTCCACATGGGGCTCTTCAGGAACAGGATGTTCAGCGCCGCCAACATAGCCGGGGTGCTGTCGTCGGTCGGCAGGGGTGGGGTCCAGATAATGCTGATAATCCTGCTCCAGGGGATCTGGCTCCCTCTCCATGGGGTCAGCTACCAGGACACCCCGTTCTGGGCTGGCGTCTACATGCTCCCCATGATTGCGGGGTTTGCGATCATGGGCCCGGTGTCGGGGTACCTGTCCGACAAATACGGCGCCAGGACCTTCGCCACCCTGGCGATGCTCATCACGGCTGGCGCATTCCTGGCGCTCTCGCTCCTCCCCTACGACTTCGCCTACCCGTCCTTCGCCGCGGTGATACTCCTCATGGGCATGGCCGGGGGTCTTTTCGCGGCTCCGAACGTGGCGTCTATCATGAACGCCGTCCCTCCAGAGCACCGGGGGGCCGCCTCCGGGATGCGCGCTACCCTCCAGAACACAGGTCAGACCCTGAGCCTTGCCATATTCTTCACCATAATAATCACCGGGCTTTCTAGCAGCTTGCCGTCAGCGCTCTCCAGCGCCATGGTGGGCGCAGGGGTGCCGCAGCTGTCCAGCGCCTTCTCTTCGATCTCTCCGACGAGCGCCCTCTTCTCGGCCTTCCTGGGGTACAACCCTATGATATCCATCCTGACCATCCCGAGCCTCGCCCCTGTCGTAGCCCAGATACCGAAGGCGACCTACGCCTACCTGGTTGGCCAGGCCTTCTTCCCCAACGCGATCGCCCCGGCCTTCGTTTCCGCCCTTGACCTTTCGTTCTACATCGGCGCCGCCCTCTCGGTGGCCGCAGCCGTCGCTTCGCTCCTGCGGGGGGAGAAGTTCATCCACGGCCAGACTGACCCGAAGAAGTGACGCCCGTGGCCTGGGGGCGCTGGGCGTTCCCATGACGGTGGGTCTGAGACTCTAGGTTTATGCGGCTCCCGGGGCGGGGATGCCTTGCATGAGACGTACCAAGATAGTGGCCACCATCGGTCCCGCGACCCGGGACGCCGTTGCCCTCAGGCGACTGGTGCACCTGGTAGACGTCTTCAGGATAAACTTCTCACACGGCGACAGGTCCGCCCACCTCGAGGAGATCAGGGCGATCCGGTTGGAGGCGCGCCGTGCCGGCAAGACGGTTGCGGTGTTGCAGGACCTTCCGGGGCCCAAGATAAGGGTCGGCAGGATCGCCAACGGCTCCGTCGACCTCATCAGGGGCAGCCAACTGAGGCTGGTCGAGGACGAAGTCGAAGGCACCGCGGCCGCGGTGTCGGTGAACTACCCCGTGCTGCTCAAGTCTGTGAGGAAGGGGGACTTCTTGCACCTGGCGGACGGCGTGATAAGGCTCAGGGTCGATGAGAACGCCTCCGACGGCGTCAGGTGCACCGTCGTGGCTGGAGGGATTCTGAGCTCGGGCAAGGGGGTCAACGCCCCCGGGGTGAAGATGAAGATCGATTATCCCACCGAGAACGACCTTGGGCACCTCAGGTTTGGGCTGAGGCAGGGTGTCGACTTCGTTGCGATCTCGTTCGTCAGGACGGCGGCCGACGTCAGGGCGGTGAGGAGGCTCCTCCCCGCGGACGGGCCGGCTCTCATAGCCAAGATCGAGAAGAAGGAGGCCGTAAGAAACTTCGACGCGATCCTGTCGGAGTCTGACGGGGCGATGGTCGCCAGAGGCGATCTGGGCATCGAGACTCCCATCGAGACCGTCCCTGCCATCCAGAAGAGCATCATCGGCAGGTGCAATGCAGCGGGGAAGCCGGTAATCGTGGCGACCCAGATGTTGATGAGCATGGTGAACTTCCCGGTCCCGAGCCGGGCGGAGGTCACCGATGTTTCGACGGCAATCCTGGATGGGACCGACGCGGTGATGCTGTCGGACGAAACGACGGTGGGCAAGTATCCGATCGAGGCGGTCAGGATGCTTGACAGGATCGCCAGGTCTACGGAAAGGACGCTTTCGAAGCGGGCGACGCAGTTCGCTGACGTCGGCCCCAGCGAGACTGGCTCGGCCATAGCTAGGGCGGCGTGCAGGCTGGCCGACTATGTAGGAGCCAGGGCGATCGTCGCCCCGACGCAGACCGGATCAACGGCCCGGAGGGTGTCGATGTATCGCCCCAGCCAGCCCATAGTCGCGCTCTGCACCGAGGCCAGGGTGGCTAGGCAGCTGAAACTCTGCATGGGGGTCATCCCACTCATCTCAAGGCCCGCCAAGACCATGGACTGGCTCTTCGAGCGCGCCGATGAGGCCGCCGAGAGGATGGGTCTTGCCAAGAGAGGGGAGCGCATAGTGGTGACGTCTGGCACCCCGGGGGTCAGGGGCACCACCAACCTGATCAAAGTCTCCGTCGTCGGCAGCAGGGCCTAGGCGAAGTCCAGGAGAGTCGGCTCCTTCGACCTCCTCTTTCCTCCGGGCTTCTGGTTCGTCTGCTTCACCAGCTCCCTCATCCTGTTCTCCTTCATCAGGGTGCTGTAGTAGTACGACTCGTCCACGGTCCCCTCGGCGAGGAGTATCACGACCCTCCCTTCCGTGGTCCTCCCCGTCCTCCCCCTCCGCTGGATGTACCTGATCTCGGACGGCACCGCCTCGTAGAAGACCACCAGGTCGACGTCCGGGACGTGCAGCCCCTCCTCGCCGATGCTGCTGCTCACCAGGACCCTGAACTCCCCCTCGCGGAACTCCTCGAGGGTCCTGGTCTGCGTCTGCTGGTCCATGCCCTTGCTCCCCTCCCTGTCCGCCTGGCCCACGAACCTCCGGGCCGAGTACCCCGCGGAGTCGAGGGCCCTGACGATGTCTTCGATGGTGTCCCTGTACTGCGTGAAGACTATGACCCGGGCGTCATGCTTCCTGGCGAGCTGCGTGCGCACTATGTCGAGCATCACCGAGATCTTCGGGTGGGGCACCTGGACGATCTTGGCGGCTTCTTCCTCGACCCTCAGCCACTTTTCGTCTCGCAGGAGAGAGGAGATGGCCTTCCCCTTGTCCTGCCTCTCCCTCATCTTCTCGAGGTACCTGACCGTGGGGCCGGACCCCTGGGTCTCTATCATCTCCAGGGCATGGAGGATAGCCACCGCCTGCGCCTGGTTGATTATGGCGCCGAAGATGTACCCCTTCTGACCGCCGCTCGCCTGTGCGGACTTCAGCCTCGCCGAGATCGCCGACCTCGCGTCCAGGAGCGCCTTCTTGGAGACCCTGTTGCTCCGAAGGAATCCGCCGGCGAGGAGTTTCTTCACCTTGTCGTTGTAGAGTTCGCGGAGCCTCAGCGTGGTCTCGTAGTACTCGTCGGGGACCCTGACCCGGATCGCCTCGACGTTGGTCTTCTCGACGTAGTCCTTGACGTCGTCGCTCTCCTCGTTCCGCGCCTCCACAGCCTCGATGAACAGGTTCCTCTTGATCTCGTTGACCTTCTCTTTCGACGCTCCCGGCGAGGCCGTGAGGCCCATGATCAGCGGGCTGGTCGCCGTCTCCCTGTAGGCCGACGCCAGCTTCGTGTAGGTGTAGTCCCTCACGCTCCTGTGCGCTTCGTCGAACACGGCCAGGGCTACGTCGCGCAGGGATATCCTCCCGTGCTGGACGTCATTGTACACCGTCTGAGGGGTGGCGAAGACGACTCTGGCCTTCATCCAGAGGAGTTCCCTCTCACCGGGGTCGACCGTCCCCGTGAGCGCAACCATGGACCCCTGGGGGAGCTTGAGCTCTGCGGTGAATGACTTCAAGTGCTGGAGCACCAGGGGCCGGGTCGGCGCCAGGACGATCACCTTCGACCCCGGGGCCCTCTTCAGCACCTCGGCGGCGACCATTACGGCTATGATGGTCTTGCCGAGCCCGGTCGGTAGGACCACCAGCGTGTTGGTGGACGTCGCCACCTCGGCAATCTTCTTCTGGTATTCCCTGGCGACGAACCCCTCAGAAAGCAATCATTTCCGGGCGGCCCACTTCGACTAAAAGCGTTACCTATAGGGTTCGGGAATTCGCTTAAACTCCTCGGACCGCTCGTCGGAAGCCGAGATGCGCACCCAGATGAAGCGGAGGCAGAGAAACCGGAGGATCGCGGTCGCAGCTTCCCTTCTCGTCGTGTTCGCGCTCATCGGTGTCGTGGTCTATATGGCGACGCTCGCCGGGCAGGGGTCGCAGCTCGACTCCTGGGTCAACCAGCCGGTCTCGACCTCTGACATGGCGGGCCTCCAGGCGGCGAGCCTGCAGCCCTTCGGCCCGTCGCCGACGTCGGCCATGCAGTCGGCCGTCCATCTGTCTGGCGGTTCCTCCTGGAACACGGCGAAACCGCAGGTGGTCTACGTGGGCGCAGAGTTCTGCACCTACTGCGCGCTCCAGCGCTGGGCCCTCGTGATGGCGCTCTCGCGCTTCGGAGACTTCTCCGGGCTCAGGTACATGACTTCCGGGCCCAACGAGGGGGACCTGGCGACATTCACCTTCGTGGGGAGCACCTACTCGAGCAGCTACATCACCTTCAAACCTTACGAGCTGGCCGACCGGTCCAACCCTCCACGCCAGCTTCAGACGCTCCCGTCGAACTATTCCGCCATCTGGAACGCCTATGGGGGATACCCGTTCATGGACTTCGGCAACAGGTATCTGGTGCCCGGGTCCCTGCTCGTCGACGAGTCAATCCTGCAGGGAAAGAACTGGACCTCGGTGATACTGAGCATCTCCACGTCCGACGGCGGCGGCACCCAAGTGAGGCAGGCGGCTAACCTCGTCACCGCGGTCATCTGCAAGCTGACCCAGGGCGCCCCCGCCAGCGTCTGCCTGGCGTCCCCGATCGACTCCACCTCGACAGGGATCGCGGGGCCCGTCGGTGGGGCTCAGTCGTCCCGGGGCCTTCCCGCATTCCCGGCCGCGCCCTCGCCGGATAGGGTTATTCAGCCCAAGCACAGGGGCCACTGAGAGCCATTGAGGATCTCAAGAATCAAGCTCCTGATTCTGGTCGTGATGTCGGCCATAGGCCTATGGGCATCCGGGTCCGTCCTTGTCATATTCTACACCCTGAACCAGCAGCTCCCGTTCTGCCCGACCGGCACGGTCCTGGGGATAAACCTCGACTGCGGGGCGGTTCTCAGCAGCCCTTACAGCAAGATACTCGGCGTCCCGCTGGAGCTCCTCGCGATGGGATACTTCCTTGTGAACCTTGGGCTCGTGTCCCTGGTGGCGTTCGGCTCGCAGAGGGTATCTGACGCCACCCTCGAGATTCTGTTCGGGTGGCGCTTCATCGGCATAATCATCGTCCCCTATCTGATGTTCGTCGAGTTTTTCATAATCCACGCCATCTGCGTCTACTGCACCATAATGCACGTCGCCATAATTGCGGACTTTGTCGTGATAAGCTTCCTGCTGTTCTTCGGCAAGAACTCCCTCTTCAGGGAGGAACAGGAGATGCTCCCAGCGGCCGCCGCCGGCGGCCCCGCGCTTCAGTGAAGGGCGTTCCGCCAGGCCTCGGGGACACGGCCAGAATACTCCACCCGCTCAGCCCCGACGAACTCAGCGAGGCTCCCGATGGCGCCTGCAACCCTCGTCCCCATCTCCCTGTCTGACTCGTACCCGGCCTCTGCATGGACGGCGTGCACCATGAGTCGTCCTTTGTCCCTTTCAAACCGAGGATCGATCCTGCCCACGAACTCGTCGCCCCAGAGTATGGGGAGGACGTAGTAACCGAACTTCCTCCTACTCGCAGGCAGGAACATCTCGTGGTTGTAGTCGAACCCGAATAACAAGTTCGTCCTCTTCCTGCCGCTGATCAAGTTGTCAAAGGGAGGGAGGAGGGACATCCGCGGCTCCAGCCCTTGGTCCTCCAGGTAGCTCAAGAGGGCCACGTCCTTCTCGTGGACGTACCTGTCACCCCGTTCGGGCACCCCCTCCACCCGCACTACATGGATCGTCGACTCCTCCAGCAGGCTCTCCAGGGCCCCTTTCAGGTCTTGGTATCGACCCCTGGGGAAGTAGTAGTTGATGTCTCTCGGAGACGCCGTTCCGAGTGCCCTGATGGCCCTTTCCACGGTCCGGCGTTCTAACTCCTTCACCGGCATCTCCCTCCTAACCGTCTGTGGAGGAAGGAACTTCTCGGCCAGTCCCCAGACGTTTCGTTTCCCCTCATGCCCGACAACCATCGCCTCACCGCTCATGTCGAGGTGGAAGAGCATCCTTGAGACCTCGCTTCCGGGTGTCCATTCCTCCTTGCTCTTCGCAGGTGCGTACTCCCTGAACTCGTCTGGCTTCAGGGGGCCATGTTTCAGCTGGCCAAGGATCGAGCTCCTGAGCGACCTGTGCCGGGCCAAGTATCGCTCTGTCCGCGGCTTCCTGGACCCCCAGGACTTTCCAATGGAATCCGGGTAGCGTTTCATCATCGAGTAATAGAGGGGGTAGTCTTCAGTCAGCACCAGGGAGGCCGCGAAGTTGACCCAGTGCTCGAAGAGTTCCTTCTTCTCCCACATCAGACTTTCAAGGTCCGAAGGCCGGAAACCGCCCACCCTGTTCCAGAGCGTCAGGACGTGGGATGGCGTTACGACTTCGATGGGGTCCCACTGCACGTAGGCGAGATCTCGCACGACAGACAGTATCTGCTCGCCCGGTGACCCCCTCGGCAGCTTCCCGGACAAGTGCTGCTTCACGACTGCCAGGCGCCTGATGCTTGCCAGGGTCGCGGAAATCCCCTCGGTCATTGAAGCAGTTGCGGCAACCCGCCGGGGCTATATTGAATGTGCGGTGCTCCGGCCCTGGCTCCCAGGGCGGTCGTTACCATCCAATTCTGCGTCCGCTCTCAAGCCTCTGCCAGGTCCCTCTCAGCTCACTTCCAAATATGAGAAACGTCTCGCTTCCTTATGGGCGTCTCGGGGAACAATTCCTCGGGTTGTCACAGGAGGCGCGGCGGCTGGCGGCGGTGATGTTCACAGACATGGTCGGCTACACGGCCCTGGGCCAGCGGAACGAGTCGCTGGCGCTGACCATGGTGGAAGAGCACCGGAAACTTGTCAGGCCAATCGTCGCGAGGCACAACGGAAGGGAGGTGAAGACCATGGGGGACGCCTTCCTGGTCGAGTTCATGAGCGCCCTCGACGCCGTACGCTGCGCCTACGACATCCAACGGGCGATAAGGGAGTTCAACATCTCTCTCCCAGCCGACAGGCGCATCCAGCTCAGGGTGGGCATCCACGTCGGGGATGTCGTGGAGTCGCACGGCGACATTTCGGGGGACGCGGTCAACCTGGCGTCGAGGATCGAATCCATTGCGGAAGACGGGACGGTCTATCTGAGCCGCCAGGTGTATGACCAGGTGCAGAACAAGTTCGACCTGGACCTGACGGACCTGGGGGCCAGGACCCTGAAGAACGTGAGCTCCCCCGTCGAGGTCTACCGGATCGTCATGCCGTGGGAAAGCGGCGGACAGAGGCCCGTCGCCGGGCTTGACAGCAGGAGGGTTGCCATCCTCCCGTTCGCCAACATGAGCCCTGACCCCGCCGACGAATACTTCGCCGACGGCATGACCGAGGAGCTGATCGGCGCGATGTCCCGGATAGCCGGTCTCAGGGTCATCGCCAGGACCTCGGTCATGGGGTACAAGAGGAGCCCCAAGCGGATAGACGAAGTGGCGAAAGAGCTGGACGTTGGCACCGTCCTGGAAGGGAGCGTCAGGAAGGCCGGCGAGCGGGTGAGGATTTCAGTGCAGTTGATCGACTCGAAGACTGGCGAGCATCTCTGGTCCGACAGCTACGACCGCGACCTGAAGGACGCCCTGGCGATACAGTCCGACATCTCGAAGACCGTCGCGGAAGAGCTAGAGGTCAAGCTGCTCTCTCACGAGAAGGCATCCTTCGAGAAGAGGCGGACTGTGAACCCCGACGCGTACCTCCTGTACCTGAAAGGGCGTTCCTACTGGGCGGAGCGGACCGAATTGAACACGAAGAACGCCATAGAGTGCTTCGAACAGGCGATCGCCCTCGACCCTGCCATGGCCCCGGCCTATTCCGGGCTCGCCGACTGCTACAACGTCCTTTCCGACTACGGCTGGATGCAGCCCGACCGCGCTTCTCCCATGGCGAAGCAGTACTCGATTAAGGCCCTCGAGGTCGACCCTGACCTGGCCGAAGCCCACGCGTCTCTCGCATGGACCCTGATGAGCTACTCATGGGACTTCGTCTCGGCCGGCAGGGAGTTCAGGCGGGCGACGGCACTGAGGCCGAACTACGCCATCGCCTATCACTGGTATGCGATTCTGCACCTGTTCCTGCGGAAGTGCGACGACGCGCTCTCTCTCGAGCAGCGCGCATACGAGCTGGACCCGTACTCCCGTACCATCGGCATGTCGCTGGCCAACTGCCTGGCAGTAAAGGGGAGGACGAGGGAGTCCATGGAACAGTTCGCCAAGCTGACAGAGCTGCACCCGAACTTCGCAGCAGCCTACAA
>JAGWHE010000038.1 GCA_028866945.1 Nitrososphaerota archaeon
CGCCACCATAGAGGAGCGGGAAGAGTACGAGGGCCACATCGACAAGGGGATCGTCGTCTACGCGGGGGTCGACTACGGTGCGATCCTGAAACGCGCCGAGAAGGAGGGAGACGTCGTGATATGGGATGGCGGCAACAACGACTTCAGCTTCTACGTCCCCGACCTCACCATCACCGTGCTGGACCCGATGAGGCCCGGGGACGAATCGAGATACTACCCCGGTGAGACGAACGTGAGGTTGGCCGACATCATAGTCATCAACAAGGTCAACATTGCACCCAAGAAGGCGGTAGACGACCTCACCGCCTCCTGCAGGGCCATGAACAGCCGCGCGGTGGTGTTGAAGACCGACTCCAACGCCGTCCTCGACAAGCCCAAGCTTGTGAGGGGGAAGAGAGTACTCGTAGTCGAAGACGGGCCTTCGGTCACCCACGGGGGGCTCTCAGAGGGCGCAGGCGCCGTCGCGGCGAGGCAGGCCGGGGGGACCCTGGTGGACCCTCGGAGCAAGGCCGTCGGCTCGATCCGAAGGGCATACGAGCGGTTCCCGAAGCTGGGGCGTGTCCTGCCCGCCCTTGGGTACAGCGACCAGCAGCTGAAGGAGTTGGAGCGGAGCATTAACGGGGTCGACTGCGACGCCGTGGTCCTCGGGACTCCCTCGGACATCACCAAAATGATACGGATCAGGAAGCCCGTCGTCCGCGTTCGGTTCGAAGCCTCTGAGGTCGGGCCCCGCAGGCTCGAGGCGCTGGTGAAGTCGAGCAGCCGTCTGCGAGCGATGGCTCCAGAGATGGCTTCCCACACATGACCGGATTCCCAAGATTGAGATTCGTACCCCATCCTTATCCTCTCCGGCGCGTCTCATCCGTCCCGGTGAGTTGAGATGCGCTACTCGTACCTTGCCGTCGCGGTCCTCCTAGCGTGGGCCGCAGCCACCTTCGTAGCCATGCTCTATGGAGTCAAGACGGTCATCCCGGACTTCGTCCACGTGGATTACGGCTTCCCGATGAAATACGCCACTCACACTTTGATCGCCATCAATGGTCCCGTAGACAACTGGGGCTTCGACATGGGGTCTCTCGTTGCAGACTTGGCGATCTGGGTGTCGGGCATTGCGGTCATCGCGATGGCTGGAATGTACCTCGGCTTCCGTCAGTCCCGCAGGTGACGCGGCAGCGGGCTGTCCAGAGGTAGGAGCCTAGAGAACAAGGCGGGCCCGGTGGGATTTGAACCCACGACCTCTGCGAGCCACGCTCTCTACAGCTTAGAAGGCTGCCACGCTATCCGTACTGCGCTACGGGCCCAGCCGGCTCCGCCCCAGGTTTCGACATAAGCTTTTGCCGCCCGCTCTCTTGTGAAGCGGCCGTTTACGACGCTCAGAATCGGAAGGTTTTATCCATCCGGAGGCTAATCGTCAGCCGTTGGCCGCGCTACAACAGCGGCTCTTCGGGACCAACGGCGTAAGGTTCGTCCCGGGCGTCTCTCACGACCTCGACTTCGTCATCGGCCTCGGCGAGGCCATAGGCACCTATTTCGGCAGCGGGGAGGTGCTCGTGGGGAGAGACGGCCGCCTGTCGGGGCCGGCGGTATCGAATGCGGTCGGTTCTGGTCTTCTCAGCGCGGGCCGTGACGTGGCAGAAGGCGGCGTGGTCCCCACCCCGGCGCTGCAGTACGCGGTGAAGGTCCTGGGGTACAGAGGAGGGGTCATGGTGACGGCTTCGCACAACCCAGCGAAGTACAACGGGATCAAGGTGTCCGGGTCCGACGGGGTCGAGGTCCCCAGGCTCGACGAGCAGAGGATAGAGAAGATCTATTTCGACGGGTCTCAGACGAAGGCCGACTGGAAGACGATCGGGGTCGCGCGCCAAGATGCTTCAGTGGTGAGGACGTACCAGAAGGGGGTGCTCTCCAGAGTGGGCGCCAAGGCGGTGGCCGAAAGGAAGTTCACCATGGTGATGGACCTCGGCAACGGCGCCCAATCGGTGGCGGCTCCATACATCGCCGAATCGCTGGGGTGCAAGCTCATCACTCTCAACTCCGTCGTAGACGGGGGCTTCCCTGGTAGGGGCCCCGAGCCGACTCCTGACACACTGAAGGACCTCTCTTCCGCCGTGAGGTCGGTCGGAGCCGACCTCGGTGTGGCCTATGACGGGGACGGAGACAGGTCGATCTTCTGCGACGAGACCGGTAGGGTACTATGGGGGGACCAGAGCGGCTGCCTTGTGGCAGACTACGTGCTGGACAGGCACCCCGGGGGCACGGTCGTCACCTCCGTGGCCTCCGGCCAGGCCATCGACGCGGTGGCCAAGAAGCGCGGCGGCAAGGTCCTCCGGACCAAAGTCGGGGCCGTGGAGATTTCCAGGACGATAATCGAACGGAACGCGGTGTTCGGATTTGAAGAAAACGGGGGTTGCATCTACCAGCCTCACATCCCAGTCAGGGATGGAGCCATGACCACCGCGCTGATGCTCGAGTGCCTCGCGAGCAGGGGGATGTCATTCTCGAAGGCGCTGGCCTTCGTGGTCCCCAGGTATTTCCAGTCAAAGACGAAGATCGAGGTGAACCCCAAGAAGGTGGAGGCTGCGATGAGGTCGGTGGAGAAGCAGGCCAAGGGGACCGTCGAGAAGGTTGACGGGGTGAAGGTCTGGGCCGGCGCGCACTCCTGGGTCCTTGTCAGGCCGAGCGGGACCGAGCCCATAGTCAGGATCTTCTCAGAGGCAGAAACCCAGGACGCCGCCGATCAGCTGGTCAGGAAGTTCGCCAAGACGGTGCGGGCCGCATCAGCGTAGATGCGTCCATCCTTCGTCCCTGACCGCCCTCATCACTCCTCTTTCTCTCAGCACGACGGTGCCCTTCCTCTCGGTGGCCGACCCGATGGGGATCAACCGGCCGCCTGCCTTTCTTGCTGCGCCTGACGCCTCATCCAGGTCGGCTTTCCTCACCGTCCCTACGATGACGTACTCCTCCCCTCCCTCCACGACGAGGGGCCAGGGATCCAGGCCGTTCGCGGCGGCGAATGTTCCCACACCATCCCCCATCGGGAGCCTCGCGAGCTCGAACCCCACTCCGCTCTCCCTTGCAAGCGTATGGATGCTCCTGGCCAGCCCGTCGCTGGAGTCCATGGACGACGTGAGGAAGGGTGCAAGGGCGAGGCCGACGTCGAGGTCTGGGGCGGGCTCGAGTACGCTCCGCACCGCCTTCCGGCTGAACCCAGGGCTCGCCTTCGCTCCCGCGGTGAGGATCCTCAGCCCCGCCGGTGGGAACCCGAACGGCCCGCTCACCACAAGGACGTCCCCGGGGGAGGCCCCTCTTCTCCTCACCACCCTCTGTGCGAACCCGATCATCGCGCAGTCTATCACCAGCTCTTCCGCCTCGTTCGTGTCCCCGCCGACAAGGTGGATCTCCCACTTCCTGGATGCGTCCCGCAGGCCCGCCGCAAGGCCGTCGACCTGGCTCTGGCCGACGTCCCTTCGAAGCCCGACCGAGACCATGAACGCTTCAGGCCTGACCCCCTTCGCCGCGAAGTCGCTGACGCACATCGACACCGTCTTGCGCGCAGCCTGGCGGTACGTCATCCCGGCGGGGACGTCTGTGTGCTCCACCAGCATGTCCGTCTTGAACACGACGTCGCCTCTCCTGGACGGGAACACTGCAACGTCGTCTCCGATTCTGGCGTAGTTCTTCGGGAGCCTGCCTGCCGCCCGAGCGATCGACCGGATGACTCCCAACTCGTCGGGCATGCTACTTGGTCATCTCCTTCAGCCTCTTGGCGAACGACTCCGCCAGCTGCTCCGCCCTGTCGGCCGAGGTCGACTCGGCCGAGACCCTGACAACGTCCTCCGTCCCGGAGGGCCTCATCAGGACCCAGGATTTCTTCGGCAGCATGACCTTCAGGCCGTCCGAGGAGTCGGCGTCCCCATACTCTCCGGACAGCTTCCTGAGCGCCCTCAGGGCCCTGGCCTTGGGTATCTCGAGCGCCAGTCGGACCTGGTGGTAGGCCGGGACGGTCTCGTAAAACCGCCTTCCATGGGTCCCCAACCCCTGGATTATCGCCAGGGCGGCGAGCATTGAGTCCCTGCAGTAGTTGAATGCGCCATCAATCATCCCCCCGCTGCTCCCCTCTCCTCCGAGTCGGGCGCCGCGCTCCTTCATCATCCCTACCACATTCGCCTCCCCGACCCTAGACCTGAA
Source organism: Nitrososphaerota archaeon (assembly GCA_028866945.1). Taxonomy (GTDB): domain Archaea; phylum Thermoproteota; class Nitrososphaeria; order Nitrososphaerales; family Gagatemarchaeaceae; genus UBA183. The sequence goes on from JAGWHE010000038.1 coordinate 4,189, forward strand.
CACCTTGCAACCGAGCCCCCCCGCGACGTCGTCCACCGCCCGGGTCGTGTCGAGAGAGACCACCACGCTCTTCTCTCCGGTCCGCACGAGGAGCTCCGATAGAGCCAGGGTGAGCATGTAGTCCCCGGTCCTCTTCTTGCCATCTGAATCGACAATCACCAGCCTATCCCCATCACAGTCGAATCCCAGGCCGATGTCGCACCCCTTCTCCACCACGGTCTTCCGGAGGAGGGTCAGGTCGTCGGCGACCGGGTCGACCTTGCGATTGAAAACTCCGAGGCTGTCGTTCAGCGATGTGACCTCGCACCCCATCTGGGTCAGTAGGGGGACTGCATGGGCGATGGCGGCTCCACCTCCAAAGTCGGTAGCAACCCTTACCCCCTCGGCCGACCCTGCTCCGAACCTGGCCACCAGGTCATCCACATAGCCTGGCTTGGGGCCGCGCTTCAGCGAGCCTTCGCCGAACTCTCGCGGTGCCACCTTCGGACCGGATACGACGGCTTCGAAGACATCTCTCCCTATCCCCGCCCCATCAACTATGAACTTCAGGCCGTTGAACTCGGGTTCGTTGTGAGACGCGGTAACCATGACAGCAGGGATCTTCCTCGTCCTGCTCTCCCTGAAAATTGCGGGCGTGCTGACAATTCCGTAGTCATAGACCTCGGCTCCCAGCGACAGCAGTCCCGCCGCTGCGGCCCTGCTCATGGCGGGGCCCGAGGCCCGCGAGTCCCTGGCCAAAAGGAACTGATGCGAGCCCGTCGCCCTGCCGAAGTTCGCGACGAGCTTCGAGACATCTACGGCAGTCAGGTCCTGGTTGTAGACCCCCCGTATCCCGCTCAGTGAAGCAATCAACCCGTGCCCGTCTTATCTCCCTCCGCCCGGATAACGTAAGGGTATCTCCGTCGGGCCGCCTGGGAAGCTGCCGGTGGTCCCATGTGAACCAAACTTCACCGTGCCAATATGACTTTTTGAGTTCCAGTCTTTTGATTACTCGGCCGCGCTTCAGGGTCCAGTTTGCGGGTAAAGTCGTTTCGCGTCAAGCGGAGCGCAGGGGTCGGCGAGTACAAGCTCTCAGAAGTCTTCGCCGGTCTTGAATCCTCAACGGCGCTGCTCAGGGTCTACGGCTCCAAGGCGCAGATGTCCAAGATCATGAGCCACCTGAAGCTCAGGGTAGAGCGGAGCGACTCGGGGTTATGGCTCGACAGGGACACCGGGACGATCTGCATCGGATCGAAGCATCTTGTCGCCGCGAAGAACGACTTCCTCTACCTGGACGTGATCCACGTTCTTGTCCACGTCAGACAGTTCCTAGAGGGAAAGGAGCTCTACGACCAGGCATTCGAGTACGTAGACAGGCCGACGGAGCTGGAGGCGTACAGGACGACCGTGGCAGAGGCCAGACACGTCGGGATGGAAGAGGACGAGATACTGAGATATCTGAGGATGGACGCCGTCGACGACTCCGAGCTGGGCAAGCTGATGGAGAAGATCGGCGTCAGGGTCAGACGCTGAATACTGCCGTTTTCAGGCGAAAACAGGCATCAGACTTTCTTCGAAGGGATGCCCGGTTTCACCAGGCCCTTCATGTCAAGAATCGACTCGATCTCTCTTGGTCCATATCCGAGCTTCTTCAGGGCTGACCTGACCGAGACCCCCTTGGCGATCTCCTTCCCGAGCACGGCCGCCTTGTCATATCCAATCTTGGGGGAAACGAGGGTGATCAGGGCGGGGCTTGCTTCCGCGTATGCGAGGGCCTTCGCCTTCTTCGGCACGACGTGGTCGACTACCAGCGCGGAGACTTTGTTCAGCGCCTCTGAAAGCAGCTTCGACTGAAGCACTAGGTTGTACCCCATGAGGGGCACCCCCATCGTCAGCTCGAACTCGCCCAATGTCGCCGCGAACGAATTGGCGCCGTCAAGGCCAATCACCTCGGCAGACGCCAAGAGGGCGCTCTCTACAGTCACAGGGTTCGTCTTCCCGGGCATGATGCTGCTCCCTGCGACCTCTTCCTGCGTCGGGATGTCGATCTCACCCAAGCCAGTCAGGGGGCCGGAGAACATCAACCTCAGGTCCTGGCAGAGCCTATAGAGGCTCAGGCTGACCGTCCTCATCGCCCCGCTCAACGACGACATGTCGGTGAGAAGCCGCGTCGCCCTGAACTTGTTCCGCGCGCTGACAAACTTGAGCCCTGAAAGGCTGGCGATCTCTCTGGCGACCATCCCCCCGAACTTCGGGTCGGAGTTCAGTCCGGTCCCCACGGCCGTCCCCCCAATCGGGAGCTCCAGAAGGTAACCCATGGTCTTCCGCACCAGGTCGGCATCTCTTGAGAACTCGTCGGCGTATGCGCCGAATTCCTGGCCCATCGTCACCGGGAGGGCGTCCCGCAGGTGTGTCCTTCCCGACTTGTAGACGGTCGACGTCCTCTTCCCGAGAGCAGATAGCCTCTTGCTCATCTTCTCGAGGGCAGGTACAAGGTCCTCGCTGGCGGCGACCACCGCGGCAACTCTGACCGCTGTCGGCCCGACGTCGTTGGACGACTGGCTCATGTTGACGTGGTCGTTCGGGTGCACTTTCCTCCCCAGGGCTTCCGACGCGAGTTCGGCGATGGCCTCGTTGGCGTTCATGTTGAGGCCGGTACCCGACCCGGTCTGGTAGACGTCCACTATCATCATATCGTCATGCTTGCCATCCATGAGCTCCTTCGCCTTCGCCTGGATCGCCTTCCCAACCTCCTTGTCAAGTTGCCCAAGCTCGACGTTGGACTTCGCGGCCGAGAGCTTGATCGCGCCCACGGCCCAGATGACTTCCCGTGGAAACCGAGTGCCCGTACTGAGAAAGACTCTCTTCGAGCCTTCCACGTACTTCAAAGTGGTTCGCGGAAAAGCCGTCTGCTCTTAAGTTCTTGTCCGAGGCGTCTCAGTGCCCGCCACAGCCGCAGGCTTCAACGTGGACGTTGGGGTTCTCTATCTTGAATCCTGTCTTCTGCAGGCTCTCTATGAAATCGATCTTGGACCCCCTGAGCATCTCTGCATCGGCCTTCGCGGCGACGACCTTCAATCCGCCGACATCCTCGACGACGTCGGTCTCGCCGGGCGCCTTCTCTAGGCTCAGGGCGTACCTGAACCCCCCGCTGCAGGCGCATCCGCCGCCTTGGTAGACCTCAATCTTCAGGAAGGAGTCCGTGGCCTTCTCCTCCTCCAGGACCTCCCCGAGCTTCTGCCTGGCGAGAGGCGTGAACATGACCAGTGGCTGGACTTGCTGCAACTTGAGACGAACTTCGAGCTGTTCGTATTTAATATTTTCCCGCCCCTAGCCCCCTTTCACATCTCTGAAGCGCAGGCTCCAGACCAGTATCACTATGAGCATGGCCGCGCCCACGACGACGGAGCCAAGAGCAAGGGCCCCGCCGCTCGGGCCAGAGCCGAACGCTATCGGGACCAGCCCGATGAACACGACCCCGCCAACTGAAGCTCCGCCCGATGACGCGGCCCCTGCGAGGAGCAGGGCGAACCCTGTCAGGATTATCAGGAACCCCGCGGCCATCAACCTCTGCATGGCCTACGCCAGACCTGCCAGCAGGGTCAGCACGACGAGCAGCGCCGCAAGGGCGATCGCCACGCTCACCCATTTCGCGTCCGACCCGAATATTATGGGAATCGGGCCGATCATCACGACCCCGGCGCCCTTCAACTGGCTCTCGCCTCCCTGGGACCCCCTGAGAGCCGAAACGACGACCACTCCGAGCCCGATCATCATCAGGACCAGGCCGGCCGAAATGAGGTCTAACACGGACGAGACGGGAGCCGCTGCCGCTAAAGGTTTTTGCGCCGGTACCACAGCCGCCTCATCCTCTTGGGTGAGTACCGCTGGTGCGAGAAGTGCGGGATGAGGACCGAGCATGAAGCGGTAGTGGACACCAGGGACTACAACCCCAGGGGGAGGGGGCTCTACAAGTGCAAGAGGTGCGGCAGGGTGAAGTCCATGCGCCACCTCCGGCCGAGCTCGGAGATCGGGTACTGATTTTCACAGCTCGCGGAAGGATTCACTAATCTGTGTTAAAGACTGGTTATATACGTAGTTCATTTTGCGATGTCTGTTGAGCGGCTCTCCTGACGAGACCAAGGCCCCTACCGTGTTCGCAAGGGAAAGCACCGGCCTTGTGAAGAACGTCTCGTTCCTCGACAGCATCGCACTCAACCTGAGCAACATGTCGATCGGTCCGCTCCTCACGACGATCGCAGGCTCAACGACGGCCACGCTGTTCATCGTCCCCAGCGTCACAGGACTCAACCTGGTGGCGGCCTCGGTAATCGCGTTCATTCTGGCCATCCCGCAGATCGTGGTCTACACCATGATGTCGAGGCGGTTCCCGCGGACTGGCGGAGACTATGTCTGGATTTCCAGGACCTTCGGCGGCTTCTTCGGGAGCACCATGTCGTTCTTTGGCTACACAATGGAGACGCTCGCCTTTCTGGCGCTCGTGGCCATTTTGACTGACTTTACAGTCGGCAGCGCGGGGCTGACGATGTCCTTCACCTACTGGGGGTACCAGGGCGTGGGCGCACCGCCGTACTTCAACTGGTTCAACCTGTTCTCCGACCCCGCCACCCAATTCCTCGTCGGAGCGGTACCATTCGCAGCCGTGATCCTGCTCAACATCTGGAAGCCCAAGGTCGGCTACAGGCTGGTCTCGGTTCTCACAATAATCGGCGTGATCACCCTGCTGCTCTCCATGGCGGAGCTGCTCTACGCCGGCCAGGCGGGAGTCAAGGCCTACATCGACGGGACGGCTCCTTACCTTCAGTACGGCGGCGCCAACTCCACCTACGAGTATCTCAGCTCCCACTACGCGGCGTCAGGCGGCCTGTTCGACATCAACTTCGGCAACACCATCTACATCATGCCGGTCGTCTTCGCCTTCGTCTACCCATGGCTGAACGCGGCTCCCGCAGTCGCCTCCGAGATCAAGGACAAGCGGGCCCTGAAGTGGAACGTCCCGATTTCAGCCGTCACCGCCCTCGTGCTCCTGACAGGAGCCCTTGCGGTCCTATACGGAGTGGCTGGGATGCCATTCGTCAACTCTGCATTCGCCAGTCACGCCTGGGCCAATGACGGGTTGAACTTCTTCACCCTGGCGATGGCCGTCTCAGGCAACATCTGGATTGCGGGGATAATCGGCATAGGTTCGATTCTGATGCAGTTCGGAGTGATTGCATACGGTGTGATAGTGTTCTCGAGGTACATGCTCGCCCAGTCCCTCGACAGGTTCCTCCCCGCAAAGCTGTCGTACGTGAGCCCAAGGTTCGGCTCTCCGATGGTGGCAATGGCCGTCGACCTCGTGGTGGCCGTCCTCCTCATCGGCCTGGCCTCCTACTTCTCGAGTTCCTTCTTCGCGCTCTTCGGCACGATAATTGCCTCCATGATTTACTTCACGATAGTCGGGCTGACCGCAGCCACCCATGGGATCAAGAAGGAGAAGGGTTCGGCTCGGACTCTGCTGGCCGTGTTCGGCATCCTCGACGCAGGCGCCTTCGCCTTCCTCGTCTACCAGTACCTGACGAGCCCGACTTTCAGCATATTCACGGTCAACCCGGCATGGCTGAACGAGACATACATCCTGTCCACGCTGATCGCAGGCGCTCTGATCTACCTCGCTTCGCGGTGGTACCACAAGAAGCGCGGCATGAACATCGACCTGAACTACAAGGAACTCCCGCCCGACTAGAAGTCTCCCGCCATGATCGAGGATCCCATCCTCCTTAACGACTGGCATCCGATCGCGAAGTCCTCAGACATACCTGAGGCGACCATCCTTCCGGCAAGGCTCCTCGGGGAGGACCTGGTGATCTGGCGGATGAACGGCGAGGTCAGGGTCTGGCAGGACCTCTGCGTCCACAGAGGCACCAGGCTCTCGTTAGGGCATCTGAAGGAGGACCGCCTGGAATGCGCGTACCATGGATGGACCTACAACGCGGACGGAGAGTGCGTCAAGATTCCTGCCCATCCGGAGCAGAAGCCCCCTGTAAAGGCAAAGGTGCGGACTTACCGCGTGAAGGAGAGCTATGGGCTCGTATGGGTGTGCTTGGGCGAGCCCTCCCGGGATGTGCCCCCCTTCGAGGAGTGGGGCGACCCCTCGTTCAGGAAGGTGTGCTGCGGTCCGTTCCGGTACAGGGCCAGCGGCACCCGCGCAGTGGAGAACTTCCTTGACGTCGCGCATCTTCCTTTCGTCCACGAAGGCATACTCGGCGAAAGGGCCCACGCCGAGATACAGGACTACGAAGTGGAGCAGACGGAGGAAGGCATAGTCGCCAGGAACGTGAGGATATGGCAGCCCGACCCTGACGGCACAGGCGTCGCCAAGGATGTCACATACACCTACAAGGTCTTCAGGCCGCTCACCATGTACCTTTCCAAGGACACGGTCGCAGGGCGGTTCTCCATCTTCGCGTCCGTCTGCCCGCTTAGCGAGTTCGACTCTGTGGCTTGGTTCTGGATAGCCATGAACTACGGAAAGGAGATTCCGGAGGAAGAGATGATCAGGACTCAGAGCCTGATAACCCAACAGGACATACCTGTGGTCGAGTCGCAGAGGCCTGAGCGGCTCCCGCTCGACCTGCAGGCGGAGCTCCATCTCCGCTCCGACCGGATAGCCGTGGCCTACAGGAAGTGGATGAAGGAGCTGGGGCTGTCCTTCGGGACGTCCTAGCGGTCAGCTGGGACAGGCTCGCTCGCCAGCTCGCCAAGCTTCCTGATATGCTCCTCTTTGGCGGCGCGGTCTAGGAACGAGGCTTCGAACGAGTTCCTCAGCAACTGCAGAACGTCCTCCTCGCCTAGCGAGAAGGCGTCAATCACCGCGTCGAGGTTCTCTGCGATGTACCCCTTGAAGTAGGCTGGGTCGTCCGAGTTTATGCAGGCTACCATCCCCAGGTCGAGGGCCTCCCTCACAGGCATCTCCGCGACCGACCTGAAGTACTCGACCCCCATGGACGCGAGGGGACAGAAAGTCACCGGGATTCGTTCCGTCACCACCCTCTTCACGAGGTTGAGGTCTTCGAACATGTGATACCCATGGTCTATCCTGGAAATCTTCAACGAATCAAGCGCTTCCCATACGTACTCGGGCGGGGCCTCTTCACCGGCGTGAGCGACCGCCATGAACCCCTCTGCCCTTGCCCGGTCATACACGCCTGCGAACTTCCGCGGCGGATTGCCCAACTCTTTCGAATCCATCCCTACCGACTTTATCCATCTCTTGTACCTCAGGGCCTGCTCCAGCGTCTCCGACGCCGATTCGACGCTCATGTCCCTGAGAAAGCACATTATGAGACTCGATGAAAAACCGAACCCAGACATCGCGTCTTCTAGGGCTCTGTGAATCCCTTTGACCACGTTGTCGAATGGCACCCCTCTGCTGGTGTGGGCCTGGGGGTCGAAGAAGATCTCTGCATGCACCACGCCCTCCGACGCGGCCTTCTTCACGTAGGCCATGGTCAGATCGTAGAAGTCCCGCTCTTCAATCAGCGTCCTCATGGCCCCGTAGTAGATGTCCAAGAAGCTCTGCAGGTCTGTGAAATTGTAGGCGGCTCTTGCTTCTTCTGGCGAGGCGTATGCCGTCTTCACTCCGTTGCGGTGGGCAAGGCTGAGCAACAGTTCCGGTTCGAGCGTGCCTTCGATGTGCAGGTGCAACTCAGATTTGGGGAGCCGTCGGGCCATGCGCT
>JAGWHE010000072.1 GCA_028866945.1 Nitrososphaerota archaeon
GAAGCGGTCTCATCCTTTGACAGGCCCTCGGCGAAGGCGGTGAACATGGCGGTGCCGTCGCTCAGGGTGTAGGAGGACGTGCCGATCAGGTTCACCCTTTCCCCAAGGGCGTCGAGGACCGCGCGCATGGAGCCGGGGTCGTCGGACATGTGGACTACTATGTTGAAGAGCTTCTTCCCCTTCGAGTAGATGAGTGGGAACTCGCGCTTACGGGTCTCTTTCAAAAACGCAAGTGCGAGTGGCTCCCTGACGGTTCATAAGCGTTTGAATTTTCCGAGAGGATATACACGAGGAAAAGACTAAATCGACTTGGGTTTCCGATGGGGCCATGGTCCTCTACGCGCGCGACATAGTGGAGACGGACTTCCTCTCGCTCTCTTCCGGCAGCTCGGTCCTCGAGGCCGCCAAGGCGATGAAGGAGTCCAGACGAGGCTTCGCGGTGATCGGGAGCCCGGCCGACCCCAAGGGGCTTGTGACCGAGTGGGACGTGCTCTCGAAGGTCGTGGCCGAAGGGAAGGACCCGAAGCTGGTGACCCTGGGGGAGATAATGTCGACTGACCTGCTCAGCGTGGACGCGGGGACCGGGCTCGCAGACGTCTCCCAGATGATGTCCGAGCGCGGGGTCCGCAGGCTCCTGGTGAAGGACGGAGGCAAGGTGGTGGGGTTCATCACATCGAAGACGATGCTCGCGCGGATGAACGAATACGTGGACAAGGTTTCGTCACAGATAAGCAGACTGCAGACCCCCTGGTTCTGAAGGGAGCCCCCTTGACAGTCACGGCCTACATAGACGGCCTCGCCCAGCCCCGGAACCCCGGCCTGGGGATCTATGCCTACGTCATCTACGAGGGCGTGAGGAAGCTGGCTGAAGGGTCGGGGCTCGCCGGGCGCGACGTCACGAGCAACTTCGCAGAGTACACCGCCCTGGCCGAGGCGCTGAAGAAGCTCAGGGCCCTGGGGGCCACGGGGGACGTCGTCGTGAAATCCGACTCGAAGCTGCTGGTGGGCCAGATGAGCGAAGGGTGGAAGGTGAAGGGGGGGATGTACGTCGGGAAGATGAAGGAAGCCCGGGACCTGATTAAGGAGTTCGGCTTCGTCAGGTTCGAGTGGGTCCCCAGGGAGCAGAACGAGGAAGCTGACCTGCTCACCAGGGTCGAGTACGAGAAGTATCGGCGGTAAGAGAAAGGTGGGCCCGCCCGGAGTTGGACCGGGGATTCTGGCGCGAGGACGGGGTCCTCGATTCGCCGTGTGAGAGCGACGTCATAACCAGACTAGACCACGGGCCCCGAGGCGCCCGCTGCCAACTGCATGGATAAATCCTGCGCTGAAGGCATAAGCTGTGGCCGGTCCGCGTCCAGACGGCCAAGGGGCTCCTCTGCGACCGGCTAGGCCAGGCTACTTCTTCAGACCGACCGAGCGGTTCTTCAGCCTGAGGTCCCCTGACTTGCACTTACGGCACCTCTCGGCGTTGAGAGGGTTTCGCGCCCCGCACCTGAGGCAGACCTGGAGGAAGAGCCTCCTCTTCTGGGCAATCTGCTTCTTGGCGGCGTCTGCGATGGGCATGTCGGGCTTTCCCTCGCCTTCCGAATCCCGACTATAAGGTTTCGGTGAACCCTTAACCTCTTGCGGCCTCAGCGGCCCGGGTGCCGCCCGGGACCGTAGACGCGTACATCGCCGCCGCCCCGTCCTCTGCGCGGCCGAAGCTCAGGGCGATGCGGAAGGCGATCCTCGAAGCGGCGCCGGGAGCCAGGGAGAGCATCAGCTACCGGATACCCTTCTACGACCTCGGAGGGCGGCTGGCCTGGTTCGGGCTCTTGAAGGGGCACATCGGCCTGTTCGTCCGCCCGCCGGTGCTCGAGGAGCACAAGGCAGAGCTCAGGGGGTACGTGATGACAAAGTCGTCCCTGCACTTCCCGCTCGACGGGGAGGTCCCGGAAGCGCTCGTGAAGAAGCTGGTAAGGGCTGCGGCCAGGAAGAACGCGGAGCGGGCCTAGGCCAGGCTCTGCCTGACCAGGGCCGGGACCTCCATGGGAGTCCTGGCGACCTTCACCCCGGCGGCCGTGAGGGCTCTGATCTTGGAG